>DAOUGZ010000169.1:0-6220 GCA_034428955.1 Anaerolineae bacterium | reverse complement strand
GTCTCCAACACCTCTAGCGAGGCCAGGCTGCTGGCAGGCATGGATACCGAAAGCAAAGCGGGCGCGGAGGGAGCCGCCAAGGCGCTTTTGGCACGCGGCGTAGGGGCGGTGGCAATGACCCTGGGCAAGCGCGGCGCGCTCCTGGCCTCGCTAGAGGTGTTGGAGACGGTGCCCGCCTTCCGAGTGCAGCCCGTAGACACAACCGGGGCCGGCGATGCCTTCAACGGTGCTCTGGCCGTAGCCTGGGCGCAGGGCAAACCCCTGCGCGAGGCAGTGCGCTACGCCAATGCCGTCGCCGCCCTGGCCACCACGGTCATGGGCGCCCAGCCCTCGATGCCCGGCGCTGAGAAGGTCAACGCCTTCCTCGCCCAGCATTCGACCTGAACCCTAACCGGCAACACGTCGCCAATAGCAGCAACGCAGGAAGGTGAGTTCTCTTGGCCAACCCGCCGATCGTCCTGGATATCGTCGCCCGTCTGTGGCCCCTCAGCCATGCTCTCAACTGGCTGTCGCGGCGCCCGCTCATGGGCCGTCTCCTGATGCCGCTGCTGAACCAGCGCTGCATCGGCGCGACGATCATCCCGATCCAGCAGACGATCCAGCACAGCGAAAGTGTGGTGCTCCCCCACCTTTTGCTGGAGCCCCTGCTGGCAGAGGCAAGCTATCGCTTTATCCTGGACCGCTGTATCTGCCGCACGGGGGAAGGCTGCCGGAACTATCCACAGGATATAGGCTGCATCTTTCTCGGTGAGGGTGCGCGCGAGATCTCTTCAGAGCTGGGCAGGCCAGCCAGCCCCGAGGAAGCCCTGGCCCACGCGCGGCGCGCTATCAGCCTGGGGCTAGTGCCACTGATTGTTCACTCCGCCTTTGACGCCATGGTGCTTGGCATCCGCAGCTACGAGCGGATGCTGGCCGTCTGCTTTTGCTGCGATTGCTGCTGTGTCGTCCGTGGCACCCTGCGCGAAGGCCCACGGCACTTTTGGGAGCGCATCACGCGCCTGCCCGGGCTGGAGGTCACCGTCAGCGACGCCTGCCAAGCTTGTGGCGTGTGCGTTGAGCTGTGTCACGTGAGGGCGATACAAATGGTGAACGGACGGGCCGAGATCAGTGACGACTGCAAGGGCTGCGGTCGTTGCGTCGCCGCCTGTCCCAACGACGCCATCCGTATGAGCGTTGCCGGCAGCGAACAAATCCTCGCTAACCTGCGCGCCCGCATCCGCACATGGACCGACATCGGCCCGCCTCCGGTCAGCAAGCCGTCCGCACGATGTAGCCCAACAGCTCGGTAATGGCCCGCATCGCCGCCCAGGCAGTGATGCGGTTGTGATCCAGCGGCGGCGCCACCTCGACCACATCCATGCCGGCGATGCGCAGAGGCCGGTGGCCCGCCGGCGGCCGGGCCAGGGCCTGGATCAGGTCCAGCAGGTAGCGGCTGGACGCCCCACCCGGCACCGGCGTCCCCGTGCCCGGCGCAGCCGCCGGGTCCAAAAAGTCGATATCCAGGCTCACGTACACCCCACCGGCCAGGCCGCCCAGGCGCTCATACACGCGCGCCGCCAACTCTGCCGGCGTGCAGCGCCCCAGCTCATGGCCAAAGACCGCGGCCACCCCCTGCCCACGCAGGTACGCCCACTCGTCCTCCATCAGATCGCGAATACCGGCAGCCAGCACCCGCGCCGGCCCCACCTGCGGCATCTCACAGATGCGCCGCAGCGGGCAGGCGTGGTTATAGCGGCTCTCCCCGCGGCCGGCAACGCCCCGATAGGTATCCATCAGGTCAGCGTGAGCATCGAGCCAAAGTACGCCCAGTGGCTCGCTGCCTACCACCCCGGCCACAGCCGCGCTCGTGATGCTGTGATCGCCGCCCAGCACCAGGGGGACGGCCCCGGCCGCCACAACCGGACGGATGGCCTCAGCCAGGGCACGCTGCGTCGCCGCCGCATCGCTGTCAACAACCGGTGCATCTCCCAGATCGCGCAGGCGTAGGCCGCGCAGGTCCAGGCCCTCTTCAGTAAAGAACCAACTATCCGCGCCCAGCGCACGCAGTTCCGCCGGCGCCTGGGCCGCGCCGCGAGCGTGCGTCACCGAGCCGTCGTAGGGCGCCCCCACAACCGCCACCTGCACCTGCTCCAACGGCAGGTCAGGCCGGTTCAGGCGCATCCAGAGCTGTGAACTCGCGGGTGGGTTCCTGTACAACAAACTCAACCTCCAAACCAGTACCCACTATGCAAACACAACCTATCCCGCCACCTGCTCGAACACCCGCAGCCAGTTCTCGCCCAGGATCTTGCGCACCGCCTCCTCGCCATAGCCACGCGCCACGAGCCCGGCCGTGATTGCGGGCAGATGGGTCACGTCGGGCAGGCCGATCAACGGGTCGCCACCAAAGCCATCGAAATCCGAGCCCAGGCCGACATGGTCGACGCCGACGGTGTGCACAATGTGATCGATGTGATCCAGCAGGCGGTCCAGGGTCTGCTCTTCGCGCTCAGCGGCCACAAAGGAGGGCACAAAGACCACGCCTACCACACCTCCCTTGGCCGCCAGGGCCTCGAGTTGCTCATCGGTCAGGTTGCGGGGATGATCGCAGAGCGCCCGGGCGTTGGCGTGCGAGTCCACCACGGGCCCCTCGCTGAGAGCCAGGACGTCGCGCACACCGGCCGGCGCCAAGTGAGCAATATCCACCATCACGCCCAGCCGGTTCGCCTCGCGCACCAGGCTCGCCCCGAACTGGGTCAAACCGCCGCCAGTGCGCTCCTCAGCCACACCGTCCGCCGCCTCGTTGCGCAGGCTCCAGGTGAGGCCGATGTTGCGCAGGCCCAGCCGGTGCAGGATGCGCAGAACGCCCAGGTCGCCCCGCAGAGCCTCGGCGCCCTCCAGCCCAATAACGCCCGCCAGCTTGCCCTCGGCCTTGGCCCGGCGCACATCGGCGGCCTTGCGCGCCAAAACGAGCTCCGGCGTCGCCTCGGCCGCTTCATAGAAGGCGTCGAGCAGGCGCAGCGCCTCCCACGTCGGCTCGCGCCCGCCCAGCGCAAAGGGCTCCGCAAACAGGGCAAAGATCTGCGCCGTAACCCCGCCCTCCTTGTAGCGGGGGAGGTCTGCGTGCCCCCTGTCGGAGCGCTCGGTAAGCGACCGTTTGTCCTCGAGCACCGAGAGCAGCGTGTCGCAGTGGCCGTCAAAAACGATAGCGTCGCGGTGAAGTGCGTGGGGATCCAAGGTTAGCTCACTTTCTGAGGTTAGCTCACGATCTTCCAGGTTTGGCTGGGCATCGTCAGAGGATATCCTGCTCCCAGCGGGTGACAAAATCGATGGGTCGCAATACGGCAAAAGCGTCTGTTTGCAGGTTCCGCAGGAAATGACGGTTCTCCGAGACCAGGTAGCGGACCTGCATCCACTCCGCAAAGGCGCCGATGAACGCATCGGCCTTCTCGGGTAGCCCCAAGTGGGTATACTTGTCTACAAGCATGCGTGGCACGGGCTCGTCTACAATGAAAGCGAAATCGCGATCGCGGAACAGACGGTAGAAGAGGCGGACCTGCTGGGGGGTTGCAAGGTTGCGGGTGACTTCCTGACCGATGAGCCGAGGGATGACCAAGACCAGCCGCGGGCTGACGAGCTCTAGCAGCCGCGTTGCGGCGGGCTCGACCTGCTGCAGCGCACTAACAAAGGCGCAGCTATCGATACAAATGCGCATACTCGGCTGCAAAGATTTCGCGTCGGGTCTGGCGAAGCCGCTCGACCACCTCGTCCCTGGAAACGCCGGCCTGTAGCCCGCCGTCTTGGTCGATCTGCTCACGCAGAGCGGTCAGGTCGCGCAGCCAGGCGCGATACTGGCTTGCAGCCATAACCAAGCGATCGATGACCTCTATCGGGTCGGCCTGCTCCTCAGCAGCCAGGGACTGTAGCTCAGCATAGAGCCGGGCGGGCAACTGAATGGTGACCTTCTGCGCGCTCATCCCACACTTCCTCTCGCAGGGATCCTTTGGCCAGCCTGCTGCGCAGGCCCTATGAACCCAGTATACCATTGTTCCAGGGGCCGGTCAATGCACAAGTGCGCCGTACGCCTCACCAGGAGGCGAGGCATTGCGCTTCCCCGAAACGCATGATACAATGGCTACGTCAGTTGAGCCCTACCTCAAACTGGAACAGGACATGACGCAAACATGATACATGCCCTGGTAGTCAACGGCCTGACGGTCGACACCTCCATTATGGAGCAGAACACGATGAGCCCAAAGCGAGTATTCCGAGCCGTCATCGAGGACGCAGGGAATGGCGGTGCGTTCGTTACGATCCCGTTCGATGTCGAACAGGTCTTTGGCAAGAAGCGAGTCAAGGTCCGGGCCACGATAGAGGGCGAGCTGTATCGGGGGTCGCTCGTACGCATGCGTGGAGACTGCCACATCCTGGGCGTGCGCAAAGACATCCGTGAGAAAATCGGCAAGACCATTGGGGACGAGATAGAGGTTGTGGTAGAGGAAGACACCGAACCGCGCGAGGTCACCGTCCCCCAAGACCTGCAACAGGCACTCGAAAGCGACCCCGGCGCAGCGGCCTCCTTCAAACATCTCTCGTACACACACCGGAAAGAGTATGTTCAGTGGATAGAGGAAGCCAAGCGCAATCAGACTCGACAGAGCCGGATCGCCAAGACCCTCGAGTTGCTCAGAACGCAGAGCGCGAGTAGAGCGGGCAATGGGCAGGATTAGGCACGTCCCTGAGCAGAAACAACTGCTGCTCCGGCGTCTTGTCGACCAACTGGCCCAGGTGCCCGGCGTGGCGGCGATTGTGCTGGGCGGATCGTACGCCGCCGGCACCCATCACGCAGCATCCGACCTGGACATCGGCCTGTACTACCTGGAGAGCAGCCCGTTCTCAATAGACGCTATCCGGCAGATTGCCGACAGCGTTTCGACCAGGGGTCCGGCGACCGTTACCGGTTTCTACGAGTGGGGCCCCTGGGTCAATGGCGGCGCCTGGATTCACACGCAGCAGGGCAAGGTCGACTTTCTGTACCGCAACCTGGACCAGGTTCGGCGGACGATTGCCGAGGCCCATCAGGGCATCTCTCATCACGACTATGACCAACAGCCGACTTTTGGCTTCTATAGCGTGACCTATCTGGCCGAGACGCAGATATGCCTTCCGCTCTACGACCCCAATGGGCTGATCGCCGAACTCAAACGCCAGGTCGAGATCTATCCGCCCAGGCTAAAGGAAAGGCTCATCGCGGACTCGCTCTGGAGTGCCGAGTTCACCCTCCTGTTCGCCCGTGAATACGCCGCTCAGGGAGATACCTACAACACGGTGGGCTGCCTGACCCGAGTCGTATCCAACCTGACTCAGGCGCTATTCGCCCTGAACGAGAGGTATTTCATCCGCGACAAGAAGGTGATGGATACCGTCGCCGGGTTCCCCAATGTGCCGCAGGGCTATGTGGAAGAGTTGCAGCGGATCCTGGCCTGCCCGGGGAGCACGGCGCAAGAGCTGACAAGGACGGTCAGCATTCTACAGCAAGTCTGGCACAGCGTCGTATCACTGCCTGGAGTGCAATACCAGCAAAAGTTCGATATCTAGTAGTGCAGCGCAGAGATTCTGATGGGTGCGACTCGCCCCATGCGGCGCCATGTTACCCATCAGAACTTGTGCGGCGCAGCACTAGGTTCGCTGCGATTGACAGTTCCTCCGCCCCTCGCTATACTCTCCACGCTGACACCAGGGGGAGATGCGATTATGTGGCCTGTATTCCCGTTCACCGCCATTGTCGGGCAAGAGAAGATGAAGCGAGCGCTGATCCTGAATGCGATCAGCCCCGAGATCGGCGGTGTGCTTGTCCGCGGCGAACGTGGCACGGCCAAGTCCACAGCGGCTCGCGCTCTGGCGGCCCTATTGCCGGCCATCGAGGTCGTCGAGGGCTGCCCTTTCGGCTGCGATCCCGACGACCCGGATCGGCTCTGCACCAACTGCCAGGGCCGGCTGGCGCGCGGCGAATCGCTGCGCAGCGTTCTGCGCCGCACGCCCTTTGTCAACCTGCCCGTCTCGGCCACTGAGGACCGCGTAGTGGGCACGCTGGATATCGAACGTGCACTGCGCGAGGGGGAGCGACACTTTGAACCCGGCGTCCTCGCGGCGGCCAACCGTGGCCTGCTCTACGTCGATGAGGTAAACCTCCTGGACGACCACGTAGTCGACCTCTTGCTCGATTCGGCGGCCATGGGCG
>DAOUGZ010000168.1:0-15115 GCA_034428955.1 Anaerolineae bacterium | reverse complement strand
TGCCCCGGCTCGTACATCCCGCCGTAGACGGCCCGGCCCAGGTGCTCGATAAACGAGCCATAGAGCCGCGGGTCGACCTCGCCGATCCGTCGCTCACTGTCTACCGTGATGCTCGCCTTCTTTGCCATGATCCCTCTCCTTCCTGCAAGGGTGAGCGGATAGCCTTTCCCCGCACGTACGGGAAGCCCTGGAGACGCAGAGAACCGCTGAGGGACGATACGCATTCGTCCGGCATCTCCTTTTCCGACTCCATCCAACCTCGGCGCCCCTCTGCACCTCAGCGACTCTCTGCGTCCCCCAAACTCAGTGACAGCAAGATAGCGGCTCAGCAGTCACCAACGAGGTAACGCCGTGCCCAGGCCAGCTTGGCCCGCCAGTGGGGCGCAATATCTTCGTGGTTGTGATAGCGGTAGACAGCAATCTCCTTCTCGACCTGAATGTGGTTGTACATCGCAAAGACGGTCGAGGGCGGGCAGATATCATCGATCAGCCCCACAGAGACCAGGGTGGGGCAGCGGATGCGCGAGGCCAGGTTCATGTTGTCGAAATAGCTGAGGGTGCGCCAGACCTGTTCCTCATGCTCGGGGTACATGCGGATATAGTCCGAGATCTCCAGGTAGGGCATGCGCATGGCCATATCCACCGCCCGCTGAAAGTGGCAGAGGTAGGGCACATCGGGCATGGCCGCCACGGGGCGCTGGTCGAGGGCGGCGACGGCCAGCGTCAGGGCGCCGCCCTGGCTGCCGCCGGTCAGCGCCACGTGCGACATGTCCACCTCCGGCCGGGTAGCCAGGGCATCCAGCGCGCGCACGCAATCGACATAGGCGCCGCGATAATAGTATTCCTGCGGGTCGAGAATGCCCGCCGTCATCCAACCCTTGATGTGGCCGCTGCTATAAGGGCCGGGGTCGGTGCTGGCGCCGGACTGTCCACGCGTGTCGACAGCCAGCACCGCATAGCCCTGCTGCGTCCACACAAAGTATTGATGGGGCTGGCCCTTGGAGCCGCTGTAGCCGTGGTAGACCACCATCGCCGGGAACGGACCCTCACCTGCCGGGCGGATGTACCAAGCGGCAACGCGCGCGCCGTTCCACCCGTTAAAGCGCACATCGTACACCGTCACGTTGCGCGCCGGATAGTCGTAGGGCGTAAAGGTCGCCTCCAGCGGCGCTTGAGCGGCTTGCTTGAGGGTATCGGCCCAGAAGGCATCCAGGTCGGGCTGAGCGGTGAGGGGCGGGCAGTAGAGGCGGAGCTGGTCGAGCGATAGGTCAAAGAGCGGCATACGAACCTCCTTGTCAGAAGCGGGCGGCTGCAATCGGAGCGAACGCAGCCGCCCCAGGCAGAACGCACAACGGGGGGCAGGGGCTTGCCCCCAGCATGTCACCCAATCAATGCAGTAAAAACCAGCGTCAGTGAAGGCTTACCGCTTGAGCGGACCTCCTGCATCGGTGTCGTAGTAGCGAGTTCACTCGCCCAAGCAGCAATAGGCAGGCTTCTACGCTGAGCGGGACTCTTGTTTCTATGTCACTCGGGCGGCTAAAGGCCGCTACTACGACATTGCTGCGCAGCCTGTCGGAGAGGATTTGCCGTCATAAGGGCACAGGCTGCAGCCGGCCATTTCGCTACGCCTCCGCCCGGCTCTAACCTGGGGCGGAGGGCATTGCTCTCCGACAGGCCCTAGTGTAGAAAACAGCGCAGGCCGGTCTGGAGCATGACCATCCCGTACCGGTCCGCCGCTGCAATCACATCCGCATCGCGCAGGGAGCCGCCGGGCTGGGCCACATACTGCACATGGCTGCGAGCGGCCCGGTCGATGCTGTCGCGGAAGGGGAAAAAGGCGTCGGATGAGAGGCAAATGCCGTCGAACTGGGCCAGCCAGGCCTGGCGCTCTTCCCGCACAATGGGCGCGGGCTCTTCCTGCAGGCCGGCCAGCATGGCCTCCACCTCCGGGGCGGAGAGCTGGTCCCAGAGCAGGTACTGGTCGACGATGTTCGTCCTCTCCGGCCGGCCCAGCCCTTTCCGAAAGCGCAGAGCCAGCGTACGGGGGTGCTGCTGCAGAAACCACTTGTCCGCCTTGTCGCAGGCCAGCCGGGTGCAGTGGACCCGCGACTGCTGGCCCGCGCCCATGCCGATGACCTGGCCGTCGTACGCCACGCACACCGAGTTGGACTGGGTGTACTTGAGGGCAATCGTGGCGACGATCAGCGTCTGGAGGGCATCGGCGGGCACCTCTTTTCGGGCGCTTACGGCGTTCTGAAAGAGCCCGGCACCGATCGGGACCGTATTGCGGCGCTGGGCGAGGGTGAAGCCGAAAACGTCGCGCTCCTCCATCTCGGGCGGCTCATAGTCGGGGTCCATCTGCAGGATGTGATAGCCGCCCTTTTTCTTTGTGCGGAGGATCTCGAGGGCTTCCGGGTCATAGCCGGGGGCGATGATCAGATCCGAAACCTCGCGCTTGAGCAGTTGCGCCAGAGACACATCCACCCTGTCGCTGACGGCCACGGCATCGCCAAAAGAGCTCATGCGGTCCGCGCCGCGAGCCCGGGCGCAGGCCGTAGCCACCGGCGACAGCTCATCGGCGGGCAGCATCTGCGACCGGCGGAAGGCATCGTCGAGCGGGCGAGCGACCGCCGCCCCCGCCGGGCTGACGTGCTTGAACGAGGCGGCGCTGGGCAAGCCCGTCGCCGCGCGCATCTCGCGCACCAACTGCCAGGCCGCCAGGGCATCGAGGATGTTGATATACCCTGGGGCGCCGTTCAGCACCTGCAGAGGCGCCGGCTCGCGGCCGTGGGCCAACCAGGCGGGCTTTTGGTGTGGGTTGCAGCCATACTTGAGCTCGAGTTTCACAGTCGCTCTCTCCTGAGCAGGTGGGATTCGTTCACCCGGAATCGCCGCCGGCGGCGCGCAAGGCGCGCCGCAGCGGTTTTGAGCACGCACACTCGAGTCATTGTGCCACAATCTGCCTGGGTGAGCAAAAAACACCTGACCCCTGTACTCCTGTTGACCGCAAGGCCAATGCGTGCTATACTGACATATGAATAGTTGCTCATATGTTTGTGGAAAGGCGGCAGCCGGTGCCCAGAGAAGACCGTTGTGAAGTGACCGTCATCAATGAGGAACGGGTGCGCGCCGTGTCTGCGACGATGATCGACGGCCTGACCGCCGCGCGCCTGGCGGAGACCTTTCGCGCCCTCAGTGACCCCACCCGCGTGCGCATTCTCTCGGCCCTGAGCCAGGGGGAACTCTGCGTCTGCGACCTGGCGGCCACCCTGGGCATGAGCCAGTCGGCCGTTTCGCACCAGTTGCGCCTGTTGCGCGCCATGCGCTTGGTAAAGGGGGAGAAGCGAGGCCGTATGGTCTACTACACCCTCGACGACGACCATATCGTGATGCTGTTTCGACAGGGGCTGGAGCACGTGAGGCATGATTAGCCCCGACCGCGTTGTGAGGTAGACATCCGTGGAAACCCGATACTTTGATCTGGGCCTTGTCCTCCCCCACGCCCTGAACTGCCGGCAGTGCGTTGCCCACCTGATGGACGCGGTTCGCGAGCGCCCGGGCGTCTCTGCGGTGCAGCTCAGCGAGGAGGGGGACAAGCTGGCCATCGATTTCGACCCCGCCGGCATCGCCGCCGATGACCTGGCTGCCGCTGTAGACATTGCGAGCGACACCGTCAGCCGCCGCTACCGGCACGAGGAACTCACCCTCACCGATATCGACTGCCCGGATTGCGCCCGCACGGTCGAATTGGCCCTGGCCGAGACGCCCGGCATCACCTCCGCCCGCGTCGAGCTGGCCCTCGGCCGGCTGGAGCTGGCCTACGACGCGGAGCAGATCAGCCACCGCCAGATCATCGCCCGCATCCGCAGCCTGGGTTACGACGTGGCCGAAGCCCAGCCCACCACCTTGCGCTTCCGGCTGGAGGGTATGGACTGCGCCGAGTGTGCCGAGGGCCTGGCCGGTGTGGTGCGCAGCCTGCCGGGGGTCACTGAGGCCGAGGTGAATTTCGTCGGCGCGACGCTGACGGTGACCTTTGAGGGCGCCAACGACATGGTGACGGCGGTCACTCGCGCCGTCGCCCGGGCCGGCTACACGGCGCGGCTGGAATCGGGCGAGCCGACCAAGGCCCCACCGCGACTCGGATTCGCCGATTTTCTCTTCCGCCGGCGCCGCGGCCAGCGCACGCTGGCCTCCGGGGCTGCCCTGCTGCTGGGGGTCCTTTTCTCCGTCTTCCCCCTGCCCCAGGTAGTGAGCATTATCTTTTACGCTGTGGCCATCGCCATCGGCGGCTACGATGTGGCACGTAGCGCCATCGGCAGCCTGCGCACCACACGGAACATTGACCTGAACCTCTTGTTGACGGTGGCCGTGATCGGCGCCGCGGCCATCGGCCAGTGGGCCGAAGGGGCGGTGGTGGTCGTCCTCTTTTCCCTGGGCAGCACGCTGGAAGCGTTTACCCTCGACCGGGCGCGCGATGCGGTGCGCAGGCTGGTGGAACTGAGCCCGCAGGAGGCGCTGCTGATCCACGGGGACCACGAGGAGCGAGTGCGCGTCGAGGCGCTGCAGGTGGGGGATCAGGTGCGTGTGCGGCCCGGCGAGCGCATTCCGGCCGACGGCGAGGTGGTGGAGGGGAGTTCGGCCGTTGACGAGTCGCCGATTACCGGCGAGTCCATCCCGGTGGACAAGGGGCCGGGAGACCGCGTCTTTGCCGGGACGGTGAGCGGCTATGGCGCGCTGGTGGTGCGCGTTACCCAGCGCGTCTCCGATAGCGCCCTGGCGCGCATTGTGCGCCTGGTGGAACAGGCGCAGGCGCAAAAGGCGCCCTCGGAGCGCTTTATCGACCGCTTTGCTCGCATCTATACGCCGCTGGTCATCACCATCGCCGCCCTGATCGCCACCATACCGCCCCTCCTGACCGGCCAGCCTGCCGTTACCTGGATCTACCGGGCGCTCGTCCTCCTGGTCATCGCCTGCCCCTGCGCCCTGGTCATCTCCACACCGGTGACCATCGTCTCGGCCCTGGGGCGCGCGGCGCGCAACGGCGTCCTGATCAAGGGAGGCAACTACCTGGAGGCGGCAGGCCGCCTGAACGCCATCGCCTTCGACAAGACGCGCACGCTGACGGTGGGCGAGCCGGTCGTCACCGATGTACTGCCGCTAAACGGCCGGAGCGAGGAGGAGCTGCTCAACCTGGCCACCGCCCTGGAGCGCAACTCGGAGCACCCCCTGGCCCAGGCGGTAGTGCGCGAGGCGTGGCACCGCGGGCTCGCCCCGGCGCCGGCCGCCGACTTTGTGGCGCTGCCGGGCCGTGGGGCACGGGGCCGGGTGGAGGGCCGCACGCTGCTCATCGGCAACCGGGCGCTCTTGGGCGAGTATTTTACCTTTGCAGCAGAAACCGACGACCTCCTGCTCCGCCTGGAGGAACAGGGCAAGACGGTCTTTATCCTGGGGCGCATGGATGACGGCGATGGTGGGGGCGATGCGACGTCGCTCGGTACGGGCGAGGTGACCTCGCCCCTACTCGGCGCCATCGCCGTGGCCGATACGGTCCGCCCGGAAAGCCCCCACGCCGTGCGCGCGCTGCGCGAGGCCGGGCTGGGGCACATTGTGATGATCACCGGCGACAACCTGGCCACGGCCGGCGCCATCGGCCGCCAGGTGGGCGTCGACGCGGTGCGCGCGAACCTGCTGCCGGAACAAAAGGTGGAGGTGATGGAGAGCCTGCTGGCCGAGTATGGCCGGGTCGGCATGGTCGGCGACGGCGTAAACGACGCCCCCGCCCTGGCCCGGGCGACGGTGGGCATTGCCATGGGCGCGGCGGGCACCGACGCCGCCCTGGAGACGGCCGATATCGCCCTCATGGGCGACGACCTCTCAAAAGTGCCCTTCACTCTGCGCCTCAGCCGGCGCGCCCTGAGCATCATCCGCCAGAACATTGCCCTGTCGTTGTTGATCAAGGCGCTCTTTGTCGCCCTGGCCCTGGTGGGCATTGCCACCCTCTGGGGCGCCGTCTTTGCCGACGTGGGTACCTCGTTGATCGTTATCCTAAACGGCATGCGCGCCGGGCGCGGCACGAGCTAGTGATCTGCCACTTTGATTTCGATGGCCTACATGGCGCCTCTCGTTGTGTGGCGCCACGCATCATAATCTTTGCGGGCCACTACTAGATAGCAGAGACTTTGGAAGCCTTTGAGGCTTCCAAAGTCTGTCTTTACTCCAGGCAGTTGACAGCAATCAGGGTCAGGTTCAGGCTATGGATTCTCGCCAGGATGCCGTGCAAGGCGGCCTGGTCAGGTATCCAACCGGAGAGCAATGTCTGGCCGTCGGGGAGATGCTCCAACGTGACCCAGCCGAACCAGTCGGCCCATTCCGGCGAGAGGTGCCCTTTCACACGAATCCGGTAGTACCGGGGGGGCATGGTGCCTCCTTTCTGTCGGTCGCTACGACTTGCGAAACCCCAAGTTGTCCAGCAACAGCGAGCCGGCTGGGGTCCGGTCGAACACAAAACGCAGTGCGGCCGGTTTGGCCGGGTCGAGCTGCGGGTTGGCCTCGGCAAAGGCCCACAGCGGGAAGGCATAGTCCTGGAACACAGGCTCCGAGTTGGGGCCCGCGGCACCCAACGCCTTGACCTTGGCAATGTTGCCCTGCACCTGGCGCAGCAGGGGCGCATAGCGGCTGAGCGGCAGGCGGGCTGTGTCCCCATCGCGATCGATCAACTCCAGGGTGAGATCGATGGGCGGGCCGGCCGCCCGGCCCGGGTTCGGGCCAAGCCCGGCATCGGCCAACGAAAAGACCAGCACGCTCTCCGGTGTGTACGCGAGGCCGGAGCCTGGCAGCAGAACCGTATAGCGGGCCCGCCCTTCCGCGCGATCCCAACCGAGGAGGACGGCATGCGTGCCCAGATCGCCGGCCTTGCCCTGTACGAGCAGCTCCTTCCACAGGGTAAGCCCCTCGCCCGACAGAGAGCCGCCCGGAAGAGTATGGGTCCGCAGGTCCAGGTCCTCCTCGTAGGTAGCGACCAGGCGGGTCGACGCATCCTGGTAGGCGTGCAGATAGAGGGTCTCGGGCAACCAACCCGGCGCGGCGCGCGGATCCTGGAAGAGGGGCCGGTAGCCCTTTTGCCCGTGCAGAGTATCCTCCAGGAAAGCCGATAGGTAGACCTGGGCGATCCGGGCCTGATCCTGAGCGGGCATCAACTGCTGCACGTCGAACAGGCGGATGTGGGGCTCGGCAGTGTCTTTGCGGCCCCAGACCGTGTTGAACTGCCCGTGGTTTGCTCCATAGATGTAGAGGCCGGCCTTGAAGGCGTCGGCCCGGCCGCTGAAGCGGGCGTTCGCGTACTGCCGGTAACCCATGAAGGTGCGCACATCCATGTCGTGCGCGCCCTGCAAAACGAGATAACTCACATCCTCAAGCTCTACCGGGCGGTCGCCGGGCAGATACCGGCCCTCCGAGGGCGCAATGGCCGCGACGGCGCGGATCCCAAAGCCGTAGGAGAAAGCCAGGTCGGCGTCGTCGGGGCTGCAGGGCAGCCGGTTGAACAGCGCAGCGACGGCCGCGGCCTCGCCGCCCCGCGAGTGGCCGATCAGGGCGACCTTGTCCAGGTCCACCCGGCCTGTGAACGGGTTTCCGGGGGTCCCGTTCCACTCTTTCCAGACCCTGAGGTGCTCAAGCAACAGCCAGGCGCGGGCATCGACCTCCTCTGTGAGACGGCTGAACATGAGCAGGTCCGCCGTAGATGAGCCGTTGAGAAAATTCTCGTCGACCGAGACGGCGATGAACCCACGGCTGGCAAAGAGCTCACCCAGGTAGGCATAGCCGGGGTCGGAGTACTCTTCCATGGCGTGGTTGCCGTGCACCATGAGCACCAGCGGGAAGGGCCCGGCTCCCTCCGGGTACCAAACCCGCCCATTCAGGGGCAAGCTCTGCGGGCCAAAGCCCCAGTAGCTCGTGCGCAGCCCCGACCATCCGCCGATAAGCTTCGAGCCGTCCACCGGGCGGGTCTGCAGGCCGGCCCCCGAGCTGAACTCGGGCCGGTGCCGGTCGGTGCCGCTGCCGTAGGTCAGGCTCCTGACTGTGTAGCCGCCGGGCTGCGAAGGGTCAGGCAAAGAGACCGGCACGACCAGGTCCGAGCCCCTGTGCCAACCCTCCGGCAACGCCGGGGCCGGGTACCCATCGCTCAACAGGAATGCGCACCAGGCAACCAGGCCGGCGGCGCCGGCTATCACCCCGGCCATCGAAGCGCACCTCTGCATGCGGGAGAGCGCTTTCCATCGTGCAGCCCGCAGGCTGGCCAGCCCAGCTCCCAACAACGAGAGAAGCATGAGCGCGCCCAGGAGCAAGAGCATCCCGCCGGCGAAAACCGGGGATCCCGGTGGGATCAGCAAGAGCGCGGCCGGCAGGCAAAAGGCCAGCGCGAGGCCATAGACCTTGGGGATGCGGTTCAGGACACTGCCAACCAGGTCCAGTAGCGAGGCGGTCAGCGCCATCAAGCAGAGGATGGCTGCCCCCCCAAGCAAGAGAGGCAACCGGCCGGCAGGGCCGAAAACGAACCAGGCGCTGACCAGGGCCAGCAGCCCAAACCCAATGCGCAGGGCCATCGCCGCGCCCTTCCACGCCGATGGACCCGGGCGCAGGGCGCCGGCCAGGCGGAGCAGCCCCTGCCACACGCCGCGTAGGCACCAGGGGCTCGGGTTAGCCTTGTGAATGCTCATGATAGGGCCTCTCCTCGAATCTTTGCTAGAGCGGATACTGCCTACAGTGGTACCAGTATACCGGCTTTCCGAGGAGGAATCTTCCCTCCAAAGAGGGATTCTGAAAGAGGCCCTGTTCGCCGATTCCTATCTCATCACGAAGAACGCCTCCCTCAAAAGGGGGAGGCGCCAGTACCGCGACGCACAGCATTCCAGTGTCAGGGCAGGGCACGAAGCGCAAAGGGGAGAGATCAGCCCTGTGCCCCGCATACCGTGCTAAAGTTCCTCCTGGTTCCTTAGCCGCCCCTCACAGGATGCCAAGCTCCTGCGCACGTCGCACAGCTTTGCCGCGGCTCTCGACCCCCAGCTTGCCAAAGATGCTCTTCAGATGACTTTTGACGGTGCTGACCGCTACATACTGTCCCTCGGCGATCTCCCGGTTGGATAGGCCCTCGGCCAGGCCACGCAGCACCGCCAGTTCGCGCTCGGTCAACGGCTCGACCAGCCCGGGCGGGGCCTCGAAGGGCGCCGGGGCAGGGCCGTTGGAAGCGCAGCATGCCAGCAGAGCCTCGGCAAACCCCCTGACGGGCCCCTTCATCGTGAGTCGGCCGGCCCTCAGCAGCGCCTCCATCGGCGCACCCAGATCCACAAAGGGCCGCACCAGCCCGAGCGGCTGGGCCGCCTGCAGGCAACCCAACAGGCGCTGGCGGGCTTGCTCGCTATCTGTGGCGGCCAGGCATCTCAGCAGCTCTACGCGCAAGCGCGCCAGCTTCCAGCCGGGGCGTTCAACCCTGCTACGCCCCAGGCCCTCGAGGTACTGCCAGGCGGCTGCTCGATCCCCCTTGGCCAACCATAGTTGGGCTTCGACCAGCCGAGGGATGGGGTGGAACGCGTCCAGACCGGTTTCGCCTTCGATCCTCCCGGCCGAGGCTTCTGCCGAGGGCAGATCCCCCAGGGCGAGGGCGACCTGGGCACGACAGGCCGCAGCGAGGTTGCGCGCAAAGGGGCCCAGCCCGGCCGATTGCACAGCCTCGTCCGCTTGCTGAAGGGCCTCCAGCGCCCCATCCGGGTCACCACGAGCCAGCCGCAATCGAGCCAGGGTTCGATACCCAGACTGGGCGATATCCGGGTTGCGGCTGGTCCGGTTGGCCTGGAACCCTTTGGAGAGCCAAGCGGCGGCGGCGTCCAAGTCGTTTCGCTCGTAGCAGAGGGCCGCGAGGTCGAAATAGGCGATATCGCCGGACGGCGCCAGCCTGGGGTCGCCCTGGGGGAGAGCTTTGCGCCAGCAGGATTCGGCTTGTTGGAAATCGAGGTCCAGCGCCCGCAGCCGCCCCAGGTAGCAGAGAGTGGTAGCTCTAGTTCTCTCTCCCTTAGAACGCTCTGCCTCGTCGAGCGCCATCTGCATGGCCGCTTGGCAAGCCGCCAGGTCCTCCATCGCCCAATGGGCTTGCCCCAGGATCATGGCGGCGACGCTGCGCATCCAGGCGTTCTCGGCGGGCAACAGGGCCAGCGCTTCTTGTGCCCTGCTGGCTGCGAGGGCCAGCTCGGTCCGGTTGCGAGCGACGTAGGCAAAGCCAGCCATCGTATCCCCCATCCCGTCTGGGTCGCCCCGGTTGGCGGCCAGGGCGGCATGGAGGACTCGCTCCGCGGGCTCTAGCGCGCCGGTCAACGCCAGCGCCCACCCATACCCATTGGAGAGCTGCGGGTCCCTCAGCGACACCTCCTGAGGCATGGCCTGTAGCCACTCCAGGAGCTGGTTCGGGTTGCCCTGTTTGAAGGACTCGGGGTTGTACTGGTGCGCCTTGATCAACTCGACGGCCTGGGGCCAATCTTGCGCGGCCAGGGCATGGTGGATCGCCTCCTCCGGCAAGCCGTTCGCCTCGTACCAATGGGCGGCTCGCGAGTGCAGCGCCGCCAGGCCGGCCTCCCCGGTCCGGTTCCTCAAGCGGGCGCGGAGCAGGTCAGCGAAGAGGTGGTGATAGCGGTACCAGCAGCGATAGTCATCAAGCGGGATAAGAAAGAGGTTGCAGCGGTCCAGGTATTCCAGGGTCGAGGCCGGCGACTCGGCGGAGGAAGCGCTGAGGAAGGCACTGTGCTCGCCTTCCGGGGCCACCAGCGCATCACACAACGGGGCACACAGCCGCTCCAGGATAGAGGTTTTTAGCAGGAACGCCTGGACCGCTTCCGGCTGGCGGCTGATCACCTCTTCTAAAAGGTAATCCAGGACGAAACGATGGCTGCCGGCAAAGGACTGGATAAAGGTCGAGGCATCTGACCGGCCCTGCAGAGAGAGGGCCGCCATTTGCAGGCCGGCAGCCCAACCCTCCGTGCGCGCCTCCAGAGCAGCGATATCCGCTGCGCCTAAGTCCAACTGCCACCCTTGCCTGAGGAATGCCTCCACCTCTTCAGAAGAGAAGCGAAGGTCATCCAGACGTAGCTCGGCCACCTCGCCGTCCATCCGGTAGCGAGCGAGCGGGAAGGGCGGGTCTGTGCGTGTGGCAATGACGACATGGGCCTGGGCGGGCAAGTGCTCGAGCAGGTAGATCATGGCTTTGTGGATGGCCGGCGCCCGGATGACGTGATAGTCATCCAGGGCCAGCACGATGGCCCCTTCTGCCTGCTCGAGGCGTTCGAGGAGGATCGAAACGATGGCCTCAAGCGCCGCTCCGGAGGCTACCTGGAGCGGGCCGGCCTTCTCCGGATCAAGCTGCCAGACCCTATCCAGGGCCGCGCCCAGATAGGCGGCAAACCGGATAGGGTCATTATCCCGCTCATCCAGTGCAAGCCAAGCCACGGGCCAGCGGCATTGCTTGGCCCAGCAGGAAAGAAGCGTGCTCTTGCCGTAGCCGGCGGGCGCAGAGATCAGGGTCAGCCTGTTCCGCGCGGCCAAGTCCAGGCGGGCCAAAAGGCCCTGGCGCCGGACGATGGTCTCTCGCACGGAAGGGATGCGGAGTTTGCTCTGCAGAAGGGGCTCGACGAATTCTCCGGCCACTGCCTCACCTCTACGAGGGGTCTGGTCAAGCATGATACCACAAGACAGAGGACTGTGCGAGTTATTTCAAGTCTGGAGAGCGCGACCCTCCCGGAGGTCTCGAACCTTGGTCGTCGAGACCACAAAAGTCTACTTACGCCTCGCCGTCCGCCTTCTCTTCCAAGACCTCTACCGCATCCCCCACCTTGACCTCGCCCGGCTCGAGGATGCGCACAAAGATGCCCTCGCGGGGCATGACACAGTCGCCCGCCAGGCGATAGATGGCGCAACGGTCGTGGCAGACCTTGCCGATCTGCGTCACCTCGACCAGGGCCGAGCCCAGGCGCAGGCGCGTGCCCACGGGCAGGGTATATAGCTCCAAACCCTCGGTCGTGATATTCTCGGCAAAGCTCCCCGCGCGCACCTTGAGGCCCTTGGCGCGCATCTTTTCAATGGACTCCCAGGCCAGCAAGCTGACCTGCCTGTGCCAGGGCCCGGCGTGAGCATCACCCACCAGGCCCCAATCTACCTGCAACTGGCCGTGCTCCACATCGCGCTTGGGTATCCCCTTGCGCTCGCTCGTGCAAACGGCACGGACGGTTCCTCTCAGTGTCATGAAACACTCTCCATTGTGTGTTGTCGTACCACGTACTGCGTTGCGTAACCTCGCTCTGAGCAAGGCTCGCCAAAGCGACCTTTCGCAGTACGCCTTACCCCCCAATCCGCGACATCGGCGGCGCCTCCGGCCCGCGCTGAACCTCGCCCATGTGATGGCCGGCCGGCTTGGCACGGATGGCCTGCAGCACACGCTCGCGCAGTTCCTCATCGCCGGCGCCGGAGCGTAGCAGTGGGCGCACGTCAACGCCCCGCTCCGACATCAAGCAGGGCATGAGCTGCCCATCGGCGGTCAGCCGCAGGCGATTGCAGCGGAAGCAGAAATGCTCGCTCAGCGCGCTGATAAAGCCGATGGAGCCATTGGCCCCGGCAAGCCGGTAGTAGCGTGCAGGCCCGGCCCCATCGCCGTCAACGGCCTCCAGGGGGCCCAGCTCGGCCTCAATGCGCCCACGGGTTTCCGCCGTCGGCACATAGCCGTCGTTCACCCACAACGGGTCCGCCCCGAGAGGCATCACCTCGATAAAGCGCACGTTCCAGCCTTCCGCCATCGTCTTGCGCGCCAGGTCCACGACCTCATCATCGTTGAGGCCGCGGATCACCACAACGTTGATCTTGATCGGCGTAAGGCCCGCCTGCTCAGCGGCCGCGATACCGGCCAACACATCCGCCAGCCGTCCGCAGCGCGTGATGGTCGCATAGCGCTCGGGCCGCAGCGTATCCAGGCTAATGTTCACCCGGCGCAGCCCCGCCTGCGCCAGCGTATCGGCGATGCCCGCCAGGCGCGTCCCATTGGTGGTCATCGACAGATCCTGCACACCTGGAATGGCCGCCAGCATCCCCACGAGCCGCTCAACACCCTTGCGCGCCAGGGGCTCGCCCCCGGTGAGCCGCAGCTTGCTGACCCCAAGCTCCACGATCACCCGCGCCAGGCGGGCAATCTCTTCCAAAGACAAAATGTCCTCACGGGGCAGCAGCGGCACCCCCTGCTCGGGCATGCAATAGGCACAGCGCAGATTACAGCGGTCGGTAACCGAGATGCGCAAATATTCGATCGGTCGACTAAAAGAATCGCAATAAGGCATGCGTTTACCACAATCCCCACGGGTGCCCAAAGGCCCCCGACTGTTTTCCGTTCACCCTCGGGCGTTCATTATAGTCATCTAGGGAGGTCAGTACAACCCCACTCCTGAGAGCCAAAGGAGTGTGGCAATTGCTTGCGGACAGCGGCCCCACAGGGCTACATACCCCGTGTCTACAGCCTGGTTTTTCCTTGACGCACCCTATTCCCACAGCTACAATCTGCAAGCTATCGGAAACCCAGAGCACGCAGAACGGCAGAGGTGCAAGCGAGTGCTGACAGATGACGAGCTACGGGTCTGGTATGGCTGGGGCGAGGTCTCTCCCAACGGGCCGAGCGAGGCCGGCCACCTTGGACGCTGGCAGATCATCTACCACGTGGGCCGCTACGGTCTGGCCGCCGGCGGCTCACTCAAGCTGCTCTTCCCCGACACCAGCGACTGGCCCGCGCTGCAGGGCCAGGATCCCTACGCAGAGAGCTTTTTGACCGTCTCGACCGGTGGGCCGGCCCATTTGGCCTGGCGCTACGACGCTCGCGGCCACGCCCAGCCCTGGCCCAGGGCGGTGATCGTGGATGTGGCCCAGGCCGGGCTGGCCGCAGGCGATACGGTCCTCTTTTACCTGGGCGATCCCGAGGGCGGCTCGCCGGGGGTGCGGGCGCAGACGGTCGCCCAAAGCGACTACGAGTTCCGCATCCTTGTCGATCCCTTCGGCACGGGGCACTATGTGCCGGTCCCTTCGCCGCACATCGATATCGTCGCCGGGCCTGCCGCTGCGCTGGCCCTCATCACCCCCTCGCAGGCCAGCGTCGGCGAGCCCTTTGACCTGCTCATCCGCCTGGAGGACCGCTGGGGCAACCTCGCCCAGGGCTACGCCGGGGTGGTCCACCTGCAGGGCGCTCCGGGCCTTGGGCCGGTCGAGCTGTCGCCGGCGGATGGCGGCATAAAGCGCCTGCGCCTGGCGGGCCTGGGCCGGCCGGGGGCCTACCGGCTGCAAGCCCGCGAGGAGCGCCTGGGTCTGGCGGCGGAGAGCAACCCCGTGCGTGTAGAGCCGGCCGGCGCAAGCGAATTCCTCCACCTGTGGGGGGACCCGCACGGCCATGCTTCCGAGGCCGCAGGCGGCTCGCCTATGAGCTATTTGCGCTACGCCCGCGATGTGGCCGGGCTGGATTTCTGCTCGCACCAGGCTGATGACCCGGCTCTGGACGATGAAGCGTGGCAAGCACTGCAGCAGGCGGTGCGCGAACACAACGAGCCGGGCCGTTTTGCCGCCCTTCTCGGCTACCGTTGGGCCGGCAACACGGCCGGCGGCGGGGCGCGCAACGTCCTCTTTGCCGACGACGCGGCGTCATTCTACCGCTGCCGCCATATGCCGGGGCCCGGCGGCGAGGAGGCGCAGGTCTGCTTCCCCTTGCCCCGGCTGCACAACGCCCTGCAAGGGCAGGAGGCGCTGCTGATCGCCGGCATGGGCAGCCCGGCGGCCAGCCTGGAGCATGCGGCCCCGCACCTGGAGGGGCTGCTGGAGGTCCACTCGGCCTGGGGCGAGGCAACCTGGCTGCTGGAGGAGGCGCTGCGCCACGGGCTGCCGGTGGGCTTTGTTGCCGGTAGCGCTGCCGGTATCGGCCGGCCGGGCGGCCATCCCCCTGGGGCGGGCGACCTGGTCTGCCGTGGCGGGCTGACCTGTGCCCTGGCGCGCGAGCACACGCGCGAGGCCGTCTGGGAGGCGCTGCGCGCCCGGCGCTGCTACGCCACGAGTGGCG
>DAOUGZ010000167.1:0-14066 GCA_034428955.1 Anaerolineae bacterium | reverse complement strand
GTGCTGCCGTCGGCGGCGTAGAGGCGGCTGAGGTGGAGCGGGTTGTCGCGGATGTGCAGCTTGTAGCGCGGCCAGGGGATGGTCTCCCAGGTGTGCGGCTCCGGCCGGACCGGCCCCGTCCATGGCTCAAAGGTCTCCAGGTCTTCAGGGCGCAGGTTGTCGGTGTGCTGCAGGCCGCTGACCCCTGCGCCCACAAAGCCGCAGCCCTCGCTCTGCAAGGTCTCGACCAGGCGCGCCAGCATGCCGGGGCCTAGGAGCACGTCGTCATCGAGAAAGTGCACCAGGGGCGCATCCGAGTGCTCCAGCAGGAACTGGCGCTGCTGGGCGATCCCCCGTGGCGGCAGGTTGACCAGCCGCTGCACGGGGTGCCCGCGCTGTTCGAGGGCCAGGTAGAGGGAGCGCAACTCGCCGTCCTCCAGGTAGGGCCGGCTGGTGGTCTGGTCGGCGATGACGACGCGGAAATCGGCAAAGGTCTGGGCCAGCAGGCCGGTGAGGGTGATGGCCAGGGCCGTCTTGCGCTCGCAGGTAGGGATGAGTACGTCGACAAGGGCCATGGCGCGCCCTCAGCTCGCGCGTTCGCCATGAGGCGAGGGAACGCGCACCGGCACGGCCCCAGGCCCTTGAGAGTTGCTGAGAATGAGCTCAGGGCCAAGGGCGAGCGGCAGGGCGGCGCCGGTGAGCGATTCGTAGACCATGGCCGTGCGTTCGGCCACGCGCGCCCAGGTGAACTCGCGCTCCACGCGCTGCCGTCCGGCGCGCCCCATGCGCTGCCGGTACTCGGGGTCGGCGAGGAGCTTTTCCAGGCTGCGGGCCAGGGCGGCGGGGTCCCTGGGCGGCACCAGGAGCCCAGTGACCTCATGCTCGACGGTGTAAGTGATGCCGCCGACGGCCGAGCCGATGAAGGGGCGCCCGCAGGCCTGGGCTTCGAGGGGGGTGAGTCCAAAAGGCTCGTACCAGGGCACGCTCACGGCCACATCAGCGGCGCCATAGTAGGTGGCCAGTTCGTCGGGCTGGCGCTTGCCCACAAACCAAACGTGTTCGCCCAGCCCCAGTTCCCCGGCCAGCCGCCGCAGGTGGGCCAGCTCGGGGCTGGCGTCCTGCTCTGGGTCGCGACATTCGCCGCCGACGACCATCAAGCGCAGCGGCGCGCCGGGCCATTGCCGGACGAGGTGGGCCATGGCGCGGATGAGGGTCTCCACACCCTTGCGCGGTACGAGCCGGCCCACATAGCCGACGATGCGCTCGTTCGGAGCCAGGCCGAGCTGTGCCCGCGCATGGGGCATGGCCACGGGGCGGAAGCGGCGTATGTTGACCCCGGAAGGAACCACCCGGACGTTACGCAGGTCGGCGGTGTAGTAGCGCTGGATGTCGTCCACCTCGGCCGGGCACTGGGCGATCAGGCAATCCACCTCGCTCAGGATGCGCCGCTCGACGCGCCGGCGATCGGCCGGGCTGGTATCGGCGCTGCCTTGCTCCAGGCGCTTGATGGCGCCCAGGGCGTGAAAGATATGGGCAACCGGCAGGCCCAGGCGGGCACGCAGTTCGCAGGCTACCCAGCCGCTCATCCAAAAGTTGCTGTGAATCAGCGTGTACGGCCGCCGCTGGCGGCTCATGGCGGCGTAGCAGCCCTCCAGGAAGGCGGGCATGTGCTGCCAGAGTTCATCCTTCTTGATGAACTCGGCCGGCCCCGCATCGATGTGCACCACCTGGACGCCCGGCGCCAGGCGCACAACCGGCGCAAGCGTCGGGCTGTCGCGCCGGGTAAAGACGTCAACCTGGTAGCCCAGCCGGGCCAGGCCCAGGCTCAGCTCATAGACATAGACGTTCTGCCCCCCGGCGTCCTCACTGCCCAGGAGGGCCAGGGGGTTGGCATGCTCACTGATCATCGCAATGCGATCGTAGCTTCTCATTGACAGACCTCCCCTACAGTGGCCGCCCGGAAGACCGGGCGCGGCGCTCCGGCGCATGCTCGAAGCACTCGATCCCAATCGCGTACAAAGCGCTGGATGCTGTAGTGTTCCTCGGCGAATCGCTGACCGTTGCGCCCCACCTCGGCGGCCAGGATGGGGTCCCGCAAGAGCAGTTGCATCCGCTCGATCATGGTCTCTACGTCGTTGCTGATAAAGCCCGTCACGCCGTCCTGAACGGCCCGCGGGTGCTCGGTGACCGAGAAACACACGATGGGCAAGCCCAGCATCATGGCCTCGAGCATGGCCAGGCCAAGGCTTGTATAGCGAATTGGGTGCCAGAAGAAACGGTAGCGGGCCACGCGAGCGTGGAGTTGGGTGTGAGGGATGTCGCCGAGCCCGCCCAGGGCTTCGGTCTGCATGCCGATCAGCTCCAGCGGCACCTGCTCGCGGACCTGCTGGACGAGGTCGAGCCCGGTGATGCGCGGCCGGTTCTGCATGCCGTTCACCACCACCACGCCGCGCTCAATGTCGCCGCTATAGCGCACGCCGGGCGGTACACGTACCCCGTGCTCGATGATGGTGGTGGGCGTGCGGCCGCAATCCCACATCAGCCGGTTGTAGTGGGTCACGTGCACGACAAGGATGTTGGGGTCGTCTACAAAGTGCCGCGTAGTGACCGGCTGGGGTCGAGGTACGTTGTGCTCCAGGTAGATGCGCGGCAGGGTGAGCTGGTGGGGGGCCAGGATCTCGTACTGGTCCTCGGTATAGTTGGCCGAGCTCTGGTAGAGGATCAGGTCGAGGTTCAGGTTGCGCACTTCTTCCGCCGGCACCTCGGTGACCCAATTGGGCCAGTGAAAGGTGGTGCCTTTGCCGCCATAGCCGACCGGCCGCCCCGGCTTGACCGGCAGGAACCAGTTGTGCGGCGTTTGGCAGAGGTTGTTGAGATAGGTGCCGTGTATGTGCCAGGTCAGGATGTTCAGACGGTCTTGGCTCATGGCACTCCTTTCATCCGGCCGGCAGCAGGCGCCGGTAGATGTCCAGATGGGCCGCGGCAATCTCCTCCCAAGAGAACCCGGCGACGGCGCGGCGGCCGGCCGCGGCCAGCTCCTGCTGCTGGGCCGGGTTCTGCAACAGGCTGATGAGCGCGCGGGCCAGGGCGTCGGCGTCGCGGCAGGGCACTGCCCGGCAGGCCTGGGCCAACTCGGGCTCGGTCGCGTCGGACTGGGTAGCGACGACGGGCAGGCCATGCTCCCACAGGGCCAGCAGCGAGCCGCTCTTGGCTGTGACCCCAGCGTTGAAGGGCAACACGCCCACGTCGGAGCCAGCCAGGTTCTCCGAGAGGGCCTGCTCCGGGAGGTAGCCGGTGAACTGCACGGCCTCCGCGAGCCCGAGCCGGCCCACCATTGCGCGCAGGCCGGCCTCGTAGCCCTGAGCGTCGCCGCCGCGCAGGGCCAGGCTCTCGGCGCCCCCGTTCAGGAGCAGGCGGGCCTCGGGCAGCGCCTCGTGCACCCGGGCAAAGGCCGCCAGGAGTGTCTCGATGCCCTTGACGGGATGCAGGAAGCCAAAGAAGGAGATCACCGGCGTTGCCTGACCCCAACCGTAACGACGGCGCAGGGCGGCGCGAGCGGCTGGCCGGTCCGTGGCCAGGAGGGGGATGTTGGCACCGATGGGGATGCGCTGCGCGCGCCCCTGGATGCCCGGCAGGCGGGTCGACAGCACCTTGGCCGCCGCATCGTTGGTGACGATGACCGCATCGGCGCCGGTGAGCAGGAAAAAGTCCTCCCGGTCCCACAGGGTGCGCGCCTCGCCCCAGGGTGCCAGCCGCTGCCAGGCCCAGCCCATGGCCCGGCCGGCTGTTGCCGCAACGCTCAAGGGCCAAGGGCCGCGCAGCCGCGGCTGCCACGTCCACCAGCCGTACTCGTGGGCGGTGACGATGATCGGCCGCCGCCAGCCGGCCAGCCGCAGCGCCGGGATGAGCCCGAATACCGCCCGCCGAAAGCCATAGCTGCCGGCGGCGTGCTGGATGTGCAGGATGTCGGCGTCGAGGTGGCGCATGGCCCGCGGCGCGTGGGTCAGCAGTTGGGCGCCCCAGCCCGGCGTGATGCCCATGACCCAGGGGCGGCGGCAAGCGGCTGCCGCCTCGTGGCAGGTCAGAGCGTTGCAGGCCACGCCGCGCGCGGATAGCTCGGCCATCAGCCTGGCCGTATAATGGGAAACGCCGCAGCGGTCGGGCCGGAAGGAGCCGGGCAGATAGGCGACCCTCATGTGCACCCCTCCCCGGTGCTGCTGGGTATGCTTATTGGGAGCGGCGCCCGCCGCGCCGCTCCCGTCCTGGCCAGCATGGTGGCGACGGCAGTTTGCACGCGCTCCAGCGACAGATCGCGCAGGTCACGGGATGGGCTGATGACGGCGTGGTGCAGCCCACCCTGCAACGGTGCCCAGCGCGCCGGGTCGCTGGGGCCGAACAGGATGATCGAGGGCACGCCGCGCGCCCAGGCCACGTGAGACGGCCCGCTATCGTTGGTCACCAGCAGGTCCACCTGGTTGAGCAGGGCGGCCAGGCTGCCGATGCTCGTTTTGCCGGTGAGGTCGAGGATGGGCGAGTGGGCGGCTGCCAACACCTGGGCATTATCCGGCGCGTCTTGCGGCGAGCCGGTGAGCAGAATCTGGCAGGCGAGCGCCTCGTGCAGGCTATCGGCCAGGGCGGCAAAGCGCACCGGCGGCCAGCGGCGGGCCGGCTCGCGAGACCCGGCATGGAAGGCCACGATGGGCCGTGTGCGGTCCAGCGGCGCCAGCAGCCCGGCTGCCTCGGCCTCCTCCTCGGGCAGCACGGGCAATTCCGGCACGGCAGGGCCGGTCGCGCCGACGTGAGCTACCAGCCCCAGCCACTTGCGCGCCTCGTGCACGCTCTCGGCTGGGTAGGGGACGGCCAGATGCAGCGGGCTGTGCGTGCCGGGCAGCGTATAGCCCAGGGTGAGCGATGCCCCCAGTGCGGCTACAAAGGCGCTGCTCTCGGGCCCGGCGCCGTGCATCTGCACGGCCAAGTCGTACCTTTCGCGCTGTGCGGCAGCCAAAAAGCTCTCCGTGACCTCGGGCCGATAGGGCACCTCGCGGATGCCCGCGCAGCCGGGGAAGGGAAGAAAGCGCCCGACGTGAGGGTAGCGCGTCGCAAACCCCTCCATCCACGGCAGGCCGATGAGCGTAATCTCGGCCAGCGGGAAGCGGGCCTGCAGGGCGCGCACGGACGGCTCGGCACAGAGCCAGTCGCCGAGTTGAAGGGCGCGGAGGACGGCGATGCGCTTTACCATGGGGACGCCCCCCGGCCGCCGGCGGGATCCACAGCAGCCGTGCACCGGGCGGCGTGGGAGCCGCCCCGGCTATCTGAGCGCGCAGTAGCTGTTGCAAGAGCTCCCTCTGCGCACTCTGCACTCGCCGCGCGGGCTCCCCCAGCGGATTGCACCCCTTCTTGGGACTGGGGCGAAGCGCTCTCCAGCATCTCCACGGCGGCTGCTACGACCTGCTCCGGCTCGATGGCTAGGCAGGCCAGGCCCCGCCGACAGGTGAACTGGAAGCAGGGCTGGCAGAGGGTCGGCCGGCGCAGGAGGCGCGCTGGGCCGCTGCGCGGCGCCCATTGCTCCTCCAGTTCGGTGCCCGCAAAGAGAACCACCTGCGGCGTGCGCAGGGCGTCGGCCAGGTGCATGGTCGAGGTATTGTTGGTCAGGAGCAGGCGCGCCTCGGCGATCAGGGCGGCCAACTCGGGCACAGAGGTCTGCCCGACCAGGTCGATGGCGCCCGGGCCGATCTCTTCGAGCAGTGCGGCGACGCGCGGGCGGTCGCGTTCGGCCCCGGTGATGAGGATGGGCAGGCCCGTGGCTTGATGCAGCAGGCGCGCCGCCTGGCCGAACTGCGGGTACGTGCGCGCCTGGCAGCTTGTCCAGGGGGAGAGGACCACATAGGGCGCGCCCGCGGGCAGCCGGTCGGCGCGCAGGTTCGCTGCCGCCGCGACGTCGGCTTGCGGGATGTGCACGGCCAGGGAACGATGGCCCGGCTCCAGCCCAATCGCCTCCAGCAGGCGCAGGTTGCGGTCGATCTGATGCGCCTCCAGAGGGGTCGGCGTGGGCGGCATGTGGCTCAGCACGCCACCCCCGAAGGATTTGGGTTCGGCCAGGCGCAGCGGTATGCCGGCCAGGTAGCAGGCATAGGCCGCAGCATGGGGGCTCTGGGAAAAGCTGGTAAAGATGACCGCGGCATCGAAACGGAGGGCGTGCAGGGTCTGGATGAGGCCGATCTCACGCTCCGGCTCAAAAGGCAGGTCGCCCATGTCTTGCCAGAGGCTGCGCCAGACGAGCACCTGATCGACCCAGGGCAGCATCGCGGCGGCGCCGCGCGCGCCTGGGTTGACGAGCAGCGTCAGGGAGACCCCCGGCATCTGCTCTTTGATGGCCTGCAGAGCCGGGCCGGTCATGATGACGTCTCCGATGTTGTCGAGCCGCATCGCCAGTAGATGACGGGCCGTTTCCCAGCGCTCTTCGAGCGCTTTCATGCTTTCCTCCTCTAGGCGCCCTCCAGGGCCTTTTCTGCCAGCGGCTTGCCCCACCAAGAGTGCATTTGCAAGAGATAGCTTGCCGCTTGCAGCACATCGTTCACGCTGATATCCTCCGTGCAGCCCTGCCAGGGCTTTAGCGGGCAGGTGCCCCCATACCAACAGGCCTGGCGCGTAAAGTCGGCGACTATGCGGTAGGGGCAGCCGGGCATGCCCTGCAGGTTGATATTGGGTGGCCGCTGGCCGTAGCGCCCGCGCCAACTGGGCCCGAACAGGGTGATGGTCAACGCGCCTACGGCGGCGGCAATGCGCACCGGGCCGGTATCGGCGCCGATGACCAAATCGGTATGGGCGGCAGCGGCCCCAAAGCGACGCAGGTCCGCCGCCGGCAGCAATTGCGCTTGCGGGCCGATCTCGCGGGCGATCTCGTGGGCGGTGGCCCGCTCGGTGCCGGTGCCCTCGCTGACGACGATCTGCAGCCCGTGCTCGTCGCTGAGGGCCTTGCCCAGGCGCACCCAACGATCCCGCGGCCAGACCTTGATGGGCATGCCGGCGTGCGGGTGCAGCAGGGCGCGGCGCGCGGGCGTAGCGAACTGGGCGGCCGCCCACATCCGATCATCGGCGTCGAGCGCCAGCCGTGGCTTGACGCCTACCGCCCAGGGCCGGATCACGCCCTCCTCGGCCAGGATCTGCAGAAAGCGCTCCTCGATCAACTGCTGGGCCGGCGGGTGGCGCCACAGGTTGGTCACCGCGCGTGCGCCGGTGGCTTGCAGCAGGTCGCCGATGCCGGCATAGGTGGTATCGCTGACCAGCAGATCAAAGCGCTCGCTGGCCAGCAATTCCTCCAGCGCCCGGCGAGGGCGCTCCGGCGCGGCGGCGTCGCCGCGCTCGGCGAGCCGCACATGGTGCACCAGCGGGTCGGCGCGCAGCAGGTCCGCGCCCGGTTCAAAGGTCAGCACAGTGACCTCGGCGCGGGGGTGGGAAAGGGCCAGGGCATGGATCGCAGGCAGGGCGATGACCAGGTCGCCGAGCCCGCCCAGTAATTCAACGAAGAGAATCTTGTTCATCGCCAGGCTCCATCCGTCTGTTGGGGCGGGTCTCCGCCAGCAGGTCGCGCGCAGCATCCGCCACCCGCGCCGGCGCCACGTCGAGGCACTCTTGAGCGTGCGGGCAAATGCGCTGGTAGCAAAGCCGGCAGGGTACGGGCCGATTCAGCAGGCGCTGCGGCACACGCCAGGGCCGCCACTGTTCGGGCGGGTTGGTCCAGGCAAAGAGCACGACCACCGGCGTGTGGACCGCCGCGGCGATGTGCCCTGGGCCAGTGTTGTTGGTTACCACCAGGTCGGCGACCTCGATCAGGCCGGCGAGTTGGGCCAGGGCGCTGTTGCCCGCCCAGTTCCAGGCCGGGTGCTTCATCTGGGCCAGGATGCGCTGCACCAGGGGCACCTCGGCGCTGCTGCCGGTAAAGACGACCTGCGCCCCAAGTTGCTCGATCAGGAGATCGGCCGTGGCGGCAAAGCGTTGCCAGGGGTAGGTGCGGGCGGGCATGGCGCAACCCGGATGCACGACGACAAGCGGGCGAGAGAGCTGGATGCCCTCGCCGCCCAGCCGCCGGAGCACCTGGCGGCGCGCCTCGGGCGGCACGCGCAGCACGAGTTCGGCCTCGCGGCTGTGAAAGCCTACGGCCTCGACCAGGTTCAGCGCTCGCTCCACTTCGTGATACATGCCCTCAGGCCAATGGTGGCGCGTCGTCAGCAGCGAGCCCGCGCCGTCATCCGTAGCGCCCAGGCGCAAGGGGATGCCGGCCAGATAGCAGAGCAGGGCCGCAGGCAGCGGGCTCTGGTGGTAGCTGGTAAAGATGATGGCGCCGTCGTACTCGCCCCGGCGCAGCGTTTCGACCAGGCGCAGCTCACGCTCCGGCGTTTGCGGCGCCTGCAGCCAGGGATCAGTGAGGGGCGAGTTGTAGGTGAGCACGGCGCCGAGGTCCGGGTTGAGGCCGGCAATCTGGCCGCCCGTCGGGCTGGTGAGCAGGGTCAGGCTGGCGCGCGGCTGGCTGTCTCTGATGGCGCGGAAGGCCGGCGTCATGAGGATGACGTCTCCCAGGCTGTCCAGGCGGACGAGCAGGATGCGACGCGCGTCGGCCCAGCCATGCAGGTTGGCCTGCTTGCGTTCGAGCCAGGCGAGCATATTCATAGCCACGCCTCAGCAGACCTGTGCATTCGATTTGACGGGCAGGGCCTCGATGGCCAGCTCGCCGGGGCGGTTGTGCGGTGTGGGCAGGACGTGAGCCTCCGATAGCCGGGCGATCTTGCGCACGATGGCCGTGGTAGACTTGCCCTCGACCAGCGGCAGAATGACCACCTGGCCGCCGTAGGATTGGACGATGCGCGCCTCGGGCAGGCCGTCGATGGAATAGTCGCTGCCCTTGACGTGGATATCGGGGCGCAGTTGGTCGACCAGGCGCTCGGGCGTGTCCTCGTCAAAGAGGACGACATGGTCCACCGCTTCCAGGGCCGCCAGGACGGCGACGCGGTCGGCCTGGGTGTTGATGGGCCGCGTCTCCCCTTTCAGGCGGCGAACGGAGGCATCCGAATTGACGCCGACGATCAGCACATCGCCCAGGGCGCGCGCTTGCTGCAAAAAGGCTACGTGGCCGCTGTGCAGGATGTCGAAGCAGCCGTTGGTAAAGACGATGCGCAGGCCCAGGTGGCGGTATTCTTTGGCCTTTTCCAGCAGGTCCGTAGCGTCGGCGAGGGGATCGCCGCGCAGACTGAGGCGTTGCAGCAGCTCTTGCTGGCTGACGCAGGCCGTGCCGGAATGGGTTGCGGCGACGGCGGCCGCCTCGCCGGCGATTTCGGCGGCCGTTTGGATGTCGGCACCGTTATCAAGGGCCAGGCTGAGGGCGGCGATGTAGGTGTCGCCGGCACCTACCGGCTGGGGGTTGGGCACGCGCCGCGGCAGCACCCGGTATTGCGTGCCGTCGCGCCCAAAGACGATCGAGCCGTCCTCGCCGAGGGTGATGATAACCCACTCGGCCAGCAGCCGGCGCACGAGCTGGTAGCCCAGCTCGTCCAGGTGGTTGCCTACGCGCTCCGGCCGCCAGCCGAGGCTCGCCGCGGCCTCGCGCTGGTTGGGCTTGACCACGCTCAGCGGGCAGCGGCGGAAGGCAAGGAGCTTTTTCGAATCCAGCAGCACGCGCTTTTGCCCGTGGGCGTTCAGCTCGGCCAGAGTCTCGATGAGCGCGGGCCCCACGACTCCGGAGTGATAGTCTGAGATGATGATGGTGTCATGCTCCCGAAAGAGCGTGCGGAAGCGCTCCAAAAAGCGGCGGCGCGTCTCCCGCGAGAGGGGGCGCGAGTCCCCCTCGTCAAAGCGCACAAGGTACTGCCCGTTGGCCAGGATGCGCAGCTTGTGCACCACCGAGCGTTCGGGGTCGATGACCAGGTTCTCGTCGCTGATGCCGCGGGCTACGAGTTCGCGGCGCAGTGTGCCTGAGGCTTCGTCGGTGCCGACGACGGCCAAAAAAGACACCTGGCCGCCCAGGCTGGCGACATTGGCCGCCGTATTCGCTGCCCCACCGGGGGCGACCGTCTTGTGTCGAGCTTCGACTACGGGCACGGGCGCTTCGGCGCAAACGCGCGTTGCCTCCCCGTGCAGATAGGCATCAAGCAAAGCATCGCCGACGACCAGCACACGCCGGCCAGCGAAACGGCGGACCGTCGGAATCGCACCGTTCATTGCGTTCCCTCCAACGCAGCCTGGGTCGCCCACATGGCATCGGGGATGGGGCTCGGGTCGCCAGGCCGTAAACTCCCTTGGGTCAGCCGAGGCCGAGCGAGCACCGAGAGAGGCAGGGGTTCCAGCCTTTCGCTGCTGCGGCTGTCGACCTTGTGGCCATCGGCCCGGAGGATGAGCCGCGCTGCGTGCGGCAGGTTGCGCGCGACATAGGTCGGCGTCCGTATGGCCGCATCGGGCACCGGCTCGGTCCCCAGGTCCAGAAGGACAGTCCGGCAGCCGGCCCGGTTGCCCGCCTCGATGTCGCTGAGCACGTCGCCCACGTACCACGAGCGGCGCAGGGCTATCCCCCGCTCGGCAGCCGCGCGCCAAAAGAGCCCGGGCTCAGGCTTGCGGCAGAGGCAGCGCCCAGAATAGGCGTTGCCGACTCCCTCGCTGCAGTGAGGGCAGTAGTAGACAGCCTCCAGGTGAACGCGCTCTGCAGCCAGGACCTGGCGCAGGCGGTCGTGAACCGCCGCCAGGTCGCGCTCAGACAACAGGCCCCGGGCAACCCCAGATTGGTTGGTGATGACCATCAGGCGGTAGCCGGCCGCGCTCAGCCAGCGCAGGGCCTGGCTCACGCCCGGCAGCAAGCGCACCAGCCTGGGGTCGCGGCAGTAGTGATGGTTGTGGATCAGGGTGCCGTCACGGTCGAGCAGAATCGCCTGCGCGCCTGGCGCCATAGCAGCCCCCTCAGCGTCGCGATCGGCAATGGGGCGGGGGGTCCACGAGCTGTTGTAGGATCGCTGATCCGCGCGTTCCCGGCCGGCCTGCGGCCGGGCTTGGCTCACACTTATCTTGCCCATGCACGGCTGGCTGAGCAAGAAGCGTGCCATGTTCTTCACGGGGGTTCTGTCGGGGGGCGAGGTCGGACGGATAGGAAGTGTCGTTGCTGCGCTGGTGAGAGGAACTCGGATACGAGGAGTGGGCGCCATGGGGCGCGAGGAGGCGCCCCGGCTGTTGTTGCGCCTGTAGCCGGCCTATTCGGAGAGGTCGACGATTACCGTCTGGTCGTCGAGGGTGACCTCGTCCCCGTCGGCGAGCTTGCGGCTGCGGTGCGTTTCGACCTCGCCGTTGACCAGGACCGCGCCCTCCTGGATGAGGAGCTTGGCCTGCCCGCCCGTCTCGACGAGGCCCTGCCATTTGAGGAATTGGTCCAACCGTATGGTTCCGGGTTCCTGGGCCATGCGCTGCCTCCTGCGATGCGGCTGTGGTTGGGATGACCGCTGGTGCCTGAAGTATGGGCGCGGGCAGGCTTTGTGTCAAACCTGAGCCATGGAGCGGCCAAGCGGAATGCGTTTTTTGGCGCTTTTCGCCGCCGGGCGTATGATGTGCAGTACCGGTATTCACCCTCACACCGATAGGGAGTGTCACCATGTCTGACAAGCTGCGCGTAGCGATTGTGGGCTGCGGCAACATCGCCAAGCCCTACGCCCGGACGATGAAGGCCTACAGGAATCTAGAGTTGCTGGGCGCCAGCGACCTCATCCCCGAGCGGGCCCAAGAGCTGGCGGCCGAGTTCGGCGGCCAGGTCTACCCCACGCTCGACGACCTGTTGGCCGATGACCGGGTGGATGTGGTCGTGAACCTGACCATCCACCATGCCCATCCCATGGTCATTGCCAAGTGCCTGGATGCCGGCAAGCATGTGCACAGCGAAAAGCCGCTGGCCATGACCTATGGCGAGGCTCGCGGGTTGGTGGAGATGGCGGAGGCCAAGGGGTTGCGCCTGAGTTGCTCGCCGATCACCTACATGGGCGAGGCGCAGCAGACGGCCTGGCGCGCCATCCGCGAGGGGCAGCTCGGCAAAGTGCGCGTGGTCTATGCCGAGGTCAACCACGGCCGCATCGAGGCCTGGCACCCGAACCCGGAGCCCTTTTACCAGGTCGGGTCTCTCTTCGATGTGGGCGTCTACCCGCTGACGCTGGTCACGACCTTCTTTGGCCCCGCCAAGCGAGTTACCGCCTACCAGCACCTGCTGCATCCGGACCGGGTGACCAAAGAGGGCCGGCCCTTCCACATTGAGACTCCCGATTGGAATCTGGCCGCCATCGAACTGGCCGACGGGACGGTCGTGCGCCTGACCACCAACTTTTACGTGCGCACCACCAAGCAGCGCGGCCTCGAGTTCCACGGTGATGAGGGTACCCTGCACCTGGGCTGCTTCCAGGAGTTTAGCGCCGCCGTCGAGTACGCGCCGTTCGGCGGCCAGTTCGAGCCGGTGCCCTATGTGCGCGAGCCGTTCAAGGGCATCGAGTGGGCGCGCGCGCTGGCGGACATGGCCGAGGCCATCGCGGCGGGCAAGCCCCAGCGCGCCACCGGCGCCCAGGCGGCGCATGTGGTCGAGATTCTCTGCGCCATCACGACCTCGGCGCAGCAGGGTGGCCCGGTAGAAATCACCTCCACCTTCACGGCGCCCGCGCCGATGGAATGGGCGTTGTAGAGCCGGCGCATCGATGCTCTTCACCGGGTGTTGCTTGCCAGCCGTGGCGAAAGGCGCTATACTCGAGCGGTTGTCGGGCAGGCGCGCTCTGCGGAGCGCGCCGATTCTCTGAACAAACGGCAAGGAATGATGCGACTCGACCTGCACGTACACACCCAGCATTCGTCGGACTCGTTGATGTCTTATGCGGACGTCATCCGCGGCACGCAGCGGGCCGGGCTCGATGGCGTGGCCATTGCCGATCACAACACGATCGAGGGCGCGCTGGCTCTACAGTCGATGGCGCCCTTTATGGTGATTGTGGCGGAAGAGATCAAGACCAGTGAGGGGGAGATAATCGGGCTCTTTCTGAAGAGCACCATACCCAGGGGCCTTTCACCCGAGGAGACGATTGTCGCTATCCGTGAACAGGGGGGGATTGTCTGTGTGCCCCACCCGTTGGACCGGGTGCGGCACTCGGCTATGGGGCGGCAGACGCTGGAGCGCATCATCGACCAGGTGGACGTGCTGGAGGTGTTTAACGCACGCGTGCTGTTCGAGCGGGAGAACGAGGCGGCACGTGAGATGGCCCTGGCTCACAGATTGGCCATGAGCGCGGGCAGCGATGCTCATGCCCCCAGCGAGATTGGCCACGGCTATGTCGAGATCGAGCCTTTTGACGGCCCTGCGTCTTTCCTGGCCGCCCTGCGCCGCGGCACGGTGCGCGGAACGCTCACCACTCCGCTGATCCACGTACAAACCCGGCTGACCCGGCTCTATCGGCTCTTTGCGCGGAAGGATACAAAGCGCTAGTGGGAGACGGGGAGGGAACTCGTGGGAGCCCCATGGGCTCCCCGTTGCGCTCGGGAGGAGCACTATGAAGGTCGCAGTGCTGAGCGACAGCCACGACAATATCTGGAACCTGGAGCGCGTGCTGCAGGACGTTGCGGATGCCGGTATGCTCATCTTTTGCGGCGACCTCTGCGCGCCGTTCACGCTGGATATGCTGGGGGCGGGGTTCGCCGGGCCGGTGCACGTGACATTCGGCAACAATGACGGCGATATCTTGCTCCTGACCCGGATTGCTGCCAAGTATCCTCATGTTACCCTCTCGGCGCCCTTTGGCCAGGCTGAGGCGGACGGGCGACGGCTGGCGTTCGTGCACTATCCCGAGTTTGGCGAGGGCCTGGCGGCGTTGGGGCGCTACGATGCTGTCTTTGTGGGGCACACCCACCGACCGGTTGTGCAGCGGGTGGGGAACTCGCTCCTGGCCAACCCCGGCGAAGTGATGGGGCGCTTTGGCCGGCCGGGTTATGGAATCTATGATACTGAGACTGGTGCGTTCAAGCACGTTGACCTACGCTGATCGCTTGGCCCAGATTTCGCACCGGCGTGGAGAGTAAGGGACGGATTCACC
>DAOUGZ010000166.1:0-13035 GCA_034428955.1 Anaerolineae bacterium | reverse complement strand
AGGCCAAAGCTTCTCTGGCAATGGACCCGCCATTGTGATATAGTTAGAGGATAGCGTCACCGGCGGCGCCGGTGCTGCCTTCTCAGATGTCCTTGGAGGTGTATCTATGAGAATATCGCGTTCTCTGACCCCGTTGTGTGTACTCATCGTCATCCTGGCCCTCATCGCCGCCGGGCTGGGCGTCTTCTGGCCAGGTGGTGGGGCACCCTTTGACTTTGTCACCGTACGCGGCGAAACGGTGACCATTCACGGTAGCGGCCTGTACCGGTACGATAGTCAATCCTCGGCCGCCCAGGTCATCGCCGGAGACGTCGTTACCCTGAGCGTAGGCATCCCTCTGCTGATCGTGTCGCTGGTTCTATACCGCAAGGGGTCGCTACGCGGAGCGCTGCTCCTGGCCGGCACGCTGGGCTATTTTTTGTACACGTATGCGTCCATCGCGCTGATGGCCTCCTTCAACCCGTTGTTCCTGGTTTATGTCGCCTTGTTCTCATTGAGCCTGTATGCCTTTATCCTGTCGCTGATGAGCATCCGTGTCGACGAGCTGCCCCAACGCTTCTCGCCGCGGCTGCCCAGAAGGGGGATCGCGGCCGTGCTCTTTGCCATTGCTGCCTTCCTCTTGCTGGCCTGGATGGGGCGCATCATGCCCGCGCTGCTCACGAACACGCCGCCTTTCGGGCTGGAGCACTATAGCACGTTGATCATCCAGGTCCTCGACCTGGGGCTGATCGCTCCTCTGGCCGTCCTGGCCGGAGTGTTGCTGCTCAAGCGGAGGCCCTTCGGCTACCTGCTGGCCGCGCTGGCGCTGACCAAGGGGCTCACAATGGGGATTGCCGTCTCGGCGATGGGGTTCGGCCAGCAGTTGGCCGGCGTTGCGATGAGCCCCGTGGAGTTGCTCATCTTTCCTGTTTTCTCCCTGCTCTTTGCCGTGATGACCTATCAACTGCTCAGGAATGTGTTGCCAGAGCGCGTGGCGGGCAAGCATCCGGCCGCGCAGAAAGCCTGAGAGGGCCTACCTGGTACGCCTCTTGCTGCCCATCCCCTGTCTATAGACTTGACGGCTGAGCACATCTCGGGAGGGATAGGGGATGGGCATGAGGCGATGGACCCGCGCGCTGAGGCGGGTACTATCCGTTGGGGCTCTGTTGTGCAGCATGGCGAGCTGTGCACCGGCGGCCACACCGATTCCGGGCCAGGCCCCGGGGGGCACGCCCGCGGCTGGGGCGTGTTGCGTCGGGCAGCGCTGCACAGTAAATGGGATCGCCTTTACCGTACGCGCGGCCAACACAACGAGCTCGGCAGAGGGTGTGCAGGCGCCCCAGCCCGGCCAAACGCTGCTGGTAACCGATGTGACCATCGAGAACGTGGGCAGTGAGCCCGTGGCCTACGCGCCCGATCTGTTTCGCATCCGCGCCGCCGACGGCACCGAGTACAATACGGTAGCCGTCCAGCCCGATGAAGAGGGTAACCCGGGCCCAGGTGAGACGGTCCTCCTACGAGTCATCTCGGAGGTTCCGGAGGGCGCAGGTGATCTCGTGTTTGTTTATGCCCCGCCCTCACTCGGAGCCGAGGGGGTGCAGGTCGATCTGAGCTGCACCGGTACGTAGCATCTATCCGGCAGACCGGTCCGGACGTAACGGGTTTGCGAGAACCTGTCAGGTCCGGACCGGCCTCCGTCCGCATCAGTCCTTCTTGGTCAGAACCGTATCGGCATAGTGGGCCATGGCCGCCGCCAAAAAGTCGGCCAGGCCGGGGCGATAGCGGTCATAGGTGGCCCGGAACTCGGGGTGCTCCACATAGAGCTTGCCCAAGCCTGCGAAAACCTCCGCCGATGCCGGGTAAAAGTGCTCGATCCAGTCGTGCCATCGCGCCACGAGCTGCTGCACCTCCGGGTCTTCCGGCGCACGGTCCATGAGTCCAGCAAGCTCCCGCGTGATCTCGTCTCCCTCGGCCTTGAGAGCTTTCCACTGCTCCCGCATCATCCGCTTCACCCGCCGCTCCGACTCTGCCACCAGCGCGGGATCATACATCTCGCGCGCCTCGCGCTGGTAGCGCTCGGCCTGTTCTTTGGTAAACCCCTCGTAGAGTTCCTCATCGGTCAATGTCATGTCATCCTCCGTGAGCTTGCGAATCGTCTTGTCAACAGTGTTCAGGAGGCGCGCCAAGCGGGCCACCCGCTCCTGCAGCAACTGCCGATGCTTCTCAAGAGCTTCCAGCAGGTTGAAGGCAGGGTCATCCAGGATGGCGCCGATCTCACTCAGGGGCACGTCAAGCTCCTTGAAGAACAGTATCTGCTGCAAGCGCAACAGGTCCTGGTTTCCATAGAGCCGGTAGCCCGCCGCGGTTCGGGCCGACGGCCTCAAAAGTCCGATCTGATCGTAGTGGTGGAGCGTCCGCACGCTCACGCCGGCCATCCTGGCCAGTCGGCTGATCGTATAAGTCTTCACCTGCACCTCCTAGCAGCTATTGTACACCATAACGTTACGTCAGAGTCAAGAACGGCACCGCATTTGACGCTTCACTCTCACCGCCGTATCTTTGTGGTATAATAGCGTTCACGAAAACTATAATCACTCTGTGGGGGTATCGATGCTCTCGGTAATGACCGTGATCGGCGGCCTGGCGCTGTTCTTGTTCGGTATCAAGATGCTCAGCCAGGGCATGGAACAACTCGCGGGCGGCAAGATCCAGCAGTGGCTGGACAAGGCCACCAACCATCCAATAAAGGGCGCGACCTTTGGTGCCGTGGCGACGGCGCTTATTCAGAGCAGCGGTCTGCTCATGGTAACCATGATCGGCCTCATCAATGCCCGCCTGCTGACCCTCGAGCAGGCGATCGGGGTGATGCTGGGGCAGGAGATCGGCACCACCATCACCGGCCAGGTCGTGGCCCTCAACATAGGCAGTATTCGCTTTGTAGCCGTCGCCTTGGGCTTTATCCTGTACGAGTTTGGCCGAGAGCGCAAGATGCAGCGCTACGGGCAGATCCTCTTGGGCTTTGGCATCATGTTCATTGGGCGCGAGGTCATGGCGGACACGGTCAAACCGCTGGCTGCTACGCCGCTGGTGGCCCAATGGCTGGCGCGAATGGGGCAGACGCCCCTTCTGGGTGTGGTGGCAGGCGCGATCCTCACCGCCATTATGAACAGCAGCACGGCAACAACCGGCTTGGTGATCGCCATGGGCGCGAGCAATGTAATCACCTTGCCCGCAGCCATCGGCTTTATCTATGGCGCAAACATCGGTTCGTGCATCACTGGCTTTATGGCCTCGATGGGCAGCAGTTCGGTATCCGGACGACGCGCCTCTATCGCCCAAATCTCAATCAACGTCATCGGTGTGCTGCTCTTCCTGCCGATTCTGGCCCCGTACTCCTCCTTCCTGGAGACGACTTCGCCCGATCTGGCACGGCAGATCGCCAACGCGCACACCATCTTTAACGTTGCGGTTAGCCTGGTTCTCTTCCCCTTCGTCAAGCCGATCGCCCGGCTTTCGGCGCTCATTGTGCCCGAGAAGAAGGAGGCTCAGAAAGAAAAGATCACCCAGTTCATCGACAGCCAACTGGTCGGCGTGCCCTCGATCGCCATCTCTGAGGCTATCAAGGAACTCGATCGCATGGGCCTGACCGCGCTTCATATGCTGGAGCTGAGTGAGGAGGCCTTGATGGGCCTGGATGGCGACAAGGCCGAGGAGATCCTGCGCCTGGAGCGCGAGTTCTGTGACCCGCTGTGTAATGCCATCGAGCACTTTGTGGACGGCGTGATCGCCGAGGGCGGGATTGATTCCAAGGAGCGCAAGGATTGCTTCCAACTCAAGAATGTCAATGTCGACCTGGAGCGTGTTGCCGACCATGCGGAGAACCTGGCCGAGGCCACTCAGGACCGCATCTCCCACCAAGTGCCCTTCTCTGAAGAAGCCGCACACGACCTCAGGCGGGCTTTCCGGCAGGCACAGCTCTCCCTCAAGACAGCGCTGGCCGCTTTCCGTGCTCAAGACCAGGAACTGGCCAAGCGGGCCTGTCGTCTCGAGGATGAGATGGACCGTATCGCACTGAGCGCACGCCAGGGGCACATGCAGCGAGTGAACCTGGGCGTCTGCAACGCAGAGGCCGATGTTCTGTTTGTGGAAACAGTGCGCAACCTGGAGCGCATCAGCGACCACGCGGACAACATCGCCCTCTCCGTGTTGCGCAAGCCTGCCTAGTCTGGAGTACAGCCAGGTCAACCCCCAGTTCACTGACAGCGAGTATCCGGATAAGGTGCTCAAGCCGGGCTACTACTCGTTCCTGGTGCCGCCCGGCAGCTATCGTATCCACGTCACCGCACCGGGCTACCTGCCGTTCGGCAGCAAGGTCCTGCATGTAACCAACAAGCCGATCACACTGCACGTGCCGCTCAAGCGAGCAAAGGGCGTCTCGCGACAGGTGCTCAGCCCATAGTACCGCGTCATCTGGTATTGGCAGAAAAGGCTTCGGCGCATAGGGCAGACCCGTAGCGCCGGAGTCACTGTGAAGCACCAATGACGCATGTCATCTGACCTTCTCTCGGTGCTCCTTCGCTTCTGGTATGCCTCTTGCTGGCGCAGCCGGCAGCAGAGCGTTCAGGAGGGAGACGCCATGTCGCGCACAGAGACCGACCTGCGGCCACGCATCTCGCTGGGCGTAAGCCACATCAAGCAGAGTCTGGAAGAGATGGTCGCCGACCTCGAGGAGCCCATCACGATCACCGTCGCGGGCCAGCGCAAAGCCGTCCTGGTGCCCTATGAGCTGTACATGGAGATGGCTGGGCGGACGGAAGAAGTCGAGGTGCCCACCCAGGAAGGAGGCGGCTGAATACGCTTCTAAAGGCCTGGTCAGGCCGCTAGTGCCCAGGTGAAGGTCTTGTCGACAGGCCGGCAGAGGTGCTACACGGCCATGAGTCACCGCCAACTGCCGGCCTGCCGCTTCGTATGGAAGGGATTCGCGTACAGTAGCACAAGGAGGAACCATGATCACCCATGAGCAACTCGTCGAGGCCTTTGCCCGCAATGTCGGCATCATCCGGATGCAAACCAAGGGCCTCACCCACGCCGACAGCGTGCTCCAGTTGCCCTTCCGCGGCAACTGCCTGAACTGGGTCGTAGGTCACATCGTCGACAACCGCAACACCATTCTAGAGGCGCTGGGCGAAGAGGGCATCCTGACCGAAGCCCAGGCAGCCCGCTACGGCTATGGCTCCGAGCCGGTAACTTGCGATGGCGAGGATATCCTGCGCCTGGAGGAACTGCTGGCCAAGCTCGACGAGAGCCAGGAGCGGCTGGCCAAGGCGCTGGCGAACGCTACGCCGGATTCGCTGTCCCGAGAGGTTCGTTTCGCCGGAAACACCATGACGGTGGAACAGCAAGTCTTTTTCCTCTACTTCCATGACACATATCACACCGGCCAAACTGAGCTACTGCGCCAGCTCGCCGGCACCAACGACAAGGTCATCTGAACCGGTTCTCCCCCGCCGGACTGCAATCACTTGTCACGGCCTGCCACTCATGATATACTGAAGGCAGGTAATCTTGCACAGACCATGTAATGGTCCGCTTATGCTCGTCCCTGGGAGGAACAACATGACCGAATCCGCTACCGGGCCAGCCATCCCCAGCCAGGCTCCACCACCGCTCGAGCCCGCCCCCGGCGAGAAGAAGGACAATACCAAGACGATCCTGATCATCGTGGGGGTTGTCGTCCTGGTCCTCATCCTCTGCTGCTGCGCCGCATTTGGCATCCCGGCCGTGCTCAGCATGCTGGAGGGCGCATAGCCGCTCGCCCATCTGAGCGAGCCCGGCCCAAAAGACCGAGTCCACAGGAAGAAACGCCGGCCCTGGCCCGCGACGGATCAGGGCCGGCGCTCTGTCTGAACCCGGCACAAGGATCCATACCGCCTGCCGGTAGCCGCTGCCCCCCAGCAAAGCTTGAGCACACACCGCTGCTTGTATTTTGCGCAGGCAGGCCAGGCCTGGCGCTGTTGGTACGGTGTGTGCTCGCCCAAGGGGCGTGTAAGCATTGCAGCCCGTAGCCCAACAGACGTGGGCGAGCAGGGCTTGCTGCGGGGGTGTTCCAGGCATGAAGGGAATGCACAGGCGATTGGTGACGGCACTCTTGGCTACGTCATTGTTGGGCCTGGTGGTGGGCCCGGGCTGCCTAAAGATCGTGGTGCTGCCCGGCCCCGCGACGCCCTCACCCAAGGTCGAGTTCACCCTCGTGGTGCCCCACCAGCCGCTGCCGACCTCTGTGTGTGTCACCGCGACGCCCCCGCCGCCTCCGGCACCCACGTGTATAACGATCGTCCCTCCGCCCAAGCCGACAATCGCCTGCGTAACGGCCACCCCTCTGCCGGTGAAACCCCGCCCTACCAAAGCACCCAAGCAGATTACGCCAGTCGTCAAGGCACCCATCTGCGAACCGATTACGGTGCCCTGCCCGCCAGTGGCATGCGTAACGGCAACCCCATGCCCACCGTAACCAAGCCTTATCGCAGCCATGCACCGGGCATCATACCCTCGGAACCCGTCGCCGGCCAGGTATAGATGCTGGATTAAAGAGCGATCCCCCAGGTCGGCTCGTCCTGGGGGATCAGCAATTACGATCAGGTTAGAGATTATGTCAGATAATCCTTGAGCTTGCGGCTCCGTGTGGGATGCCGCAGCTTGCGCAGTGCCTTGGCCTCGATCTGGCGAATGCGCTCGCGCGTCACGCCGAACTTTTGCCCAACTTCCTCAAGGGTACGGCTCTGGCCATCCTCCAGGCCAAAGCGGAGTTGCAACACTCGCCTCTCCCGGGTGCTCAACGAGTCCAAGATGTCCTGCATCTGCTCCTTGAGGAGCTGGCGCGAGGCCGCATCGGCCGGGCCTAACATAGAGTCGTCCTCGATAAAGTCGCCCAGGAACGAAGTATCTTCGACGCCAACGGGGGTCTCCAGCGACATCGGCTCTTGTGAGATGCGCATAATGCGCCGCACCTTGGCCGCCGCCTTGCGCAGGCGCCGCTCCAGGGCCGGATCCAGCGCCTCGCCCTTGGCCCGACCCTGCTCGACGGCCCGGCGCTCTTCCGCCGTCAGCAAATCCATCTCCAGCGCAATTTCTTCGTGGCTGGGCTCCCGCCCCAGGTCCTGCTGCAGCCGTCGCTGCGCCCGCACTACGCGGTTGATCGACTCGACCATGTGCACGGGGATGCGGATAGTGCGCGAATGGTCGGCGATGGCCCGGCTGATGGCCTGACGGATCCACCAGGTCGCATAAGTGCTGAACTTGAAGCCCTTACGGTGGTCAAACTTTTCCACCGCGCGCAACAGGCCGATGTTGCCCTCCTGAATCAAGTCCAGAAGCGACATTCCGCGCCCCATATAGCGCTTGGCCACGCTAACGACCAGGCGCAGGTTCGCCTCGATCAGCCGGCGTTGCGCCTGCTCGCCGCGGCGCACGCGCATCTCGGCAAACTCTTTCCGGCGGCCCTCGAGTTCGCCGCGCTCCAGCCGTCGCCGTGCGATGCTGGCCTGGCGGATGGCCCTGGACAGCTCCACCTCATCGTCGGAATCGAGGAGGGGCACGCGGCCGATCTCGCGCAGATACATGCGCACCGGATCACTGACAAAGTCCGCATCCACCGGCGGCAGTTCCTGCTCGTGCTCCACGGGCGTCTCCTCATCGGCGACTTGGTCCGCCTCGCTCCCCAACACGGGAATGCCCTGCTCGAGGAAGGAGGTGTAGAGTTCATCCAGTTCCTGCGGGGCCATTTCGTCCACCGGCAGAGCGTCGGCGATCTCTCTCTCGCTGATAAACTTTTGCTGGAGCCCCCGGGCGATCAACTCGCTCCTGATTCTAGCAATATCGGCACGCGGCTGGGGCTGCCGCTCATCTGGCCCCTGGCCGTTACTACTCACCCCGGGCTCCGGTTGCACTGGGCGTCCGCCGGACATGCTCTTCTTGGCTGACATTCTCACCACTCCCGAGCTGCTCGCCTACCAACCGTGGACCGCGCCTCTTCCTCCGCTGCGATCCCCCTCAACTGCTCAGCCACCTTACCGACCGCCGCCACATAGCGCGCTACCGCCTCCGTGTCACCCTCCTCCAGTGCTCCCTGAATCATAATCTGCAGGTCTCTATCCCGCTCACGCAGACGCTCACGCCGCAGCCGCAGAGCCACTGCCCTCGCGACTCCCGGCGCATCGGCCCGCGATACGCTCAACCCCTTCCCGAATCGCTCCTGTAATGATTGTACGTGCAAGCAGAGGACCTGGTCAAATAGCGATTCGAGATCATCCCGCAGCCAGAGTGGCTCTGCGCCTCCGACCTCTCGCAGTGCCCCGTAGAGGGCTGCGTTCTCGGCCTCCACGAACAGTTCGTCTGCCCAGTTGTCCACAGCCTCAACCAACTCTGGGTACATACCCAAGAGGTACAACAGATAGGACTCGAGGTCCAGCGGCGCGGCGGCCTCCTCGCCGGGTGCCGGCTGCCCGCGTCGCCTGGCCGCAATGACCTGCATTTGGCGAGCGAGCACCCGCTCATCAGTGCGCAGGAGCGCCGCCAACCGCTGCAGGTAATGCGCCCTCTCTACCCCATTGGGGACCTCGCCGATCAGCGGCAATAGCGCCTCGGCGACGGTCGCTTTGTCTTTGGCCCTGTTCAAATCCAGCCCGGCCGTGAAGGTGCGAAAGTAATAGTCCATGACCGGCAGGGCCTCATCGACCAACCGCTGCCACTCGGCCGGGTCCTCCCGGATGACCTCATCGGGATCCCGCCCCTCCGGCAGCGTCAGGATGCGCAATTCCGCGTCCAGCGCGGTCTCATAGCGCACAATGCCGCGCGCTGTCGGCACCGGAACGACGCGTTGGTCGAGGGTCTCCTTGGCCGCCTCGAGCCCGCGCAGGGTCGCCTTGTCGCCCGCCACGTCAGGGTCGAGGGCCAGAATCAGCCGCTTGGCCAGGGGCTTGAGCGTGCGCAGTTGCTCCTGGCTGAGCGCCGTGCCCATGGCGCCGATGACATTCTGAAAGCCCGCCTGGTGAGCCATGATGACGTCCATGTAGCCCTCAACGAGGATGGCCGTCTCCGCGCGGCGGATGGCCTCGCGGGCCAGGTCGATGCCGTAGAGCACGCTGCCTTTATCAAAGACGGGGGTCTGTGGCGAGTTGAGGTACTTGGGCAATGAGTCATCGAGCACGCGCCCGCCAAACCCACAGACATGACCCTGCCGGTCGCGGATGGGGTAGATCACCCGGCCGCGGAAGCGGTCATAGAACCCACCGCCATCGCGCTCGACGATCAGCCCAGCCTGCGCAATGTCTTCCTGGCGCCATCCCTGTGCCCGCAAGTAGTCACCCAGCGCCTGCCAGGAATCCCGGGCGTAGCCGATCTGAAAAGCTCGCCAGGCCTCGATTCCTAGTCCGCGGCGGCCCAGGTAATCCCGCGCGGCGGCCGCCTCGTCGGCCTCCAGCAAGAGGCGGTGAAAGTAATCAGCCGCCTGCCGATTCAGGTCGTACAGGCGCCTTCGCTCCTCCGCCTCCGCCTCCTGAGCCGGTGAGGGCGGCGTCAACTCGACCCCTGCCCGAGCGGCGAGCATCTTCAGGGCTTCGCCGAAAGGCAGGTTCTCGCGACGCATGACAAAGTTCAGCACATCGCCACCGGTGCCGCAGGCGCCGAAGCAGTGCCAGCGCTGGCTCTCGGGGAAAACGATGAACGAGGGCGTCTTTTCAGAGTGGAACGGGCATAGCCCCTTGTAGTTGCGCCCGGCCTTTTTGAGTGGAACGTAGGCAGAGATGACCTCAACAATATCCAGGCGCTGCTTTACCTCGTCTACGGCGCTCACGGTTACACCGTCCTCGCAAAGTGGCTCCTCAACTGGCACACCCCTGCGGAAAGCACGCCCGGCAGGGGCGCACTCCTCGCAGAGCAAGGTCCATTATACCACAACTGGGCGCGTCCGCCGCAACAAGACGCAGCGAGGCCAGGCTCCTCGCACGAAGAGCCTGGCCTCTTGCCGACGCCTATACGATTGGCCGGACCGGGAGAGACCAGCTCTACTTGTCCCGTTCGACCTGTGCCAGAGCTGCCTGCGCTGCCGCCAGGCGAGCAACCGGCACACGATATGGCGAGGCCGATACGTACTTGAGCCCGATCATGTGGCAGAACTCGACAGACGATGGCTCGCCGCCGTGTTCGCCGCAGATGCCGATCTCGAGGTCCGGGCGCTGCTTGCGCCCCAGTTCGACGGCTATCTTCATCAGCTTGCCCACGCCATCCCGATCCAGTACCTGGAAGGGGTTATCGGGCAAGATTTTTTCCTCGACATACTTGAGCAGGAACTTGCCCTCCGCGTCGTCGCGCGAAATGCCGAACGTCATCTGCGTCAGGTCGTTGGTGCCGAAGGAGAAGAACTCGGCCGTCTGCGCGATCTCGTCGGCCGTCACCGCCGCCCGCGGCACCTCGATCATGGTGCCGAACTTGTAATCGATCTGCATGCCTCGCTCGGCCATGACCTGCTTGGCCACTGGTTCCAACTGTTCGCGCTGGCGGCTCAACTCGTTGATGTGGCCAACGAGCGGGATCATGATCTCGGGGTGGACATCCACGCCTTCCTCGGTCACATTGCAGGCCGCTTCCAGAATCGCCCGTACCTGCATGGCCGTGATCTGCGGGTAGATGATCCCCAGGCGGCAGCCGCGCAGGCCGAGCATGGGGTTCGCCTCGCGCATGGCGGCGACGGTGCCCAGTAAATGCTCTTTCTCGCGGATGGTTTCGAGCTTGACGGACATCTCCTGCAAGCTCTTGGCATCACGCAACTCGAATTTGAGCGCGGCGATCTCTTGCTGCAGTTCCTCATAGCCCGGCAGGAACTCGTGCAACGGCGGGTCGATGAGGCGGACGATGACCGGCAACCCATCCATCGCGCGGAAGAGAGCCTCAAAGTCGCCCCGCTGAATCGGCAAGAGTTCATCCAATGCCGCCTGGCGGGCCGCATCGGTCTCAGCAAGGATCATGCGCTGCACGATGGGCAGACGATCTTCCTCAAAGAACATGTGCTCCGTACGGGCGAGGCCGATGCCCTGCGCGCCAAGCTCACGCGCCACCTTGGCATCGCGTGCATAGTCTGCGTTCGCCCAAACCTGCAACCGGCGGAACTCGTCGGCCCAGGCCAGAATCTGCTGCAAGCTTACTTCCTTGCTCAGGTCCGGGTGCACAGTCTTGATGGCCCCCCGGAAGATCTCGCCGGTGGTGCCGTCAATGGAGATGATATCCCCTTCCTTGATCACCATGCTGTCTACGCTGAACTGGCGCCCTTCGACACGGATGCTCTCCGCGCCGGATACGCAGGGCTTGCCCAGCCCACGAGCGACCACGGCCGCATGCGACGTGGCGCCGCCATGCTGCGTGAGGATACCCCTGGCTTCGAGCATGCCATGCACGTCGTCAGGCGAGGTCTCGGGGCGGACGAGGATGACCGCCTTGCCTTCCTGCCCCAGCGACTGGGCCGTATCAGGGTCGAAAATGGCCATGCCGCTCGCCGCGCCGGGCGAAGCGTTCAGGCCGCGCCCCAAGAGCGAACCATCGTTGGCTGCCCGCTTTTTGTCGTCCTCATCAAAGCGCGGCAGCAAGAGCTGGTAGGCCTGGTTGGGCTCCACTCGCTGCACGGCCTCTTGCTTGGAGATCAGGCCCTCGCCAACCATGTCCACAGCGACCTTGACCGCGGCGGCTGCAGTGCGCTTGCCGCTGCGGGTCTGCAACATCCACAGCTTACCCCGCTCGATAGTGAACTCGAGGTCCTGCATATCGCGGTAATGCTTCTCGAGGCGCTGGGCAATCTCTACGAACTGGTCATAGATCTCCGGCATCTCCTCGGCCAACTGGGCGATGCGCTTGGGGGTGCGAATGCCGGCCACCACGTCCTCGCCCTGGGCGTTCTGCAAGTACTCGCCGTAGAGGGCCTTTTCGCCGGTGCGAGGGTCACGGGTAAAAGCTACGCCCGTGCCCGAGTCGCTGCCCATGTTGCCAAAGACCATGGTCTGCACGTTGACGCCAGTGCCCAAGTCGTGCGGAATTCGGTGATAGTTGCGATAATCGATAGCGCGCCGGCCCATCCAAGAGCCAAACACCGCCCCAATAGACAAGCGCAGTTGCTCATACGGATCCTGGGGGAAGGGCTGGCCGATCTCGTGCTCGTAGAGGGACTTGAAGTCGGCCACGACGTCCCTGAGCATGTCGGCGGTCAGGTCCGTGTCCTGCTTGCCGGGGGTTCGTTCCTTGTAGGAATCCAGAATAGAGTCGAACCGTAGGCCATCCATGCCCATCACGATACGGCCGAACATGGAGATAAAGCGCCGGTAGGCATCCAGAGCAAAGCGCTCATCGCCAGTCAGCTCAGCCAGGCCGCGCATCGTCTCATCGTTCAGGCCGGGGTTCAGCACGGTATCCATCATGCCCGGCATGCTCATCCTTGCGCCGGAGCGCACCGAGACGAGGAGCGGGTTGCTGGGGTTACCGAACTCTTTCCCGGCCTGCTGCTCCACACCCTTGAGAGCCTTCAGGGTCTGGTCCCACATGCCATCAGGGAAACGCTTGCCGCTATCATAGTAGGCGTTGCACGCCTCTGTCGTAATCGTAAAGCCGGGCGGCACGGGCAAGCCTGCCCTGACCATCTCAGCCAGGCCGGCTCCCTTGCCCCCTAGGAGGTCGCGCATCTCTGCGCTACCCTCGGAGAAGAGGTAAACCCACTTCGTCGTCATACTTTGTCAGCCCTCCTCATCTTCGCTTGCTGTGATGCCTCGTGCAATCCAAGCGCGCATTATACCCTCATGTTGGAACTTTGGCAAGCGATTCGTAACCTCCCCAGGCTCAGCCGCTCAAGGCTCGGGTCTAGGGCAATCGCATCTAAATTTTAAGAGAACAGACCAGAGAGGACCTTGAGCAAGTAGTCCTGGTCCCATCCAGCTTTGAGGCGTCTGCCCTTGACTCCCACTTTGACGGTCTTCTCTTGCTTCAGAAGATTGAGGGCGATATGCCGCAGGATGGCAAAGT
>DAOUGZ010000165.1:0-3811 GCA_034428955.1 Anaerolineae bacterium | reverse complement strand
ACTTTGCCATCCTGCGGCATATCGCCCTCAATCTTCTGAAGCAAGAGAAGACCGTCAAAGTGGGAGTCAAGGGCAGACGCCTCAAAGCTGGATGGGACCAGGACTACTTGCTCAAGGTCCTCTCTGGTCTGTTCTCTTAAAATTTAGATGCGATTGCCCTAGACCGCCAGGCTGTCCACGAGGGGACTAGAGGGGAACCAAGTCGACGCCCGGCGGCATCGGTTCTGTATGGGCAGGGTGAGGCCGGCGCTCATGCCGACAAGTCTGCGGTGTGTCTTGCAGACGACCGCTGGACGAGAGAGTGCGAAACTCCGAGCGTGAGTGCCACAATGGCGAATACATGTCGAATCAAATGATAATGTCACCGAGAGCCGATGGTTCTATCAACAGATAATGTAACCGGAGTCCAGCCCTCTCCTTTCAGGCATTGATGGGCACGGCCAACGTGTCCAGGACGTTTTCGGTCACGCCTGGAGCGGCGCAAGGCAGTGCAAAGAGTGCACTCAGGTCGGCATAGATCTCGCGTCGCAATTGACGAGGATTGGTGTCATGGCGGAGAGTGATCAGGGCATCCTTCCTTTCCGAGAAAATGCTCGGGGTGGTTGCCAGGCGGTCATAGGGCGTTCGGGCGTCATCGAACTGTCTGCGCAAGCGCAGCGAGCCATCGTCCAGGGTATGGTATTCTTTGCCACATAGGCGCATCACCGGCTGAAACAGGTTGTAGTAGATCCACATCTTGTCGTAGAGTGCATTGAGAGCCCGGGTCTGAGCGACCGTGTCAAGTCGCTCGTTGCCCAGGTAAGCACGCACCAGCGAGCCGTTCTTCTGTTCAACGAACCGGTTATCGTTCTTGTGCCAGGGCCGGCTGCGGGAGAGCTGCGCCTGACAGACACGCTCACCCCAGAACGCGAGCATGTGCGCATTAAAGAACTCGCTACCATTGTCCGGATGTAGCTCCAGGACAGGGAAGGGTAGACGCGCCAAAATGCGCTGGAACGCATCCCGCATGGCGATGTAGCCACGGCCGAGCACGGCCACGCGCTCGCTCCAGCCGGTTGCGACGTCGATCATCTGTAGTGTGTGCACGTATGAACCACTGGGATCAGGCCCACAGTGATGCACAAGGTCGACCTCAAAGTGGCCAGGTTGCGACACATCCCATGCGATGCGTCGCATCGGGACATCCCGCGTAGCTTGATTGGCTCGCTCTGGGCCGCGGCGTGGGAGGTGCGGCTCGTCCTGGGCAACGCGTCGCATGATCCGTCGCACCGTAGGGACGCTGATCTTTCCCAACGCTTCGAGCAGGGCCGCCGATAACTGCAGCTCACCATGGGTAGCCAGATGCCGGGCCATCGTCACCAAGTTGGGCTGCAGGCGCTCAGCACAGATGTAGTCGTAGGTCTCGGCGACCACACGCAAGGCGTCGTCTACCTCGGGACCGTAGGTGCGACCTCGCTGCCGCTGCCGAGGCCGACGCTTTAGGTTGCTCCGCATCAGCCGGATCAGCGTCTTGCGCTCCAGGCTGGTCACTGCTTGCATCTCATCGAGCAACACTCCGCGACCTTGGCGATCGGCCTGCCTGTATCGCCGCTGCACGATGCGCAGATACTTCCGACGTTCATCGATCGTCATCGCGTCCTTGTCAGGCATGGCTCCCTCCGGTGACATTATCATTTGAGAGAACCATACCACGTTCGGTGACATTTTACGTGATAGGACGCGGAATAGCCCAAAGCCGGACGCTACAGGCCCGATCGGCGAGGGCAACAGCGCCCACAGATGGTTCAGCCGAGAGAGGCCGAACAGGGTGTAGGCGATGATGGCCAGGTTTCGATAGGGCGCTCCTTGCCTCCACAGCCAGGCCATCGCCGGCAGGGCCAGGATGTGATTGTAGCGCTCCATGTGCGGGAAGAGCAGCAAAGCAAACAGGACCAGAGAGTACAGCACGCCGTCTGGATTCTTGCCGTTATTCCGCACCCAGGTGAAGGCCAGCCAGGCGCCCAGTGTCAGTAGCAAAGCAAGCGAGAAGCACTGGATGGTCTGGGTTGGAAAGCTCCAGGGGAAGGACCACACCACTTCGTGCCTATCCTGTACAGCAAGGCCGGGGAATGAATAGCTTCGAGTAGCCCCGACTCGACTCAGGAACCCGCTGAGCGATTGATCGTCTATGCCGACTCCACGAGTGAACTGCTGGGTCTGGCTCGGCAGGAAGTTGATCCAGTAGTCGACGCTTGCCTCCGGCCGCCAGAGGGCTACTGCCCCGAAAGCAGCAAGGCACAGCACGATAGCGATGATGAACGTGCGCCAACGTTTGATGAGAGGGAGGCAGCCAATCCACAGGGCAGGGTAGACTTTGGCCCCGACCGCAACTACCCATACTGCCACGGCAAGCGTTCTGAGGGTTCTGGAGCCGTCTTTCAGAGCGTGAGCCAGAAGCAGCACGCTACATAGGAGCAAAGGACCATTCTGCCCCAGTGTCAGGTTCAGGAACAACGGCCCAAAAGTCAGCGTGACTGGCAGCGTTGAGGCGACAACCTTCCAGTTGTCGCATTCGGCAACGCGCGTCAGGGCGACATGGCCAAACACAGCGAGCAGAAGCAGCAGGAACAACCACAGAGTAGCGGCCGAGGCGAACGGCAGTGCGGTCACCGGCTGCATGAGCCACGACCACAGGGGTGAGCTGTTGTGGATTGGTGGGACGATGGCCAAGCCCTTTGTCTGGGCCAGGAACTGGAGCAGGCTTTCGGACCACGAATAGGGAGACAACCCCAGCCGAGCTGACCAGGCGCCCGCATAGTAGGACGAGAAATCGAGCGCCTGTGGGGATGGGAAAAAGCTACTCAGGCGCAGGATGGCCGTTCCCAGATGGATCACCCCGCCCCCGATAAGGCAACTCAGCCACAGCCACCCATGGCTGCCCAGCAGATCGGCGGCGCGTGTGACAGCTTCCGCAACAGCTCTCTGTGTTCTCAGTACGATGTGTGGCCCCATATGGTCCGGTATCCCCATCTGCTGTATCTACAGGGTTGGGCTGTCTCAACGTAGAAAGGCGCGCACATCGGCCGCAAAGCGGCTGCTGACGATGATATCGTGACCCTTGTTGGGATAGAGGATCAGCCGGGCATTGGGAATGGATGCCGCCGTCCGGCGCAGCAGCTCTTTGGGGAAGTAGGGATCCTTGGTTCCGGCGATCACCAGCGTGGGCACGCGGATGGCGGGGAGCCGGTCCAGTGCATCGTGCTGCAGGTCCGCCTCCAGCTCGACATTGACGTCCTGGGCAAAGGTCTCGCTGACGGTCGGTTTGTTCAGGCTGCCCATGACGCCTATGGCCGCGCGCGCGAGCGGGTTTTTCGTGCCAACCCCAAAGGCGGCGCCCCAGTTGCCCTGGCTGACGTGGCGGGCATACTGGCTGTCCAGCGCCCGGCCCTCTTCACCCAGCCGGTGGCTGGCCATGGCGATGACCAGCCGGCGCACCAGGTCCCCGTGGTCGGCGGCCAGGTGCTGTACGACCATCCCCCCAAAGGAAATGCCCATGACGTCGACCGGGGGATGGAACGTCTGCCGGATAGTCTCCGCCAGGTCGCCGGCCATCTGCCGGGTGGAGTAGCCGGCCGGCAGCCCGGACCTGCGGCTGACGATGTAGATAGTATAGTCCTGCAGCAGCGGCTTCCAGGCGCGCTTGAGGAACGATATGAGCAGCGTGGACAGATCGTTGCCCGGCCCGCCAAACATCACCACGAGGGTGGCCGGCCCCGACCCCAGGCGCAGGCAAGGCGTGCCGTCGGCGAGGGTGGGCACTGGGGGCCTGGGG
>DAOUGZ010000164.1:0-18608 GCA_034428955.1 Anaerolineae bacterium | reverse complement strand
CACCCGGCCCGACCAGGGTCGCCTGGTCAGCAACCCCATGTACGGCACGCGCTACGGCCTGCCGGTCTACTATGAGGTGGCCGAGCGCTTTGCAGCTTACGCGCAAGGGCGCGGGCTGGCGCCGGCAACCCTGGCCGTGGCCTGGGTCATGGCGCATCCCGCCGTCACGGCGCCCATCATCGGTGCACGCAATCCCGAGCAACTGGCTGCCTCCCTGGCCGCGGCCGACGTAGCGATGACGCCCGAGTGGCGGGAGGAAATCTCGGCCCTCTCCGTCGCGCCGCCACCGGCGACCGACCGCCTGGAGGAGGGAAGCAAGAATCCCTGGTCCGGCAACTGGCCGTGATACAAATAACAAAACCCGACGGGTCTCGGAGACCCGTCGGGTTTTGGGGGTATCAGCCCTCATCCAGCGACGAAAAGACTTCTTCCGGCTCGCCGTCGCCGTCCTCGTCAAAGCCGATCAGCAATTCGGTCCCTTCGCCCTTCCACTCATCATAGAACACATAGATGGCCGCATCAGACGGCAGCACGATGTCGTCACCGTAAAAGGTCTCTTCGGTCTCCTCATCGATCCGCGTCAGATACAGGCTGAAGGTGCCCTCGGCCTGCATGTCGCTTGGCGTGAGGACCAGGTAGCCTTCCTTGACGTCCAGCAGAGCGTTAATCGCGCCGCCACCTTCCATGCTCACGCCCTGGACCTCAAAGTAAAAGTCCGCATCCTCACGCTCCACGCCCAAGACGATATTGGGCGATACGGAGGCCTCCGTCTGGTACGAGAGCATGCCGTCTTCGGGCAAGATGGTCAGATCGTCCTGCTGGCCGGGCTGGAGCATGATCCCCTCGATGCCAACCACATAGCCGGGGCCAAAGACCATGACATCGGTGAGTGTCTCCTCCTCCAGCCGACTGCCGTCGATGGTCATATTAAAGTCGGTGCCCCGCGGAACGCGATAGACCGGCTCCCGATCCTGGCTCCACAGGTTGCCGCTCATGACCAGATCGTACTTGGCACCCGGGATTTCGTTCACCAGTTTGCCGTTGTCATAGCCAAGCTTGCGGTCCTCTTCGTCGGTGATCAGCAGGTCGCCCTCACCGTCGAGCCAGATCTCATAGTACGGCTCGATGGGTGAGGCCAGGCCTGTGCGGCCGGCAAGCGAGGCGGTGGCCGCCTCGGCACAGAACCAGCAGGGCTGCTGCTCGAGCCCCGGCGTGGTGGGGAAGAGGAAGAGCGACTGGGTCGTAGCATCGCCCCAGTACTCGCTCTCCGGCTCGTCGGGGTTGATGGAGGCGTTGTAGGTCCAGCGGTCGGCGTTGCGGTCAAAGATCATCTCCCGCGTCATGCCCGGCCAGTTGTTGTCGTAGAGGAGAACGGCCAAGATGCCGTCGCCGCGGTCCTCCACCGCAAAGGGTGTGACAGCGTGCCCACCCTCGCCCTGCGCATTGAAGAAACCCAAGGTATAGGTCTCGCTGCCGTCGTTTAGCACCTCGATCAGGCGATCCAGGACGGCATTGGGCGTCCCGCCGATGGCATTCGCCCAGACGGGGTCAAAGCCCTGGAAGATGAAGGAGTAAGCGATCTCGCGCTGTACCGCCTCATTGCCCTCGAGGGGGATCTCGGCGGCTGTCTGCCCGCCAAACTCGCTGGGGTCGGCGAGGTTCTGGAAAAAGCGCAGGCTGGCCACGGAAAAGCCGTAGCAGTGGCCGCCGCTCATGCCGCCGTTTTCCTGCTCCATCCACTGGGCAGCGGGCGGCGTCAGAATGCACTCACCATCGCGCATGGCGGCGCACACATCATCGCCGAAAACCCGGTGCATCTCCTCGGGGGTCAGGTTGGTGTAACCCTCGCCATAGTTCTCAAAGGAGAAGCCGTGCACGTCGGGGCGGAAGCCGCTATCGGCGAGGACTTGCCCGGACGCCCCAGGCTCCTCTGCGCCCGACGGCTCCGCAGGCTCTTCCTCAAACTCTTCCTCGTCGAATTCCTCCTCGTCAAGCTCCTCCGCAGCCGTCGGCTCGGCCGAGATCTCTTCGCCGGCAGCCGCCTCCGCAGGGCCGAGGGGCACAGGCTCCTCGTCGTCGAGCCCACACGCGGCCAGGCCGAGGGCAAGTACCATCATGAGAACCAGCAGGATTCGGATCCGTTTCTTCATCAATGTCCTCCTCGTTGTTCCACCAAGACGTCGACCGGCTGCCCATCCCGCGGCAACCGCACACAGCGATAGCCCCCGGGACGATACGCGTGCTGCGTCCCCTGAAGCTGTTGGGAGAGCCGGTGTGGTAGGATGGGCGCATCGGTACGCCGGAGTGGCGTACCAGCCCCAAAGCGATTGCGGACTGTGGAAAGGCTCTAGGGTATGCTTCAGATTCCGTCGTGCAAGGCAGGGGGAATCCTCTGCTGAGGATAAGACTATACGCTGTGGCCAGAGTCTTGCCAAAAAGCACAAAAACGGGATTTGCGCCCCCGGCGGCAAGCGCCTTGATCACCTGAGCCTACGGATGATCAAGCCGGGCCCAACCGTCGTGGCCGTCTCCGTCGCGGTCGGCGTGGGCGCCTCGGTCGGCACAGCGATACCCGTCTGCGTCGGCGTAGGCGTCGGTGCCTCGGTGGGCAAGGCCGTGCCGTCGACGCCGCTCGTGCTGCCGCTGCCGCATGCTCCAGGGGGAACTCGTCAGCCGACAGCGGGCGGCGAGGCCGATAGAGCGCTGCAGACCGTCGACGCGGCCATCGCCGGGCTCAAGGAAACAGGGGCCGGGTATGGAAACACCGGCCTACACTCCGTGTGGAGCCCCGTTCGGAATCCTTGCAGCCAGCCCACGGACGATTCTGGGATATACCCTTCGCAAGGGTGCGAATCGGCCTTGTCGCCGGGTTGGTGTATAATCGCAGGGGCTGGCTGCAGGGATCGGAGCCAGCGGAGAGAGCGGGAGGAGGTGCCCGTGGAAGCGGAGACAAGGCAAACCCAGCAAGTACCGGGGGACCTGGCGCTGCGCCTGGAGTGGCAAGCCGGCACGATGCCGCCACCCTACCACTATGAGTACACCATCCACCTCGGCCCAGGGCCGACGGGCGAAATCGTCTTTCTGCCGGACTATGCCCAGCACCACCCGCCCACCTGGCGAGAGGGCTTTGCCGTCTTGCCCACAGAGATGGCTCGCCTGTACGCCCTGCTCTCCGAGTGCGGCGTCTTTTCCCGCCAGTGGCATCGCCCAGCGGCGCAGGCCGTCGGCGGGGACCTGACCCAGTTGGAGGTCACTGTGGGAGGTGCCCGGTTCGCCGTGCCCGGCGAGTTGGCTCGGGACGACGCCCGGGCCATCGAGCCGGTGTACGAGGCCATCCGGGGCTTGGTGCCGGCCGCGGTGTGGGAGCGCCTGCAGGCCCGGCGCGCGGCCTACGAGCAGGCCTACCGGTTGGAGCACGGGCCGCTATAGCGGGTTACGCGCTACTGGAGCATCTGCTGCTTTCGCAATCCGCGCACCGGCTGATACCCGGCGCAGCGAGAAAGGCCGCAGGGGGTGCAGGATGATCCTGACAACTCATGAGAGCGCCGCGAGCTTTTTGCAGGTCGCCCAGGCCAAGCTGGAGGAGCAGGAAGCCGCCAACAACCTGATGCTCGGCATCTGCATGCGCCTGCACCGGCGGGCGGCGCCGGTGGCGCCCTTCCTGGCCACGGTGACCGGCCAGCGCGGGTTGACTCTGGCGGCCATCATGACCCCGCCCCACCGCCTGGTGCTGGCCGGCGAGGGCAAAGGAACGGGGGAGGCGCTGGAGATGGTCGGGCGCGCGTTGCTGGCGGGCAGATGGTCCGTCCCCGGCGTGATCGGGCCGGGCGCGCTGGCCGAGCGCTTTGCGGGCCTGTGGGCCGAGATGGCGGGCACCACGGCCCGGGTGAGCATGCGCGAGCGCGTCTACCGGCTGGACCAGGTCATCCCGCCCCCACGGCCAGTGCCCGGCCGGCTGCGCCAGGCCACAGCGGCGGACCTGGACCTGGTCAGCCGCTGGACCCTGGGCTTTAACATCGACTGTTTCGGCCGGGGCGAGTTGGCCGATGCCGCCGAGCTGGCGGAGCGGCGCATCGGCGAGGGCGAGGTCTACCTCTGGGAGGACGGCGAGCCCGTCTCTATGGCCGCCCGGGCGCGGCCCACACGCAACGGGGTCACCGTGAACCTGGTGTATACGCCGCCGGAGCGAAGGGGGCAGGGCTATGCCGGCGCCTGCGTGGCCGCCCTGAGCGGGCTCTTGCTTGATTCCGGCTACCGCTTCTGCACGTTATTCGCCGACCTGGATAACCCCATCTCCAACCACATCTACCGGCGTACCGGCTATACGCCAGTATGCGATGTTACCGAGTACGTGTTCGGCGCCGCCGGCCAATCGGGGTAGGGAAGGGATGATTGCCGTCAACTTGGACCGGGTCTCGGTCACCTACATCTCGCCGCCCGTCTTCTCGGATCTCTCCTGGGAGATCCACGACGACCGCTGCGTGGGGCTGATCGGCGCCAACGGCTGCGGCAAGAGCACCCTCCTGCGGCTCATCGCCGGCGAGTTGGCCAGCGATACGGGCTTTGTCGTGCGGCGCAAAGGGCTGACCATCGGCTACCTGCCGCAAGAGCCGCGGCTGCCGCCGGGGCGTACCGTCTGGCAGGTGGCGCTCAGCGCCTCAACAGAGATGGCGCGCGTGGAGGCCGAGCTGGCCGAGGTCGAAGCCCGCCTGGGCGACCCGGCCGTCTATGGCGACGAGCGGATGCTCGCTCGCACCCTGGAGCGGCAGGCGCGCCTGCTCGATGAGTACGCCGAGCTGGGCGGTCCGGGCTATGAGGGGCGCGTGCGCGCTACGCTGCGCAGCCTGGGGTTCGATGACGATGACATGGCCCTGCCCGTGGAGGCGCTCAGCGGGGGGCAGAAAAAGCTGCTCGGCCTGGCCGCCCTCGTCGTCACCCGGCCCACACTGCTCCTCCTCGATGAGCCGGATAATCACCTGGATCTGGCCGGCAAGGCCATGTTGGAGCAGCTCATCGGCAGCTATGAGGGGGGCGTGGTCATCGTCTCCCACGACCGCTACCTGCTGGATTTGGTGGTGGACGAGATTGTGGAGATGGAGGACGGCCGGCTCACCCACTACCCGGGCAGCTATTCCGAGTATGCCTTCGAGAAGCAGCTACGCCTGCAGCGCCAACTCGAACTCTACCAGTCGCAGCAGAAAGAGATCACCCGCCTGGAGCAGGCCGCCAAGCGCCTCATCACCTGGGGCCGGGTGTACGATAACCCCAAGTTCTCGCGGCGCGGCCAAAATATCCTGAACCGCCTGGAGCGGATGGAGCGCATCGACCAGCCCGTCACCGAGCGCCGGTCGATGGCCCTCGAACTCAAGGGCTGGCGCGGCTCCAACAAGGTGCTGGAGGTTGCCGGCCTGTGCAAGTCGTACCCGGCCGCCGGCGGCGTGGACCACTCCGTCTTGAGCGGTGTCGACCTGCTGCTCTGGCATGGGGAGCGAGTCGGCGTAGTGGGGCCCAACGGGGCGGGCAAGTCGGTCCTCTTCCGCCTGATTACAGGCCAGGAGGCGCCCAGCAGCGGCGAGGTCCGCCTCGGCCCGAGCGTCAAGGCCGGCTACTATGCCCAGGAGCACGAGACGCTCAACTACCGGCAGACCCTCATCGATACCATCCGCCAGGCGGCGCCACTGACGGAGGATGGCGCGGTGCGCTTTTTGACCCGCTTCCTTTTTAGCTACGAGCAGTGCCGGGGGCTGGTCGGCAGCCTCTCCGGCGGGGAACGCAGCCGCCTGCAACTGGCACTCCTGATGCTCTCCGGCGCCAACCTGCTCCTGCTCGACGAGCCGACCAACAACCTGGACATCGCCTCCGCCGAAGTCCTCGAAGCCGCCCTGCAGGATTTCGAGGGCACCGTGCTCGTCATCTCCCACGACCGCTACTTTTTGGATCGCGTCGTGGGACGGATTGTGGAGCTCGACGCCGGCAAGGCGCGCGAATACACCGGCGGCTACAGCGACTATGAGATAGCCCGGAACTTTTAAACCTCCAAGGAGAAAACCATGCTCGAGGAACTCGACCGAGAGATCATGGAGCTGCAAGAGCGGTTCCGCAGCCGGCAAAAGCTGCGCACCGACCTGCAGGGCGCGCAGGCCAGCCTGTCCCAGGAAAAGGCACGCCTGGCCCGGCTGAGCGCCGAACTGGAACGTGAGGGGGCCGACGTGCGCCGCCTCGAGGGGCTCAGCCTGACGGGGCTGTTCTACACCCTGCTGGGCAGCAAAGACGACAAACTGGCCAAGGAGAGGCAAGAGTACCTGGCAGCCAAGCTACAGTTCGACGAATGCCGGGCCGCGGTGGCCAGCCTCGACCGCGAAGTGCTGCACCTCAAAGCGCAGATCGACGAGATGGACCGGCTTCAGCATCACTACCAGGACCTCCTGGCGCGCAAGGAAGCGGCGCTCGCCGCCAGTGGCGACAGCCGGGCCGCCCGCCTGACCGAGTTGGCCCGAGAGCTGGCCAACGCCCGGGCAGACGCCAAAGAACTGCGCGAGGCGATCGCGGCAGCAAGCGCTGTCCTCTACGCACTGCGCGATGTGGCCGGAGCGCTGAATAGCGCCTCGGACTGGGGCGTGCTGGATATGCTCGGCGGCGGCACGCTGACGACGCTGGTCAAGCACTCGCGCATCGACCAGGCCCGCAGCGGGGCGCACCGCGTGCAAGAGCTGCTGCGCCGCTTCCAGCGCGAACTGGCCGACGTGGGGATCCGTTCATCGGACCTGCACATCGACATCGGTTCGTTCGCCACCTTTGCCGATTTCTTTTTCGACGGGCTGATCAGCGACTGGGTCGTCCAGTCGCGCGTGGCCCAGTCGCGCGAGTGTGTGCGACGCATGGAAGAGCGCGTGAGCATCACCCGGCGCCAATTGGAGAGGCGGCTGGCCCAGGTCGAGCAGAACCTCGGCGCTCTGGAGGCGGAGAGAAAGAGGTTGCTTGCCGCTTGATGTTGATTGGTGCCGTTCGTGGCAGGGCACGCGTCGCCACCGCCGATGATACGCCCAGCACGAATGGCTGTTCTCGAGGCAATGGCTCCTGGAGGAGATTCCCGTCTTGGCTCGTCCCCTGTGGCTCGTCCGCCTGATCAAGGCCGCTTTTCCCACGCGCTTTCTCGTGGCCAAGTTGACCCGCGTGCCGCTCCTCGGCCGGACCATCGATCGCTGGTTCTTTGAGGGTGACGGCATCTTTTACCTGCCCAAGGATACGGTAATCCACATCAATCAGACGCTCGCAAGCCCCGAGCAAATGGTGCTGCCCTCGCAGGTGGTAGAGCGTTTTATCGAAAAGGCCGGCTTCCGCTGGCTGATGAACGCCTGCATCTGCCGCGATGCCCGCCAGTGTAAGGATTACCCCATCGGTCTGGGCTGCCTCTTCCTTGGCGAGGCGGCCAGGGGCATCAACCCCCAACTGGGCCGCCCGGTCAGCAAGGAGGAGGCGCTGGACCACGCTCGCCGCTGTCGCGAGGCCGGCCTGGTGCACCTGATCGGGCGCCACAAGCTGGATTCGGTGTGGCTGGGCGTATCGCCCCGCGAGCGGCTGCTGACCATCTGCAACTGCTGCCCCTGCTGCTGCCTCTTTGGTGTGCTCCCCAACCTCTCGGAGGATATCGCCGCCAAGATCATGCGCATGCCCGGGGTCAGCGTGACGGTGAACGAGGGCTGCGTGGGCTGCGGCGCCTGCACAGAGGGCATCTGCTTCATCGACGCCATCCGGCTGGAGGGCGGCCGCGCCGTCATCAGCGACGTCTGCCGAGGGTGCGGTCGCTGCGCCGAGGTCTGTCCGCAGCAAGCCATCGAGGTCACCGTCGACGACAGCCAGTTCGTCGAGCGGACCATTGCGGCCATCGCGGGGCTGGTGGACGTCTCCTGAACACCACAGCGGATTATAGCCTTACCACCAACGGCAGATAGACGCGCCTCGAAAGCTCGGGCAGGCAGGGGCTGGGGAGCACGGTTATCCCCGTGTAATAGTGGGCAAGGATCTCGGCATAGCTGTGCCCCTGGAGCGTCATCGCCTGCGCCCCATGCTGACACACGCCTACCCCGTGCCCGCGCATGAAAGTGTTGCCGCAAGAGCAGGGCACACTGCGACAATAGGGCAGAGGGGTCGTAAAGACGTCCTCGCTGTTGCGCGTGTGCCCGTCACAGTGGGAAAAGAAAAACGCGTTGATGATCTGCCCGGCGCTGCGGGCCACCACCCCACACGTCTCACACACAGCGGCGTCGGTACGGTCGTTGTATGTGGCCCGCCACACCTGACAGTGGCTGGTGGTGCACACGTCGGCCCCCACCGCACCATGGCCTTTGCGCGTGGAGGCATAGCTGCGGGCCGCCACCGCCTGGGCCTTGAGGGCCTCCATGGGCCAGGTAGTGGGCATCTCGTAGGGCACAACGCCGCGCAGGTATTCCTCCATCAGCATCGTCTCCACCGTTCCATCCGGCATGAGCACTCGCAGCGTGGTGGGTGGCTCGGCGGCGGCGACGAAGAGGCTTCCCAGTGACCCGCTTTCCTGCCAGGCGACATCCGACCTATCCCACGTGTAGGCGCGCTGCTTTTCCTCAATGACGGCCTGGGCCGCCTCGTCGGGCGCCGTGGGGATCATTTCCCAATCCGGCAACTGCCCCCCATCCGCGCCGAGCCGGATTCGAGCCCGCGTCATACCGATGTAGCCGGGATGAGTGGCCCGAACCTGATCAACCCCCTGGGGCAGGCGCAAGGTGTAGCGCCCATCTTCGTCCGTCTCGGTGACGGCACCCATGGCGCTCAGGCGCACACCCGCCAGCGGCTGTTCCGTCACCAGGTCCACCACCCGGCCGTGCACAACACTCCCTGCCCCTTCAGCCCATACACGGAGGTCCGGGCTGAGGGCGCAGCGCCCCGCCGCACAAGCCGCCGCATAGAGAGAGAGGTCCCACAACCGGCGCAGGAGGCGCCGGCGCGAGAGAGAGTGGCAAGGCACCGGGCGCATAGTGTCCAGATGATGGCGGTCTTGGGCCGGCCTTTGCATGTCTGACATCCCCCTGACTGGTTCTCGCGCTTAACAGATAGCGACGGGCCTCAGCATAGTCGGCGGATGCCGTTGGGGGCCTGCGGGCTGTTGACATAGGCCGAGCACAGACTATAATTCCCCGCATCAACTGGTTTCGGGCACAGACGGTGACCATCGGCACCGGCCCGCAGGGCGGGCAAGCCTATATCTTTGGCGAGGCCATCGCAAGTTGGTCGCCGCGCACTCGCCGCGGGTCCGCATCCAGGTCGTAGAGACCGGCGGGCGCCACACACCCCCAACACCCCTACAAGGAGATGACCTTTGCTTGATCTGGAACGCCAAGAGCGGCTGCGAGCCCGCTTCCGGGCGGAGACCCCGAACTATCGGCCCAGCACCGAGATCTATGATACCCTCGTCCGCCAACACGTGCAGCCGGATTCGATGATCCTCGACGCCGGCTGCGGCCAGGCCGGGATTGTGGCCCGCGCCCGCGGGCAGGCGCGGGCCGTGGGCGCCGATGTCAGTTTCGCCGGATTCCGCGATGCGGTGGACCTCTCGGACCTGGTCTGTGCCAACCTGGAGGCGCTGCCCTTCGCCGCAGAGTCCTTCACCCTCATCGCCTCGAGCTGGGTGCTGGAACACCTGGCGGACCCCCAACGCGTTTTCGCCGAGTTCGCGCGCGTCCTACGGCCGGGGGGGATGTTTGTTTTCCTCACCCCCAACGCGCACAACTATGTCACCTTTGCCAACCGCTATGCGCCCGCCGGCCTGCAAAAGCGCGTGGTGTGGTGGTTCTACCGCCGGCGAGAGATATTCACCTTCCGCACCCACTACCGGGCCAACACCCCGCGCAGCCTGGAGCGGTTGCTCGCCGGCGCCGGCTTTCGGCGCGAGGCCCTCTACCTGAACGGCGACCCTACCTACACCGCCCTCAACGAACCCCTCTATCGCCTCGGCGTCCTCTACGAGCGCCTCACCGACCGCCCATCGCTGCAACGGTTCAAGGTGCACATCATCGGCGCCTACCGCAAGGCCTGAGGGGTATCGCCTGAGCATCGCTCACTACAGATCACGATAGGCTTGGCCCCGCGCGGCGATGCGGACGATGAGCACCAGCAACTCGGCATCCCTAATGGCATATATGATGCGCCAATCACCCAAGCGCAGGCGATAGAGGTCGTGGCCTTTTAGCGGTTCTGCCCCGTGTGGCCGGGGCTCGGTCGCCAGAGCGCGCAGCACCTTGCGCAATCGCCCTGCAAGATCGCGCGGCATGCGCATGAGCCTCTTTTCGGCCTGTCGAGAGAGCCTCACCGTATAGTGCGAAGGCTCACTCATCAAGCAGCCCTTTCTCCCTCATTTCGGCCTCAATGTCGTCAAGAGTGCGAAAGCTGGATGGGTCGCGACGGTAGGCTTCCAGCTCAGCCTCCGCCTCACGGATGTCCCGCTCCTCTTCGATGGCATCCCGCGCGGCCAAATAGTCTTCATAAGAGATGACGGCGGCGACCGGCTTGCCAAAGCGGGCAATCACTGTCACCCGGCCCTCATGGGCGGCATCGAGCAACCCGCGGAATCCCTTGCGGGCCTCATTGGCATCGACCACCTGCTGCTGCATCTGCTTCCTCTCCTGTACAACTTGTACGAATTGTATATTCCTGGTCTCAGTCTATCACAGAGCCTGGCGGATGTCAACAGTCTGTGAGGCGCACCCACTTGTCCTTTGACAGCCTGCCGACCCTCAACTAGAATGAAGCAGGGAAGACGGTTGGCGCAAACTGGAGCTGCGCCGATCCCACCTGACCCCTTGAGAGAAGGTACGAGTGAAAGAAGCGGACATCAAGCTGGCCCGAGCGCATGGCATCATCCGCAGCCTCGGCAGCGTACTGGTCGCCTATTCAGGCGGGGTGGATAGCACCCTGCTCCTGGCCCTATGCCTGGCGGAATTGGGACCGGAAAAGGTCCTGGCGGTGACGGTACGCTCCGAGTTGCTCACCCCGGGCGAGGTTGCCGAGGCCGGGCAGATCGCGGCCTCGTTGGGTGCGCGGCACCGCTTTGTCGATGCGCAGGTGCTGGCCGATCCGGACGTGGCGGCCAACCCGCCCGAGCGCTGCTACTATTGCAAGCGCGCCCTCTTCACGGCGATGCGGCGCATGGCCGAGGCAGAGGGCCTGGCGGCGCTGGTGCATGGCGCCAATGCGGACGACACCGGCGACCATCGCCCCGGCATGCGCGCCGCCGTAGAGTTGGGCGCCCGCGCGCCTCTGCTGGAGGCCGGGCTGACCAAGCAAGAGATCCGCGCCGCCTCGCAGCAACTGAACCTGCCGACCTGGGACAAGCCCGCGATGGCCTGCCTGGCTTCGCGCTTTCCGTATGGCACGCCCCTGACCCCCGAGGCGCTGGTCCGGGTGGGCGCGGCGGAGGATTTCCTGCGGCGCGAGGTCGGGCTGCGCCAGTTCCGCGTGCGCCATCACGACCCCATCGCCCGCTTGGAGGTGCCCGCGGAGGATTGGAGCCTTCTTTTGGCAGAGAGCACCCGCGAGCGTATTGTGCAGCGCCTGCGCGAGCTGGGCTACCTCTATGTAGCGCTGGACCTGGCCGGTTTCCGTAGTGGGAGTCTGAACGATGCCCTCAAACCCCGTTAGCCACTTTGCCCGGCCCGACTTTGACCGCCTGCAGCGCAAGGGCGTGCCCGAGGTCATTCTGGCGGACCGTAAGAGCATTGATGATTCGGTGGCCATAGCCCGCCGCTTTTTGGAGGTGGAGGGGCGGGCTATCCTCAGCCGCGTGCCCGAGGCGCTGGAAGCGCGCTTGCGTAGCGAGCTGACCGCCGAGGCGAACATGGAGTGGTACCCGGGCTGCCGGGCCACAGTGCTGCGCCGCCACGGGCAGCCACAGCCCAATAGCGGCGGGCGCGTCGGTATCCTCACCGCCGGCACATCCGATATTCCCCGTGCCGAAGAGGCTGCGCTCCTTTGCCGCGAGATGGGCTGCCAGGTGTTCACCGCCTACGATGTGGGCGTGGCCGGGCTGCACCGCCTCTTCGACCCGCTGGAGCACCTGCTCAACCAGGCCGAGGTAGACGTCCTCATCGTCGCCGCCGGCATGGACGGCGCACTGCCCTCCGTCGTCTGCGGCTTGGTGCCCGTGCCGGTCATCGGCCTGCCGACCTCGGTGGGCTATGGCCTGGGCGGCGAGGGCGTGGCCGCCCTGCTGACCATGCTGCAGAGCTGCGCCCCCGGCCTCACTGTCGTCAATATCGATAACGGAATCGGCGCCGGCGCCACGGCAGGGCTCATCGCCAACCGTGTCGCCGCAGCGAGAGGGACTCGTCAAGCGTGAAACGTAAAACGTCACCGGTCGGCGGTCATCAGCTATCGGCCTCACTTCATGCCTCTCCGCGCGGGCGGCGTCTGACGCCCCACGTTGATGTACGAAATGGCTGGCAACTGACGACAGACGACTGATGGCCGATTGCTGATGACGTTTGACGCATGACGTTTAGCGTTCGACCACAGGAGCCACTCATGAGCACACGTTGTGTCTATCTTGACTGTTTCTCCGGCGCGAGCGGCGACATGCTGCTTGGCGCGCTGTTGGATGCGGGGTTGGAGTTGAGCCGCCTGCGCGAGGCGCTGCAGAGCTTGCCCATCGAGGGCTGGGAGATTACGGCGGCTGGCGAAGAGCGGCAGGGTATCCACGGCACCAAGGCCAATGTGCTCTACGACGAGGCGCACCAGCCGCACCGGCACCTGCCGGATATCTTGGCCCTGATCGAGGCGAGCGCACTGCCGGCGGCGGTGAAGGAGCGGGCAGCGGCCGTCTTTTGGCGGCTGGGCCGCGCCGAGGCGCACGTGCACGGCACGACGCCGGAGCACGTGCACTTTCACGAGGTCGGGGCTATCGATTCGATCATCGACATTGTGGGCGTGGTGACGGGGCTGCACCTGCTGGGGGTCGAGGCGATCTATGCCTCGCCACTGCCCCTGGGTGGGGGTACGGTGCAGGCGGCGCATGGGACGTTGCCCGTGCCGGCCCCGGCTACGCTGCAGGTGCTGGCCGAGGCCCGGGTGCCCACAGCGCCCCACCCGGCCCAGGTAGAGCTGGTCACCCCCACGGGCGCAGCCCTCCTGGCCGAGATGGCCCGCTTCGAGCGCCCGGCGATGACCGTGGAAGCGGTGGGCTATGGGTTCGGCACGCGCCGGGTGCCCGCCCTCAACGCGCTGCGGCTGTGGCTGGGCGAGGTTGAGGCGGCCCAGTGGCCGCAAGATGAGATCGTGCTGCTGGAATGTAACATTGACGACTCGACCGGTGAGGCGCTGGGCTACGCGCAGGCCCGGCTGCTGGAGGCCGGGGCGCTGGATGCCTGGTTCACCCCGATCTATATGAAAAAGAGCCGCCCGGCGGTGTTACTCTCGGCTATCGCCGCGCCGGACCAAGCGTCGCATCTCGCCGCCATCATGCTGCGCGAGACCTCCTCGCTCGGTGTGCGCCGGCGCCACCTGGGGCGCTACATCGCCCAGCGCTCGACAGAGACGGTCGAGACGCCCTGGGGCACCGTGCGGGTCAAGGTCAAGCGGCTCGGCGAAGAGGTGCTATCCGGCGCCCCCGAATACGATGATTGCGCTCGCCTGGCGCGCACAGCCGGCGTGCCATGGCAGGAGGTCTATGCGGCGGCGGAGAAGGCGTGGAGTGGCGCGTAATACGTGCTGCGTACTGTGTAACCTCGCTCTGAGCAAGACCTGCCACAAGAGGCGACCTTGTGCAGTACGTATCACGCATCACGTGCCGGAAGGGGGTATGCGATGCGCGCGATTGTCCTCGCGGGTGGCAGAGGGGAGCGGCTGCGGCCCTACACCGATGACCGCCCCAAACCGATGCTGGAGCTGAAGGGCTACCCGATCCTCGCCTACCAGCTCTATTGGCTGCGGGAGTATGATGTGGATGAGGTTGTCATCTCGTGCGGTTACCTGCACCACATCATCAAAGCCTACTTTGGTGACGGCAGCGCCTACGACCTGAGCATCAAATACGCCGTCGAGGCGGCGGCGCTGGGCCGGGGTGGGGGCATCAAGAACTCTTTCGGGCACCTGGATCCGGCGCGGGCCAACGACCCGGTCATCGTCACCAATGGCGACGTCATCACCGACCTGGACCTGCGGGCGATGGTTGAGGCGCACCAGGAGCGCAGGGTCATCGCCTCCCTCTACCTCACGCCGCTGCGCAGCCCCTATGGAATCGCGGACCTCGACCCGGCGGGCTATGTCCTCGAGTTCCGCGAAAAGCCCGAGCTGCCCTACTGGATCAACGGCGGCGTATACGTCTTCTCGCCCGGCATCTGCCCCTACCTGCCGGAGAGGGGCGATATTGAGGACACCACCTTTCCCCGGCTGAGCGAGAACCGGCAGCTCGTGGGGCACCTCTCCCACGCCTACTGGCGGGCCGTCGACACCATCAAGGACCTGACAGAACTCAGCCGCGAGCTGGATGCGCGGCCCATGGGCGCTCTGGGGCCGGCCTAGCATCTGATGAGTTTGGAGGGCAGGCACCTGTGAGTGCCTGCCGTTCCCCGGCCCTACGGGTCTAAACCTTGACAACTGAAGAGCGGTGGGAAGGATTCCTGCGCCGGGCACTCCGTCGCCCTCAAAGCCGGCCCGCTCCGGCTGGAGCGCGGCCGCTCTTCCCTAGAAAGGAGGTGATCCAGCCGCACCTTCCGGTACGGCTACCTTGTTACGACTTCGTCGCAGTTGTCATTACCACCTTGGACGGCTACCTCTTGTTCATCTCTGCCCAAGTTGGCTCACCGTCTTCAGGTGGTAACGGCTTCCGCGACGTGACGGGCGGTGTGTACAAGGCCCGGGAACGTATTCACCGCCGTAGTGCTGACCGGCGGTTACTAGCAACTCCGGCTTCATGCAGGCGGGTTGCAGCCTGCAATCCGAACTGAGGCCGGCTTTGGGGGTTTTGCTCCGCCTCGCGGCTTGGCTGCCCTTTGTGCCGACCATTGTAGCGTGTGTGTAGCCCAGGGCATAAAGGCCATACTGACTTGACGTCATCCCCGCCTTCCTCCGGCTTTCGCCGGCAGTTCCGCCAGAAAGATCTAACTGGCAGTAGGGGTTGCGCTCGTTTTGGGACTTGACCCAACACCTCACGGCACGAGCTGACGACAGCCATGCAGCACCTGTGCTAGCTCCCCACGGTTTCCCGCGGGGTCGTTCCGCTTTCGCTTCACTACCACTAGCATGTCAAGCCCTGGTGAGGTTCTTCGTGTTGCATCGAATTAAACCACACGCTCCGCTGCTTGTGCGGGCCCCCGTCAATTCTTTAGAGTTTCAGCCTTGCGGCCGTATTCCTCAGGCGGGATACTTGCGCGTTAGCTTGGGCGCTGATGGGTTTGTACCACCAACGCCGAGTATCCATCGTTTACGGCTAGGACTACCGGGGTATCTAATCCCGTTCGCTACCCTAGCTTTCGCGTCTGAGCGTCAGGGTCAGGCCAGGAAGCCGCCTTCGCCACGGGTGTTCCTCCCGATATCTGCGCATATTACCGCTACACCGGGAATTCCGCTTCCCTCTCCTGCCCTCAAGCGATGCAGTATTGGACGTCCCCTCCCAGTTGAGCCGGGAGATTTCACGCCCAACTTGCACCACCGCCTACACGCGCTTTACGCCCAGTAAATCCGGATAACGCTAGCCTCCCACGTCTTACCGCGGCTGCTGGCACGTAGTTAGCCGAGGCTTATTCCTGGGGTACTGTCCTTTACTCATCCCCCAGAAAAGAGGTTTACAGTCCGAAGACCTTCGTCCCCCACGCGGCGTTGCTGCATCAGGGTTGCCCCCATTGTGCAAGATTCCCTACTGCTGCCTCCCATAGGAGTCTGGCCCATGTCTCAGTGCCAGTGTGGCTGACCGTCCTCTCAGACCAGCTACCCGTCGTCGCCTTGGTAGGCTCTTACCCTACCAACTAGCTGATAGGCCGCGGGCCCCTCCCAAAGCGGCGTCTCAGACGCCTTTCATCCGCCACCACAGTGACGGATCACATGCGGTATTAGCTGCCCTTTCGAACAGTTATTCCCCACTTTGGGGCAGGTCACCCACGTGTTACTCACCCGTTTGCCACTGACCAACCCTATTCTCTCCCTCGCTTCCGGCATGTCACAGGAGTGCCCCGGCATGTCTTCATCGAGTTCCAGTACAAGGTCGGTCCGTTCGACTTGCATGTAGTAGGCACGCCGCCAGCGTTAATCCTGAGCCAAGATCAAACTCTCCGTAGTATCTTGCCAGCACGGACAACGCCGTGCTCCGGGCTTGGGCCGCCCGGCACTAACAGAACCTTCCCATCGCTCCTCAGTTGTTAAGGTCACCCGGCCGGCGAATCAAGAACCGCCGAGCTATCAACCGGTGCACTGATCGCTCCGCGGCAGGAAGGAAAGCGAGCAAGAGCCCTCGCGTGTGACGTGTGTGAGATGTGAGATATGAAGCTGCAAAGCGTGTTGCTATCAACCGATGCGGTAATCGCTAAAGCGGCAGGCACTGCAGTGGCGCGCAACCAGCTCTAGCAATCCATGCTCCAACCGGTAATTCCCTCCTGCTGCTCGACCCGCTACTGCGATGATCGCCTGGATGCCCGTCGATGCCCCATGTATACCATGGGCCGCAACGAGCGTCAAGCCCAACGGAGCCTAGGCGGGCGATTCCGCGCAAGATTAAGGTGGGGGCCGGGCTGAGGGGAATCAAAAAGGGCAGGCAACCTGGTGGCGCCTGCCCTTTCTCTAGCAAATGGGGCTAGACCCTTAACAACTGAAGAGTGACCGGAAAGCGCTGTACGCTTTGAGCATCTTGTACTGCAGGCCTCTCTCACGAGAGACCAGGGGTCTCCCTTGCAGGAGACCAAGGGGTCTCCCTGACGGGAGACCAAGGAGTGGACCCAGACCCCCAAGGGCCTCGGCCTGGCTCCCTAGAAAGGAGGTGATCCAGCCGCACCTTCCGGTACAGCTACCTTGTTACGACTTCGTCCCAGTCACCAACACCACCTTCGACGGCTACCCCCTCTCGGTTGGCCCACCGGCTTCAGGTGGAGTCGGCTTCCATGACGTGACGGGCGGTGTGTACAAGGCCCGGGAACGCATTCACCGCCGTATGGCTGACCGGCGGTTACTAGCAACTCCGGCTTCATGCAGGCGGGTTGCAGCCTGCAATCCGAACTGAGGCCGGCTTTGGGGGATTTGCTCCGCCTCGCGGCTTGGCTGCCCATTGTGCCGACCATTGTAGCGTGTGTGTAGCCCAGGACATAAAGGCCATGCTGACTTGACGTCATCCCCACCTTCCTCCGGTATTGTACCGGCAGTCTCGCTAGAAAGATCTAACTAGCGACAAGGGTTGCGCTCGTTGCGGGACTTAACCCAACACCTCACGGCACGAGCTGACGACAGCCATGCAGCACCTGTGCTAGCTCCCCGAAGGGTCGTTCCACTTTCGCTTCACTACCACTAGCATGTCAAGCCCTGGTAAGGTTCTTCGTGTTGCATCGAATTAAACCACACGCTCCGCTGCTTGTGCGGGCCCCCGTCAATTCCTTTGAGTTTTAGCCTTGCGGCCGTAGTCCCCAGGCGGGATACTTAACGCGTTAGCTTCGGCACGGGAGGAGTCTATACCTCCCACACCTAGTATCCATCGTTTACAGCTAGGACTACCGGGGTATCTAATCCCGTTCGCTACCCTAGCTTTCGCGTCTGAGCGTCAGTTACAGGCCAGGAAGCCGCCTTCGCCACGGGTGTTCCTCCCGATATCTGCGCATATTACCGCTACACCGGGAATTCCGCTTCCCTCTCCTGCACTCAAGTGATGCAGTATTGAACGACCCCTCCCAGTTGAGCCGGGAGATTTTACGCCCAACTTGCACCACCGCCTGCACGCGCTTTACGCCCAGTAAATCCGGATAACGCTAGCCTCCTACGTTTTACCGCGGCTGCTGGCACGTAGTTAGCCGAGACTTGTTCCCGAGGTACTGTCCTTACTCATCCCTCGGAAAAGGGCTTTACGATCCGAAGACCTTCTTCGCCCACGCGGCGTCGCTGGATCAGGGTTCCCCCCATTGTCCAATATTCCTCCCTGCTGCCTCCCGTAGGAGTCTGGCCCGTGTCTCAGTGCCAGTGTGGCTGATCATCCTCTCAGACCAGCTACCGATCATCGCCTTGGTAGGCTCTTACCCTACCAACTAGCTAATCGGCCGCGGGCCCCTCCCAAAGCGAATCGCTCCTTTAATCCGACAACCGAATGCCGGACCACATGCGGAATTAGCTGCCCTTTCGAACAGTTATTCCCCACTTTGGGGCAGGTCACCCACGTGTTACTCACCCGTCTGCCACTCACCTGCACCCGTTCCACCCAAAGGCTTCTACAAGTGCCGGTGCGTTCGACTTGCATGGGTTAAGCGCGCCGCCAGCGTTCATCCTGAGCCAGGATCAAACCCTCCGTATGAGTCTATCTCAACCGTGGATCGCTCCACGGCCCGTAAACTATTGAGGGTGGCCCAAAACGCACAACACTGCTGCTTTCCAGTCACTCTTCAGTTGTTAAGGTC
>DAOUGZ010000163.1:0-13948 GCA_034428955.1 Anaerolineae bacterium | reverse complement strand
CAGCAGGGGCGAGCCGTCCAGAGGGCTCGCCACACCCTGCGCCGTGGCGGCCTGCCCGGCCAGGGCCTGTTGGATGTGCCGATAGCGGCTCCAGTCTCGCCACTCCCAGGGGAGGTTGGCATCCTGCGAGCCGTAGACGCTCCAGCCGCGGCGGTCGCACAGGCTTACGTTGAGCGCACCGCCTTCCACAAGCGGCGCGAGTTGGGCGCCAAAGAGGGCGGCATCGAGGGTCAGGCCGGCGATGCCGGTCAGCCCGGCGTCGGTGTGCAGCGGGATCAGAACCTGAAAGGTTGCGCGGCCGTCAGTGGGGTTCTGCATGAGGTCCGAGATGACGGGTCCCTCAGAGGCCATGGCTTGCGCCAGTGTCGCCGGGTCCAGAGCCAGCGGCTGGCCCTCAGGGGCCAGGGCGATGAGCTGCCCGGCGCTGTCGAGGTAGAAAACGTTCCGGAACTCGGGACGCGCCGGCAAGAGCGTAGAGAGCCGGACGCTGTCTACGGCGTAGGGGGGCCCGCTTGCTTCAGGCCAGCCGGTCGACACGCGCAGCAAAGCGGCTACCTGGTCCAGCTCGGTCAAGAGCAGGGCACGGGCGCCCTCGGCCGCGAGGCGGCTCTGGGTGATGCCGGCGGCCTGCAGGCTGCTGTAGTGACGATAGTCAGCGACAAGCAGCAACAAAAAAGCCGGAAGGACAATGACCAGGAAGCCGGCAATCAGCCTGGCGCGCACACCAGACTGAGCCTGGGGCCAGTTCGGGAAGCGTACACTCGGCCGCATCCGTGATAGTTCCTTTCCGCTTTGCCGCCGATTGTAGCACACGTCTGGAGTATGGTCAATTGTTGATGCAAAAGAGGCTTGCGAAACCTGAAAAGGCTCCGCAAGCCTCAGCTTGCTTCGGGTCGGCAAGTGTTGTAGAGCTACTTGCCGGCGATAAAGTCCTCGGTCAACTGGCGGGCCTCATCGTCCGGATACTGGACGGGGGGCGATTTCATCAGGTAGGCGGAAGGCGCCTCGAGCGTGCCGCTGATGCCGCGGTCCATGGCCAGCTTGACGCAGCGCAAGGCGTCGATGACCACACCGGCCGAGTTGGGCGAATCCCACACTTCGACCTTGCACTCTAGGTTCAGCGGCACGTTGCCAAAGGTCGTGCCCTCCATGCGGATGTAGCACCACTTGCGGTCGGTCAGCCACGGCACATAGTCGCTGGGTCCAACGTGGATGGCTTCCTCGGAAAGCTGATAGTCGAGCTGGCTGGTGACGGCGTTGGTCTTGGAGATCTTTTTGGACTCCAACCGGTCGCGCTCGAGCATGTTGTAAAAGTCCATGTTGCCGCCAAAGTTGAGCTGGTAGGTGCGATCGAGGCGCACGCCGCGCTCGCGGAAGAGGCGGGTCAGTACACGGTGAGTGATCGTGGCGCCAACCTGGGACTTGACATCATCGCCGACGATGGGCAGGCCACGCTCTTTGAAGCGGTTCTGCCAGTAGGCCTCGCGGGCGATAAAGACGGGCATGCAGTTGACCATGCCGCAGCCGGCCTCGAGGACCTGCTCCACATACCACTTGGTTGCCATCTCGCTGCCGACCGGCAGATAGTTGATGACCACATCGGTGCCCGTGTCTTTGAGGATGCTGACGATATCGGCCGTGGAGCCGGGAGCCTTTTGGATCTTCATCTTCAGATACTTGCCCAGGCCGTCGTGGGTCATGCCCCGCGAAACGGGAACGCCCAGCTTGGGCACGTCGGCGAATTTGATCGTGTTGTTCGGCTCTTGCCACATGGCCTCGGCGAGGTCCTTGCCGACCTTGTTGCTGTCAACGTCAAAAGCGGCGCTGAACTCGACATCGCCGATGTGATAGTCGCCTATCCGCGGGTGCATCAGCCCAGGGATGAAGGCATCATCCGGCGCATCCCTGTAAAATTGGACGCCTTGGACCAGGGAGCAAGCGCAGTTGCCTACCCCGATGATTGCGACCCTGACCTTGCCCATTTGGATCTCCTTTCAAGTCTACCGGCCCGTGAGTATTATGGGACCTGATGCTGTTCAGGCGGTGCAGCCATGGCCGGCCACACGGGCTGAGTCGGCCGATGCGCCTCTTGTCGATGGGCGCCGGCCGACAGCCTGCAGGCCACCATAGCTCGCGCTGCCTGGTTTACTGGGTCTGGGGCGCCGATGAGGAGCATGGCGCCATCGCCAGCCGCTGGGCGGGAGAGCTGCCCAGGCACCCATTATACACCAGAACGCACAATCCGTGCACATTCAATGCAAACACCGTGCACGGCCTGGAGTTGCGCTCTCTTTGTGCCATTTCTCACATTTTCTCCCCTTTGACGCTCGCGAATGCGTGTGGTATGCTGCCCGCGCTCGGATGTGTTTGGCTGCGGCCAAACAAGAGCTAGCCACTGGGAAGGTAGGTAACCCAATGCGAGGAAGGCGTCTGCGCATGCTGTTGGCCGTGTTGCTGGCGAGTGCTTGCGGCCTTGTGGCCGCGGGCTGCCTGGCGCGGCCCGCTGTGCCTACGCCGGCATCTCCCCGGCCTACGGAGCGCGTTTCGCCGGCCCCGCCCAGCGCGACCCCATCGCCGCCGCCCAACCCTACAGCTACGCCCAGCCCCACAGCCGCGCCGAGCCCCACGCCCGGCGCCGTGGCGGCTCTTCTGGAGCGTATGGACCTGGAGGACAAGGTCGGGCAGTTGCTCATGGCCGGGCTGCCCCGGCCGGAGGTGGACGAGTTTGCCCGGCACGCCGTCGTCGACTTGCGGGCGGGGGGCGTGGTGCTGGTGGCCCAAAACGCCAAGAGCCCCACGCAGGTGCGCGCCTTTACCGCCGAGTTGCAGTCCCTGGCTCAGGCGCGCGATGTGCCCGTGCCCCTCTTTGTCTCCATCAACCATGAGGGTGGGGCTATCGTGCATATCCAGGGCGGCGTGACCGTCTTCCCCGCACCCATGGCCCTCGGCGCTGCCGCTTCGCCGGATCTCGCCTATGCCGCCGGCCTGCACAGTGCGGAGGAACTGGCGGCGATGGGCATCAACATGAACCTGGCCCCCGTGCTGGATGTGAACTCGGAGCCGGCCAACCCCGTCATCGGCCTGCGCTCCTTCGGCGCGGACCCCGCTACAGTGGGCCGGCTGGGGGCCGAGTTCGCCCGTGGCGCCCAGGCCGCCGGGGTGATCGCCGTGGGCAAGCACTTTCCGGGGCATGGGGCCGTGGCTGTCGACTCGCACTATGCCCTGCCGGTGGTAGACTCCTCCGGCGAGGAACTCTGGGCGGAGGGCCTGGCGCCCTTCCGCCAGGCTATCGGCGCCGGCATCGAAGCCATCATGAGCGCTCACCTGGCCGTGCCGGCGCTGACCGGCCGGGCGGACCTGCCGGCCACCCTCTCCCCCGCCGTCATGTCGGACCTCTTGCGCGGCAGCCTGGGCTTTCGCGGCCTCATCATTACCGACGATCTGGATATGCAGGGCGTGGCCGGGCAGGTGGAGGCGGGCGAAGCGGCGGTGCGCGCCGTCGAGGCGGGGGCGGACGTCGTGCTCTTTACCCGCCCGGCATCACAGGATGCGGCCTTTCATGCCCTGCTGCAGGCCGTGCAGAGCGGGCGGTTGCCCGAGGAGCGCATCGATGCCTCGCTGCGGCGCATCCTGGCGCTCAAGGAAGAGTATGCCCTGGCCGGCGGCGCTGTGGGCGAACTCGCCACCGCCGGCTCGCCGGAGCACCAGGCCCTTGCTCGGCAGATGGCTGCGGCAGCGGTGACTGGGCTGCAGAGGGATGGGCTGCCCCTGGTGGCCGGGCGGCGGACCCTGGTGCTCACCCCGCAGGGAGTGCCGGCAGGCGAGGGAGGGTGGACCCTCCTGGGCGAGGAGGTGTGCCGCCGCGCGCCCGAGTGCCAGGAAATCGTCTATGCCCCGCACGACCCGGCCGGCCAGGCCCTCGCCCTCGCCGAGATGCAGGCGGCGCTGGGCGAGTTCGATCAGGTCATCGTCGGCCTGTGGGACGCGGCGCTGCAGGTGCGGAATCTGGGCGATGACACGCCCTTGCGCCTGCTCGAGGCGCTCCAGGCCTCAGGCAAGCCGGTGGCGGTCCTGGCCCTGCAACGGCCCTATGATCTGGCCCGTGTGCCGCCGGGCATGGCCGCCCTGGCCACCTATGGCGCCACGCCCGAGCAGGTGCAGGCGGCGGTAGCCGCCCTCTTTGGCGAGGCCGAGGCGACGGGGACACTACCCGTCCCGTTGCAGCAGGCGGAGCGTAATACGTAATACGTAATGCGTAAGGCGTAAGGTCGCCTCTTGTGGCGAGCCTTACTTGGAGCGAGGTTACGCAGTACACATTACGTGGTACGCCTGACGCCCCCACCGCTCCTCACGCACCCAGTATCGGGAAAACGCTTCCCCCTACCGGCAGCACCGTGACCTGCTTGGGCTCGCCGTCGGCGACTCGGTCCAGCGCCTCGGGCAGCGAGGGCGCGTGGACCATCTCCATGTCGGCCAGTTGCTCTTTGCTGAGCCCGTCGGTGACGACCACCAGCTTTTTGCTCTGCAGCACTTTGCGCAGGCGCGATGCCATCGTGCCGCCGGTGGTGTTCGCCCGGCCGTCGGCAATCCATTCGACGAGTTCCTCGGGGCTCGGGCGCTGGCTCAGCGTCTCGTACATCAAGGGACCCGAGCCGTCGGCGCAGGCGGAGACGAGGATGATCGTGCCCCCGGGCTTGGTGACGGTATCGGCCGTCAGGATGGCCTTGCCGGACTGGATCAGGCTCATCTCCAGCGGATAGCCCGAGACGATGGTCACATCGGCCTGGCCGGGCACGGGCACGCCATACAGTTCTTGCAGGAGTGCGATGGCCGCCCTCTGCTGTGCCTCGACCTCGCCTCCGGTCAGCGCGGCGACCTCGTTGCGCGTATTCAGCACACTGTTGAAGGCAAAGGTCAGCCCGGCCAGGCGCGCTGTCTCCAGCATATCCTCCCAGACGGGGTTGCCATGGGTGGCGCCGGCCTGGGCCTTGGCGTCGCGGACCAGCACGTGGTTCTGCCGTATGGTCTGCCGGCTGCTGACGCCGGGCAGGATGATCTTGGCCCCGCCCCCATAGCCGGCGAAATAGTGCACGTTGGCCGTGCCGATACTGATAACCAGCGCCGCCTCGGCCACCCGCCGGTTGATGCGCACCTGGGTACCGCGCGACGTCGTGCCCACATCCACCAGGTCCGTCGCATCGGGGTCGTGGAGCGATACGCGCAGGCGGCTCAGCGCCTCGTCGCCGAGCTTGGCCCGTACCTCCACCTCGCTCGCCGGCCGGTGCGTGCCGCGCCCGATGACCACATCGATATCCTCATCGGCAAGGCCCAGCGCGTTCAGCTCCGCCAACAGCGGCATCAGGATGCGCGCCACCGGCGTCGGGCGCTCCTGGTCCTCGCTGATAATCGCCGTGCGCCGGTGCGGCAGTGCGCGGACCACCTCCGCCAGCGGCGCCATGCCCAGCGGATGCGCCAGCCGGTCCCTCACCGCCGCCGGCAGGTCCGGCAGCGCCGGCGCCTCCTGCGGCCTGGCCATCGCCAGCAACTCCCAGTTCGCGGGCAACTGGAACGGCACCAATGTGCCCTTGTAGTAAACCTCTGCTTTCGTGACCACTGCAATCGCTCCTGTCTGATTCACAAGCTGGGGCGTTTCCGTTCCACCGAGACCCCATGAGCCCCTACGAGTCCCGAATTCCCCCTTGCCAGGTGCTGGGCTCAGGCACGCAGTTGCTCCAGGACGGTGCGTACGCGGCCGCCCGCCGCCTGCAGGCCGATGCGCGCCTCATCGGGCGTGACGCCGGCCAGGTGGCAGACGATAGCCGTCTTGATCTCGCCCTCGCATGCCTTCAAGAGCTGCGCTGCCTCATCCTCCGGCAGGCCGGTGACCTGGGCGACGATACCCCGCGCGCGTCGCCGGAGCTTGTCGTTGCTGGCTCGCAGGTCAACCATCAGATTGCCGAACGTTTTGCCCAGACGAACCATAGCGCCCGTGGAGAGCATGTTCAGCACCATCTTTTGCGCCGTCCCGGCCTTGAGCCGCGTCGAGCCGGCGATGACCTCCGGCCCGACCAGGGGAGTGATGGCGATATCGGCCAGCGCCTCCAGGGGCGAGCCTGGGTTGCAGGCGATGCCGATGGTCAGCGCCTCGCGCGAGCGGGCCTCGCTCAGGGCGCCGAGCACGTAAGGGGCCGTGCCGCTGGCGGAAAGGCCCACCACCGCATCGTACCCCATTACCGGCAGGAGGGCCAGGTCGGCGTGGCCCGCCTCCTCCGAATCCTCGGCGCCCTCCACCGCCTCGCGCAGTGCCCGGTCGCCCCCGGCGATGAGGCCGACGACCATGCCCGGCGGCGCACTAAAGGTCGGCGGGCACTCGGAGGCATCCAGCACACCCAGGCGGCCGGAGGTCCCCGCGCCGACATAGATCAGGCGCCCACCGCGCTCGAGGCGTTCGGCGACGGCGTCAACGGCCTGGGCGATGTGCGGTAGCTCTTTGCCCACAGCAGCGGCAACGCGCGCGTCCTCGCTGTTCATCAGCCGCAGCATCTCCAGGGTCGGCAAGCAGTCAATATCCGCCGATGCCGGATTGCGCTCCTCGGTCAGCGCCCGTTCCAAGTTGGCCTCTCTTTCCACATCCACCCTTGCGAAAGCTCCAAGACTCACCGGCCTACGGACCTCTTGCTCAGCCAAGGCGCTCCTCATGGCGGCGAGTCTTGGAGCTTTCGCAAGGGTCCCGCCAAAATGTACTCACACCAGGGTAGTGGGCTCCATTATACAGCACACCACGCCGGAAGGGGAAGTGTGGCGAGGGCATCGGCCCGTGCTCAGAGTACCCGACAGTTCCGAGGCCGCCGGCACCCACCGGCGATAGCCCGGTATGCGGCCAGGCGAGCGCTGGCCAGATGACCAGTGCAAGCCTGACCGGCCATCCAGGCGCAGAATCCCCCAGATGGCTGATCCGCCGGAGCCCATTCCGTACTATCCTGAAGCAGGCGATCATGCCCTGCCCCAGGCGCGAGACCATGGCATCGGCCATTGCCCCCGCCTCGCGCCGATCGGCAATGGGGCTGACTTCTCTGCCTTGGCCATCTCCGCCTGGAGCGATCATCCGCTTGGAAAGGGGAAAACGATGTCAAAGGGCTCTGGTAGGAAATCGACGAACCGCGTTTCTGCCAGCGAGGCCGTTGAGCCGCGCTGGAGAGGGCTCTACACCGTCAGCGCCCTGGCCGCTCTGGTGACGGTGGCGCTGACCCTCGTGGCAATCGCCGCCCACATCGCCTGGCCGCCGCCGGATTGGTCGGCAGGCTCGGCGGTCGACTGGTTCGCCCGCTTCCAGGAGAGCCGGCTCCTGGGGCTCCTCGGCCTCGACCTGGCGATCATCATCAGCCTGCCGCTGAGCATCCTGGTCTCTATTGCCCTCTACGTCGCCCTCCGGCGCGCCGGCGAATCGGCCATGGCTGTGGCCACGGCGCTGGCTTTGATCAGTGCCGTGCTGCACCTTGTATCCAACACAGCCTTTGAGATGCTTTCCCTCAGCGCGGGCTATGCCGCCGCCACATCCGATGCCGAGCGGGCCATCTTCCTGGCTGCGGGTGAAGCGGCCATCTCCTCCTACACCGGCACCGCTTTCCACGTCAGCTACATCCTCGGCTACCTAGCCCGCATCGCCATCGGCGCCGTCATGCTGCGCAGCACCGCCTTCGGCAAGGCCCCCGGGTACGTCAGCATCCTCGCGGGCATCCTTGGGCTGGGCATCTATTTGCCCGCGGTCGGCATTCTCCTGTCGCTCCTCTCGGTCGTCTTGATCGCCGTATGGAGCGTCATGGTCGCCTGCAAGCTCTTTGGCTTGGCCCGCTCGGCGCAGTACCATGCCCTGCCGGCGAGATGAGCGCAAGCTGAGGGACCCTGCTGTAGGCCAGTGGACCATCGCCGTTAGACCTGACGGGTTTCCGAAACCCGTCAGGTCTGACTGCCGACCTGCGGGAATGCCGCATACACCGGCCGCCTCGCGATGGGCCGGCTTTTGACAGCCCCAGAGAACGGGGTTACCATCGAGGCAGAGGATTGCTCGCCGTTTTACGGCCCGGTTCCATCCGCAAGGCCACCATCTCAAGGAGGATATGCTCATGGCCACCCCGCACCCCGGCGCACAGATGTACACCGTGCGCGAGTTTATCAAGACCCCCGCCGGCATCGCCGAATCGCTGAAAAAGATCAAAAGGATCGGCTACGACTATGTGCAGCTCTCCGGCCTGGGGCCGATTGACGCGCGTGAGCTGCGCAGGATGCTGGACGGCGAGGGTCTGGTCGCCTGCGCTACTCACGTCTCCTTCAAACAGCTCATGGAGGACCTGCCGGCGCTGATCGAGGAGCACCATATCCTGGGCTGCCCGCATGTGGGCCTGGGCTCCCTGCCTGCCGAGCACCACAACGGCGAGGGTTATGCCTGGTTCGCCCGCGAGGGCTCGCGCATCGCTCGCGAGCTGGCCAAGGCCAACCTCACCTTTAGCTATCACAATCACGATACCGAGCTGCAAAAGTGGGGCGACCGCCTGGGGCTGGATATCCTCTATGAGGAGAGCGACCCCGAGGTCTTTTTCGCCGAGATCGACACCTACTGGATCCAGCATGGCGGTGGCGACCCGGCCGCCTGGATCCGCCGGCTCAAGGGCCGCGAGCCCCTGGTCCACTTTAAGGATATGACCGTCGTCGACCGTCAGCCGGTCATGGCCGAGGTGGGCGAGGGCAATCTGAACTGGCCCGCCATCCTCGAGGCCTGCCGCGAGGCCGGCGTAGAGTGGTATCTGGTGGAGCAGGACTGGTGCGCCCGCGACCCCTTTGAGAGCCTGGCCATCAGCCTGCGCAACCTGCACGCCTGGGGCATCAAGTAGCCTGGGGCGGTGGCCGCGGCCGGCTGATGCTTCGCCACTGCCCGGCCCTGACCTGAAAGGCCCTCCGGGAGGTTCCAGAGCCTCCCGGAGGGTGGCCGGCTCCTGCCCTTCCCGCAGCAACACGCCACGCTTACGATTCTGCACGGCATGGAACAAAGCCGTCCTCCCCAACGTCTCCCCAATAGACTCTGATTCAACCGGGGCAAAGTACTCCTCTCACTTTATCCTTTGGAGCCGACATGAAACTCACCAATCCATCGTATCGCCTGCTCGCCCTCACCTTGCTGCTGGCTGTGCTTGTGGCCTGCCGCCCGGCAACCGTGGCCCCGGCCACCTCTCCGGCCGCGACAGTCGGCGCGCCCACCTCGGCGCCGACGGAAACGCCACAGCCTGCGGCCCCCACCGCCGCGCCCGAGATCCCTCCCACGGACCTGGCCGGCGTTTTGGCCGCCCTGCCCGCGTTGCTGGCCGAGCAGCCCGATCTGGACGGCCTGCTGGCTCACCTGCAGAGCTGGGCGGCGCTGGAGGTCGAGTCCGAGCCGCTGTGCGAGGCGGACCTGGATGGCGACGGCGAGGCCGAGGCGCTGCTCTTGCTGGCGGCGCCGCCGAGCGAGGGGGGCGGCCTGATGGGGCCGGTGGGCCGCGCACTGGCCGTCCTGCAGCGGAGCGGCGCGGGCCATGCTCTGGTCGGCAGCCGCGTCTTTGATCCCGGCCTTCGCCTGGATGTGGCCCTGCACGACCTGACCGGCGACGGCCGGCCCGAGGTCGTTGCTACCTTTGAGGAGTGTGGCGCCCACACCTGTACCCTTTTCGTGCATGTGCTGCGCCTGCACAGCGGTGCGCTGCAGAGCCTCCTGCCGGAGCCGGTCAGCATGCCCTACGCCGAGCTGACCATCGAGGACCGTGACGGCGACGGCCGCGCCGAGATCGCCATGCATGGTGGGCAGTACGGCTCGGTGGGCGCCGGACCGATGCAAACGCGCACCGAGGTCTATGCCTGGAACGGCCAGGCCGTATCCCTCATCGAGACGGTGTATGACCCTTCGTCGTTGCGCCTGCACGCCCTGCAGGAGGGTGACCGCGCCCTGCGTCGCGGCGACCTGCCCGCCGCGCTGTCCGCCTACCGGCGCGTCGCCACCGACCCGGAGCTGGAGCAGGCCGGTTTTTGGGATGACGCGGAAGAGCGCCGCACCCTGGAGGCTTGGGCCTGGTACCGGCTGGTCACTGTGCAGGCCGCACTGGGAGACGTGGCCGCGGCGCAGGAGAGCCTGGCCACGCTGCACCGAGCCTATGCCGGCCACCCCGTCGTGCCCCTGGCCGAGGCCTTCTGGGCTGCTTACGAACCCCAGGCCGACCTGTCGGCGGGCTGCGCCGCGGCGACGGCCTATGCCGCAGCCAATCCGCAGGTGGTCGAGTCCTTCGGCTACTATGGCTACGGCAACCCGGGCTATACGGTGGAGGACCTCTGCTACCTGGAGGCCTAGTCTCCCCGAAAGCCTTGCCATCACCTCATTAGGCTCTTTTCACCCAATCTTTATGCTCCCCTCACAGATGGTGCGCCGGCCCTACGTATAATGGTAGCAGGCGTAACAGCTTGTATACCTGCCGCCTGCATGCTATCGCCCCGGAGGTATGGGCGAGGGGAGGGGAGTATGAGAAAGGTCTTGGCGATTCTCATCGCCTCTGTTGCGTGGCTCTGCCTGTTCGGCCCAGGGGTAGCCCTGGCCGCGCCGGAGCCGCTGGCCTGGCGCGTCCCGGCGCTGGAGCCGCCGCCGGTAATCTCGCTGGGCGAAGAGGGCTGGAGTGATCCTCTCGCCGGTACTTGGGACCCAAGCACCCGCGTGGCCACGCTGAGCGCCGACCTCTCCGCTTCGATTCGTATCGATGCCGATGGGGTGACCCTGGATGGGAGCGGGCACACGCTGACCGGCAACTCGGCGGGCAACGGTGTGGAGATCAGCGGGCGCACGGATGTGGCCGTGAGCAACCTCACCGTGCAGGGCTTTGCCAACGGCTTTTACATCTCCGGTTCGACCCCTGTCACACTCACCAACAACGCCGCTGTGGGCAACGTCAACGGCTTTTACCTCTGCGACCAGTCCAGAGAAAACCTGCTCAGCGGCAATACGGCCAACGACAACGATTACGGCATCTACCTGATCCGCTCGGAAGAAGTCCGGCTCGTCGATAATGTGGCCAGCTACAACCGCTACCAGGGCATTCACATCGAGCGCTGTGGCTCTCATACCCTGGAGAACAATACCGCCGCCGCCAACGCCCATGACGGCATCCAGTTGCAGTCGTCCAATTTCAACACGCTCACGGGCAACCGGGCCACCGATAACGGGCAGTACGGCCTGCGCATCGATACCTCTTGCCTCAACACCCTTAGCGGCAACGTCATGGCCGGCAACGCCATGAACTTTCGCCTCGAGAGCACGACGGCGGCCGAGAACATGCAGACGATCGATGCGACCAACCTGGTGGATGGCAAGCCCATCCTCTTCCTGCAGGATCAGACCGGCGGCACGTACGATGCCTCCTCCGGCGCCGGCACCCTCTACCTCGTCAATTGCGCCGATATCACCATTGAGGGCCTGACCCTGACGCACAACGATGCGGGTATCGTGCTCTGGGAGTCGCACAATATCACCATCCGTAACGTTCAGGCAACGGAGAACGGCACCGGCATCCGCGTGCGCAACTCGGCCGGCAACCATCTCTCCGGGAACACCTGCCGCCTGAATGCTCAGCACGGTATCTGGTTGGAGACCATCGGCTACGGCACAGTGTGCGAGGGTAACACCCTCAGCGGCAACACCGCCGGCATGAACGGCGCCTATGGGTACTTTATGGACGGCGCCAACAACAATACGCTCACGGACAACAGCGCCTCCGACAACGGCTATGGCCTGTATCTGCGCAGCGCCAGCTCGAACCGTATCTACAACAACCGTATGATCAGCAACCGGACGGCCCAAGCCTATGTCACAGGGGGCAGCGGCAACCGCTTCAACGAGCCCAAGCCGGTCGGCGGAAACCACTGGAGCGACTGGACCGGTCCCGATGCCGACCGCGACGGCTTTGTAGACGAGCCCTATGTCTTTACCGGCGGGCAGGACGATTTGCCCTTTGCCGGCGACGGCTCGTGGTCCGACACGGTGGCGCCGACAACGACTATCGAGGTGTCGGGCACACCGGGCAGCAACGGCTGGTATCGCTCCGGCGTGCAGGTCACTCTCACCGCCGTCGATGACCCCGGCGGCTCGGGTGTCGAGAGCATCTCTTACAGCCTGGACGGCGTGAACTGGCAGGTCTACAGCGGGCCCTTTACCATCGCCGCAGAGGGGCTGACGACGGTCTACTATCGCGCGCAAGACAAGGCGGGCAATGTGGAGCAACCCGGTAGCGACGTGCCCGTCTACTCGACCGAGTTCTCTGCCTTTGACCCCGCCGAGTGGATCGACGCCGCCTATCTGCCCCGCTACACCGGCCGTCCGCAGGGGCTGACCGCGACCAGCGAAGACGGCCGCAGCGCCCTGCAGATGCGCACGACGGAAAAGTCGCCCCCAGGCGATGCCCGGCGCGGCATCGGCACGGCCGCCTCGTTCGCTGCCCTGCCCGAGATGGCTGTGGAGGTGGCCCTCAAGCCGGTCGGTGAGGTTGACGACGTGGCCGAGCTCTGGCTCTTCAACCGCGCTACCGGCAAGTACGTGCGCCTGGGCCTCTCCAACCATCTGCATGTCGCCAGCGCCGAGATCTCGGGCTATGGCGCCCGTGCCTCCGGCAACGGCGCCTTTTCCCTCGGCGAGTGGCTCATCGTGCGCATCGAAAGCGCGCCCGGCAAGACGGTCATCTCTCTGCTCGACGCGAACCGCACGGAGCGCTGGAGCACAGCCTTTGACGTGGCGCTCAGCGACCTGTTCAGCGACTTTAACGTGACCCTCAGCCAGCATCTCGGCCTGCCCTATGCCAAGACCTGGAACCTGACTGCTTACGTGGACTATCTCCGGGTCTCCAAGGTTGACCGTGTTTGCCGGTCCGAGGATGTGCGCATCGACATGACGCCGCCGGTGGTGCAGTTGGGCACGCCGAGCCCAGCCCCCAATGCCGCCGGCTGGCACAACACCGACGTGACGGTGCCTTTCACTGCGGATGACGCCGTCTCGGGCGTGGCCAAGAGCGAGCCGGCCAACCCACTCGTCCTTAGTGGCGAGGGGCGGGCAGTGAGTGGTACGGTGACCGTCACCGATGCTGCCGGCAACAGCACGACGGTGACCTCGCCGAGCTTTATGATCGACAAGACGCCGCCGGCTATCAACGGCGTGCCCACGAGCAAGCCGTCGGCCTACGGTTGGTACAGGGATGACGTGACCGTCCGCTGGGAGGTGACCGACGAGCTATCCGGCGTCGACCCCGCGACCATCCCTGCGGACAGCTTGCTGACCGAAGAGGGCGCCGAGCAGACGGCGGGGCCCGTGTCCGCGGCGGACCTGGCGGGGAACACGGCGACCGCCTCGCTGGAGGGCATCTCTATCGACAAGACGGCACCTACTCTCGAGTTCGGCGAGCCCAGCCCCGCAGCCAATGCCTACGGCTGGAACAACGGCGACGTGTCCATACCCTTTACCGCCGCCGACCAACTCTCCGGCATCGCGCCCGAGAGCCCGGCCAGCCCGGTCGTCCTGGATGTTGAAGGCCGCGGCGTGAGCGCTGAGGTGACCGTCGTCGACAAGGCCGGGAACAGCACAACGGGGGTCTCGCCGGCGGCCAACATCGACAAGACGGCGCCCAAGGTCACGGCGGTGGCGACGACGCCCAGCGGCGCTTACACGGCCGGGGCGTGGACGCAGGAGGATGTGACCGTCCGCTTTACCTGCAGCGACGCTCTCTCTGGCCTGGTGAAAGAGCCGGCGCCGGTCCTCGTGAACAAGGAGGGCAAGGAGCAGTCGGCGTCCGCTACCTGCGCCGACTATGCCGGCAACGAGGCCTCCGTTACCTTTGAGCCGATCAATATCGATCGCACGCCGCCCAAGCTGGTAGGCCGCGTCTCGCCCGAG
>DAOUGZ010000162.1:0-11851 GCA_034428955.1 Anaerolineae bacterium | reverse complement strand
AGACAGAGGATACGCTGGCCCAGTGCTCTGCTGCCGGCTATCCGGACCTGGTTGCCGAAAAGCTGCTGGACCTGGATCGCGTGGGCGAGGCACTGATCCTGGCGCGCAAGGAACTGCAGACGACCGACGCCCTGCTCCGCTTTGTCGATTCCCCAGCGGCGCGCGGGCAGTTGCCGGCGGTGATGGCCCTGGTTGAAGAGCGCCTGGCTCGCTGCTTTGACCCTGACTTGGCCGCCTGGTTGGCCTCACGCTATGCGGAGCGCGGCGACCTGCCTCGCGCCCTGGACCTGCGCCTCAAAATCCTGCGCGCTGTGCCCAGCGATGAGGAGTATGAGGCCGTGCACGAGCTGGCGCACCGGCTGGGGCGCTGGGAGCAGTTGCGGCCCAAGGTGGACCGTGCCCTTCGTGGAAGACGGCGCGGCTAAGAGCGCCGAAAGCCAACAGAGGCGGCTCTCGCGCCCAATGGCGCTGATATGCGGGTTTGCCCTACCCGCGATTAAGCCCCACAGTTGCCCTTTTCCTGTGCCCGGGTCTATAATCGTATTTGTTGGATAGGGATGAGGCTGCGGGCCAAACCCAAGGTATGGGTCCGTAGCCCACGTCAGGGCAGGGGGGCCAAGACATGGCAACGGCATTTCCCAAGGGCTTTGTCTGGGGCGCAGCCACCGCCTCGTACCAGATCGAGGGTGGGGTAAACGAGGGGGGCCGCGGCGAGTCGATCTGGGACCGCTTTAGCCATACGCCGGACAAGGTCGTCAATGGCGATACCGGTGATGTGGCCGACGATCATTACCACCGCTGGCAGGAAGACATCCGCACGATGGCCTTCTTGGGCCTGGATGCCTATCGCTTTTCCATCGCTTGGCCGCGCGTCATCCCCGATGGAACCGGTGCGGTCAATGAGGCGGGGCTCGATTTCTACGACCGACTGGTCGACGGCCTCCTGGCCAAGGGCATCGAGCCGTACGTGACTCTCTACCACTGGGATTTGCCCCAGGCCCTGCAGGACCGGGGCGGCTGGCCGAACCGCGATGCGGTGGGGTGGTTTGCCGACTATGCGGCCGTCGTCTCCCGCCGCCTGGGCGACCGGGTGCGCCACTGGATCACCCACAACGAGCCCTTTGTGGTCGCCGTATTGGGCTACATCGCGGGTGTGCATGCGCCGGGCATTCAGGATATCGGCGCCGGCCTGCAGACGATACACCACCTCCTCCTTTCCCACGGATGGGCCGTGCCCATCCTGCGCCAGAACAGCTCCGAGGGTGCCGAGGTCGGCATCACCCTCAATCTGAACTGGGTTGACCCTGCATCCGACGACGAGGCGGATGTCGAGGCCGCCCGGCGGCATGATACCTTCCTGAACCGCCAATTCCTGGAGCCCATCTTCAAAGGCGCCTACCCCGCCGAGCTTTTGGCTACGGCCGGGCCGCTGGCGCCGCACATCGAGCCGGAAGACATGGCCCAGATCGCCGTGCTCATTGATTTCCTGGGCATCAACAACTATAGCCGCTCTGTTGTGGCGGCTGACCCCGACCAACCCACGGGCCAGCGCGAGGTCCCGCCCCCCGAGTCCGAGTATACCGACATGGGCTGGGAGGTCTGCCCGGAGGGCCTGTACAAGCTGCTGCGCCGTGTCCATGAGGACTATCGGCCGGCCAAGATATACATCACTGAGAACGGCTGCGCTTGCGCCGACCTCCTGGAGAACGGGCAAGTCCATGATAAGCAGCGCGTCTCCTATCTGCGCCGCTATCTGGCCCAGGCGCAGCGCGCCATCGCCGAAGGCGTGCCGCTCAAGGGCTACTTTGTCTGGTCGCTGCTGGACAACTTTGAGTGGGCCTATGGGTACACCAAGCGCTTTGGCATCGTGTACGTAGACTATGCCACCCAGGCCCGCACTCTCAAAGACAGCGCTCTGTTCTACAAGCAGGTCATCGCCGCCAACAGCTTGCCCTGAGCCGGGCAGAGTGCCTCCACGGGCCGCCGCCGGCGTGGAAGCGGCTTGACAGGGGATGGCTGACGGCTTAGAGTCAGGCCATTCGGACCAGCGAGTTCGCGCGAGTTCGTTGCCGAGTACGTTGCAGTGCACGCCCGGGTCCTGTCCCGGGCGGCTTTACGTTACCTGGAAGAACGAAACGACCATACTCGCTAGTTGACCGTTTGGAGGTTAGAGTGGCAGTTCGGCTGTATGTAGGCAATCTGCCCTACAGCACTACCGAGGATGAACTACGGGAGCTGTTCGATGGGTACGGAGCCGTAGAGCAGGTGCAGGTCGCGACCGATCGCGAAACGGGGCGCTCACGTGGCTTTGCTTTCGTCGATATGGCTACCGATAGCGATGCCCAGTCGGCCATCGAGGGGCTGGGCGGCTATCGTATGGATGGGCGGCCAATCACCGTAGAGGTGGCGCGGCCGCGGCAGCCTGCAGGCGCCAGCCGCGGCTTTGGCCGAGGGCGCTAGGAGTCTCCCCAGCCCTCACTAATCCACCCTCCGGGAGGTTCTGCAACCTCCCGGAGGGTCGCACTCCGCCTTACACCACCTCCAGGATACCCGGCCGCGCGATGGTCTGCTCGCCCACTTGAACGTCTACTGAGGGCCATCCCGGCATGGCTGTGAGGACCTCAAAGCCACCCTCGTCTACCAAGACGGTGTCCTCGGACTTGGTGCCCTCGATGGAGGGGTTCCAGGCCAAAGCCTGACCCGCCGATACGGTGTCGGCTGAGCCGGGTGTGGCCAGGTATTCGCGCGCCTCATAGGCGGCGATGCCGCCCTGGTGGTGCCGCCGCCACTCTTCGGGGAAGCCCGCGGCGGCATAGGCGGTTGTGCCCGCGGCGAGTATCTCGCCCAGCGACCGGCCCGGGCGCGAGTGGGCGATCAGCGTCGCATCGACCCGCGCCACCGCCTCGGCCTTGCGGCGCAGGTCGGCCGGCAAAGGCCCAAAGTAGACCAGGCGCGTCGCCGAGCAGATCAGGCCCCGCTGCCGCCCGCCCAGCACGAGCATGGCGTAGCGTTCGAGCCGCTTGCCGGTGGGCAGCGGGTGGCGGAAGCGGAAGACCCGCTCGTCGGTAGCGACCAGGGTGAGGGTGGGTTGCACGCCACGACTTTGCATCTGGAAAGCGAGGCGGGCGGCAATCTCCTCCTCCGTCTGCCCGGGGCGCACGTCCAGCGCAGCCGCGTGGAGCGCCTCGGCGCACAGGCGCCCCAGGGCGCGGAATCGCTCGCCTTCCTGCGCTGTGAGCCGGGCGCGCAAGCGCGCCATCTCAGCGGAGAGGTCCGTCGCGCTGGGGTAGGGACCGTCGGCGCCGAGCCGCAGCCCCTGGGTCAACTCGGCCAGGCCACGCTGCGGGTCGTACCATGGCGAGACGCACATACGCCAGCCCTGAGCAGTGAGTTGCTCTTCCTGCTCCATGCGCGGCGCCTCAATGTTGTTGGTGACGAGCACGTGGTCGTCGAGCGTCACCAGCAGCGAAGAAGGCCCGTTCGTCGTCGCCACGCCGACGTACGAGGCCGCCCCGCCAGTAGCCCAGGCAAAGCTGCTTACCCGCTGCAGCAGCATAGCATCGAGCCCGCGCTCTTGCAGCAAACCGCGCAACTGGGCCAGTTTCCGATCCAATTCTGCATTGCTCTTGGGCATGCCCCCTCCTTCGGGCCGTCGGTAGAGGCGCAGCCCGTGCCTCCTTGGGGCGGGGGTTCCGTTCCGGCACTGCGCGGAGCAGAGCGCCCGGACGCCCTCCAATCAGGGAGGGCGGGCACGGCTGTTCGCTATCTCAGGATAGGTAAGGTATCCGGGCTATGGGTCAACACGTTGACGGTTGCCGCCTCGCTGTGCCGGCGCAGTGCGTCGGCCAGGGCCTCTTCCACGCTGGCGAAGGGCGTGAATCCCAGAGCGCGTGCCTCCTCGGCCGTGATGCCCGTCGATACCAGGCTGACGCGGCAGCGCTCGCGCACTTTGGCGATAGCGACGGCCAGCGCGCCGGCCACGACGTCGCTGATGGCTCCCTGGTCGATCATGGCCAGGATGTCGCCCGAGTTGTGGCTCGCAAAGCCCAGCATGGCCTGGTGGGTCACCGATACGCCCTCCGGGCAGGGGGTGACGATGATCAGGGTGCCGCCGGGGCGCGCGGCCAGGTCGGCGGGGTAGAGGGTCTTGTGCGCCTGCCAGAACTCGATGTCGCAGGGGTGCGAGCCGGCGATGACGATATCCGCCTGGGCGGGTAGCTGCAGGCCATAGACCTGGCGGCAAATGCCCACACCCGCGCGGAAGGCCAGCCGCGGGTCGCCGTAAAAGGCGCGTACCAACCGCCCGGCAGGGTCCAGCACGGTGTTCAGCACGGCGCTGAGCCCGACCCGCGCGGCGATTTCCTCCATCTCGGCGCGCACGGGGTTCTCCACGCGCCCCAGGCAAGGCTCGCCCCGCGCACTGAGCAGATGGGTGGCGCCGGTGGTAACGGCGCCACAGATGCCGGGCTGGACGATCTTGGCCCCCGCAGAAAAGCCCGGGATGTGGTGGGGCACGATATTGCCCAGGCCGATGAGCAGGTCGGCTTCCAGCGCCAGCCGCGCCACCTGGATGGGCGTGCCCCGTTGGGTGGCGCCCAGGTCGGCCAGTTGGGAGGGGTCATCCCAGGGGTGGTTGACGATGCGCACCCGGCCCACCACATCCGGGCCAAAGCGCTGCTCGATTTCGCTCGCCGTCATCGGCCGGTGGGTGCCCAGGGCGATGAGCACGGTGATCTGCTCGCTGCGCACGCCGCCCGCCGCGAGTTCATCCAGCAGCATGGGCACGATCGTGCGCACGGGCGTCTGGCGGGTCATGTCGTCGGCCAGTATGACCACCCGCTTTGCGCCGCGCGCGGCCTCGGCCAGGGGCGGGGCGCTCACCGGATTGCTGAGGGCCCGCCGCACCTCCGCTGCCGCATCCGGCGCGGTCGCCGCTGCACGGGGCGAGAGGACGGCCAGCAGGTTCCCCGCCGGGATATCAAAGCTCAACTCACCATCGCCATACGGCAGCGTAACTTTTTCCGTCATTAAATCCGTCTCCCATGCCCCTCGTAGCACCACAGATCATGAAAACGCGGAGCCACCATGCGGCCGGAATGCGTGTCAATTCGTGTCATTTGCGGCCGGGGGACGAACCTTGCCACGCATGGCACGCTTGGTGTTCCTTGGTTCACCGGTCCCCCATCCTCAACTCAGCGCGGCCCGCGCCGCCTCGACGCCGGCGCCGGCGGCCGGGCGGTAGCCCTCATCCCGCAGCACGCTTTCCAGCGCTGCAAGGAAGCGCAAGACGTTCTCGCCCTGCGACGAGTGGCCCATCAGGCCGACGCGCCAGACCTTGCCCTTGAGGGCGCCGAGCCCGCCGCCGATCTCGATATTGTGCTCTTGCAGCAGACGGCCGCGCACCCGCGCGTCGTCGACCCCCTCGGGCACACAGACGGTGTTCAGGGTGAGCAGGCGGTGCGAGAGGGGCACAAAGAGGTCTATCCCCATTGCCTCCAGGCCGGCCCAGAGGGCCTGCGCGTTGCGATGGTGGCGGGCAAAGCGCACTTGCAGGCCTTCCTCATGGATCAACCGCAGCGACTCGTAGAAGGCATAATTCATCGAAATGGGCGCTGTGTGGTGGTAGACGCGCTCTTGTCCCCAGTACTGCTCGATCAGCGACAGGTCCAGATACCAACTCTGCACTTTGCTGCGTCGGGCGCGCAGGGCCTCGCGAGCGCGCGGGCCAAAGGTAATGGGCGCCAGGCCGGGCGGGCAGCTCAGGCACTTTTGCGTACCGCTGTAGCAGGCATCCACATCCCAGCCGTCGATCTCCACCGGCACGCCGCCCAGCGAGGTGACCGCATCTACCAACAAGAGCGCCCCGTAGCGGTGGGCGATCTGGGCGATCTCTGGGATGGGCTGCAGGGCGCCGGTGGAGGTTTCGGCGTGGACCAGGGCTACGACCTTGGCCGGACGCTCGCGCAGCGCCTGCTCAATCTGCTCGGGCCGAAAGACCTCGCCCCAGGGTATCTCCAGGCGGCGAACCTGGGCGCGGCAGCGGCCGGCCATCTCGCTGAGTCGCTCGCCAAAGTAGCCGTTCACACCGATGATGATCTCGTCGCCTTCCTCTAACAGGTTGAAGAGGGCGGCCTCCATACCGGCGCTGCCGGTGCCGGCAATGGGCAGGGTCATCTGGTTGCCCGTCTGGAAAACGTATTGCAAAAGCTCACGCGTCCGGTTCATCACCCCCAGGAATTCGGGGTCGAGGTGCCCGAGGAGGGGGATGGACATGGCCTGCAGAACGCGGGGGTGGACATCGGAGGGCCCCGGGCCCATCAGGAGCCGCTGGGGCAGGGTGGTCAGGTCAGGGTAATCGTTCATGGCTCTCTCTTTCTGTTCTTGCCGGTGCGCAGCAATGCCAAGCGCATCCATTATGCCGCCAAAGCTGCCAAGACGCAAAATCGGCATTGCTGGAGCCATGGCCCCCTGAGGCAAAAAGCGAGGGGAAGGCTCGCTGCCTCCCCCTCGTCTCGGGTTCACCTATTCGGTTGTGAGCCGGCCAGTGTGTCGCGTTCCAAGATGCACAGCGTGCCGGCAAATCGTTCCTGACCTGTCCATGCGCTGGGGCCAATCGGATCTCGAAATCCTTTCCACCGGCCAAAGCCTGGGTCATGCTCATCACCCGGCCCTTCTGCGCATTGCAGGCCCGTATGGCGCTGCCAACTTACGTAGGCACCAGGCGGGCGCGCTCCCATTCCATGTCGGGGCCGCCCAGGGCAGCTTGCAGAGTGACCGCCCCAAGACGAAAGTCGTAGGCCAGATGCTTGCCCTTGCTGGGGGCCGCTCTCCGGCTCATCACCGGCTGAGGCGAGCGCTTGGCGCTCGGCCGGGGCCTGCTTTGGCCGGCCGTGCCGGGCAAAGCGTTGCCCCGTGGGCCGGCGGTCTCAGCCTGAGCCATCGCGGGCGCCCTCTTGCCGTCACCCGATACGGCCAGGAGCGCAGCGATCACGATGGCCACGACCAGGCAGGCTGAAGCCCCGGCTTGGGCGATGGCCTCGGCCTCGCTGACAGCGGGCCCGGGGATACTGGGGCTGGTACGCTCGGCGTACTCGCCCTCCTGAGGCAACTGCCCGCCTGTGGAGCCCGGCCGCAAGCTTGTCTTGCGCTCCGAGGTCTCCAGAGCAGCGGCCTCAGATGCCGGCTCGGCCCCACCCACCGGACTCAAGCGGCTGAGCGGGTGGGCGGGCTCGCCCACGGTGGGAGCCTCGACTCCCACCGGATGCACCGGCGTGCCGGACGCCTGGGGTGAGGCGCCGGCAAAAGCGTGCGCAGGCGCGCGACCAAGAGTTAGGATGGCCAGCTCACCAGCGATGACCAGAAGCGAGAGCCCAATCAAACCAACCACGAGGAGGGAAACCTTGCGCAGCACCGTAGCTTCCTCCCTGCTAAATAGTGACCTGCCGAGACCTGATGACCGATATCGACGGAGGGCAACCAGGCTCCGAGCAGCGTCGATGGTCAGGGCCATTGTGGCCGATGACCGGCGCAGACGACGAGCGATAGGGATATGCCAACCAGGGAGAAAAGGGAAGGGAAACCGACCGGGGTGTGGGGCCCGCATAAACGCCTGGGCGAGCCCATGGAGGAGCCGCTCCTCCAAAGAGCCGTGGGCTGAGCAAGGCTCAGCACCAACGGACACCGCTTTGAGGTGCTGCGTCATACGAACTCTGATGGCCGGACCCCCGCTTGGGGCGAATCACACCAATCAGGATCGTTGCCGCACCAAAAGAGGAGCACGGGACCCTGCCGCAAAGGGAAACCCGTGCGGGAGCACAACCGATGGCCAACGGGTGCTGGCTGGAATTGTGCTCTAGTAGAACTCAACAGGCAAGAGCTAGTATACAACAAATAGTTGAAGAACGCAATACCCTGACGCGCCAGAATCGGCGATTTGGGGCTTGAAGAATCTTAAAATCTGCCCCACAGCAGCACGTACCGCGATACACAGGGGATCGGCCCACGCGCCAGGTCGCGCTCCATACGCTCGAGCCCACGAGCGAACGCCTGCGGTGGAATCAGGTGCAGGGCCGAGAAGGCACGCTCGCGGTAGGGGCGGCTGTCATAGATCTCGTAGCGGAACTCGACCATGCTCTCCTCGAGCCGCCGGAATCCGGCGGCGCGCATCATGGCCGTGAGGTCAGGCGTCCGCGGGTAGCGGGCCAGGTCGGCCTCGGCGGTCTCGGGAAAGTATACGCTCAGCGGCTCGCGCCGGCGGATGATCCACTCGGAATCGGTGACGGTGCAGAGCGCCCCACTCGGCCTGAGCACACGATGCGCCTGCCGAAAGTACTCGGCCCGGTCCGCCACGTGGTGGATGACGTCGACGGAGAAGACAAGGTCGAACGAGGCGGCGTCGAACTCGAGCCGCTCGGCTCGACCCGGGCGAAAGCGCACCGCTGTCGGGCGTGCCCGCGCTTTGGCCAGCATCGCCTCGGAGGGGTCGATGCCCCAGCCGGCGCAGCGCACGAGCGACTCCAGCGCCGTGATATAGTTGCCTGTGCCACAGCCGACCTCCAGCACCGCCGCCCCCTCGCCGATCCCACTGTCGTCGATTAGACTGCGGATGACGCCGGGATGCACGTGACGGTTGCGCGCATAGTCGGCAGCGAGGCCGTTGTAATTGATGGTGGGGTTTGGCATGCTGCCATCTCTTCAGTCTTTGCGCAAGCTCCAAGACGAATCCCAACAAGGCAGGGCCTGGCCGGGCCGGTTGTTTGCGGGTTGGCGAGTCTTGGCTTGTGCAAGGGTAGGGGCTAAAAGTACCGGCTCCAATCGATCTGGTGGCCCTCGGGAACGTAGCGGCCGTCCGGCCCACGGACATAGCGGCCCTGATATTCGCCGCGCCCAATGCGCGCCAGCGCTTCGACGGCCACATCGATCTCTTCCTGCGTATTATAGCAGCCCAGGCTCAGGCGCACCAATCCGGGCAGGCGCCAGCCCTCGCCGCGCTCGGCAGCGGCCTGGTACCCCGCAATCTGCGCTCGGCTTAGCTTGAGCAGCTCAAAGAGGTAAGGCTGGGCGCAAAAGCAGCCGTTGCGCACGCCGACGCCCGCCTCATAGTTGAGGATGGCCGCGACCAGGTGATCATCGAGGCCGCGTACGGTCAGTGATATCACGCCCACCCGGCCCGCACACGAGTTGGCGTCGCAATCGCCGTAGAGCGTCACCGCATCCATTTGCTGCAGGCGTTTGAGGGCATAGGCCGTCAGACGCGACTCGTGCTCGGCGATGCTGTCCATGCCGACCGCCTCCAGGCAGCGCAGGGCCTCGGCCAGGGCCACGGCCCCCACCACGTTCGGGCTGCCGGCCTCCTCCTTTTCCGGTGGTGGCGCCCAGACGACATTATCGCGGGAGACGAAGGCGATGGCGCCGCCGCCGACCATCTCGGGCGGGCCGTCGGCGAACCTGTCGCGCCGGCCGATTAGCGCACCTGTGCCATAGGGCGCATAGAGCTTGTGGCCGGATAGGGCCAGATAGTCGATGTGCGCCGGATCGTCGAGGGGACCCATGACCACCTTGCGGTGCGGCGCCAACTGGGCGGCATCGACCAGGATCTCCCCGCCCACCTCATGCACCTTCATCGCCAACCGGTAGATGGGATTCACATAACCGGTGACGTTCGAGGCGCCGCTGATGACCAGCAGGCGAACGCGCCCGGCAAAGCGGCGCAGGAGGTGGTCCAGATGGTCCTCATCCAGCGCGCCCTCGGGGGTGAGGCGGATGCGGTGCAGCTCGGCCCGGCCGCGCCAGGGGAGGTCGTTGGAGTGGTGCTCCATCGCCGAGAGGAGGACCACATCGCCCGCCTCCAGGGGAAAGCGAGCGGCAAGCTTGTTGATGGCGTCGGTAGTGTGCCGGCCAAAGATGACCACGTGCTCCTCGGCGCTCGCCTCGACAAAGCGCAGCGTGGCCTCGCGCGCCTGCTCGTAGGCCCAACTGGAGAGCTGCGACTTGAAGCCGGCGCCACGGTGAATACTCGAGTACCAGGGCAGGAAGGCATTCACCCGTTCGAGCACGGGCTTGAGCGATGGCGTGGAGGCGGCATTGTCCAGGTTCACATAGGGGCGCTCCGACCCATCCAGGAGGGGCACTTGCTGGTCGATACCCACGATCTCGGAGCGGACGTTGTCAATGCTCAAGGGTGCCATGGACCTTCCCTTCCGCATCGCGACCATGCCTCGTTTTCAGCATGACCCGTGCCAGGCCGGTTGATTCTGGTTGTCATGGCGCAAGTTTTCGGACAGGAGGCCCCCACAGTTTTGGGATTGCCCCCGGTGTTTGACATAGGCGCTCGATAATGCTAGATTCGCCACGACTCGGCCTTTTCGGCGGGCAGTGAGGTGTGTCCGCTGTTCGAGTCTGATCGGGGTATCTTTGTTGCACAGGAATGGGGGTAACCTTGAGCACTCGTGCCAAGCCCGGCGAGAAACAGGCCTCAGCGGCCTCGCAGCGGGCTCCTGTGTGGGTTCCCTGGGTCGCGCTCGGCCTTGTTGTCGCGGTCCTGCTTCTCCTCGCCGTCAGTTCCGCTTCGGGGCAACCCGCTTGGGCCGGCGCAGGTCGCTTTTTCGCCCGCCTGGCAGGCCGCGCGCAGCCTCAACCAAGCGGGCCGCTGGGCCTGCGCATCGTCCACACCAACGATACCTACGGGTACGTTCTACCCTGTGGTTGAGGGACCCCCATTGGGGGTGTGGCCCGTCGGGCCACCGTCATCAAGAACGCCCGTGCCGCTTCGGAGAACGTGCTCGTGCTCGATGCCGGCAACAGCCTCTATGGGCCGGGGAGCAATGTGCGAGAACCGGCTCAGCGAACTGGAGGCCAGTCGAGCGTCGAGTTGCTGAACCGCGTGGGCTATGACGCTGTCGCCCTGGGTGGGCAGGACCTGCTCGTAGGCCGCGAGGAACTCCTCAAGCGCCTCTCGGAGGCCAAGAGCTTTGCCTTCCTCTCCGCCAACTTGACGGATAACGCGACCAACGAGCTGCTGGCCAAGCCCTATTTGATCAAGGATGTCGGCGGCTACCGGGTGGCGCTGATCGGCATCACCGGCCAACTGCCGGCGGAGGCCGAAGGGTTCACCCTCGTCGATCCCTTGCAGGCGGCGCAGCAGTACGTGCCCGAGGTTGCGGCCAAAGCGGATGTCGTTATCCTGCTCTCCAATGCCGGGGCGGAGACGAATCGAACCCTGGCCACCCAGGTGCCGGGCATCGATCTGATCGTCGGCGGCGGTGAGGGTCCGCTGCGCCAGTTTGAGGAGGTGGGCGAGGGCACGTTGGTGGTCCAAGCCGAAGTTGCCTCGCCTGGAAACGCCGGGCGGACGGTTGGCGACTTGACGGCCGAGTTCGACACCGCCGGCCAGCTCATCCAGTACACCTGGCAGGGCGTCAAGCTCGACCCGGAGATCACCGACGATCCCGACATACTGGAATGGGTGGACAGCGTGACCGCTGCGCCCGCGCAGTAACTCGTTCAGAACATAGCAAACCCGACAGGTCTCTGAGACCTGTCGGGTTTTTCGTGCGCCGGATGCTCTACTCCTCTGCCAGGCGAAGGAGCATCGCTTCCGCCTCGTCTACCGAGATCTCGCCTCGGGCCAGGCTCTCCAGAACGGCCATGCGCGTGTCGCCGGATGGGTCGTGGGCCGGCTCCACCATGGGCTCGGGCGGCGCCGGCGCAGTGGGGGGCTCCGCGGGAGCCGGCTCTTCCGGCGCGGCGGCCTCTGCGCTCCTCTGCCGCTGGAGGAGGATGTTACCCAGTCCGCTGCGCAGGACCACCCGGGCGCGGCGCTCTTCGTCGCCGATGGCGCCCACCATGCGCA
>DAOUGZ010000161.1:0-3537 GCA_034428955.1 Anaerolineae bacterium | reverse complement strand
CCTGCCTCTGCGCGCCGGCGAGCAGGGCTTGGGCCTCCTGGGCGCTGCCATCACCCCCGAGACCTCACGCGACATCTCCTTCCTGGTCACAGTCGCCGAACAGGCGGCCGTCGCCATCGAGAGCTGTCGGCAGCGCCAACAGGTCCTCGCCTGGCAGCAGAGGCTTGATGCGGTGTTCGAGCACATCGTCGAGCCCGTCCTGGTCTTTGACCGTACAGGCAAGCTGGTGCTCTGGAACGCCACCGCCCAGGAGCTGCTGGGCGCCAGGGGTGTGCGCGTGGGCGACTCCATAACGGATTTGCTGGCCAAGGCCGGCACGACCATCCAGGGCCGGCCGCTGCCCCTGGAGGATACTGCCCTCACGCGGGCGCTCAGAGGTGAGCACGTAGAGAGCCTCGAAGAGGATCTGCCGGGGCAGCAGGGCATGGTTCGCCACCTCCTCGTAAGCGCCGCTCCCTTGCAGTGGGGCAACCGGGTCGAGGGAGCGGTCGCGGTGTGGCGCGACATCACGGACCGCGTCCTCGCCGAGCGGGAGCAGGAACGGCTGCGGCAAGAGGCCGAGCGCCGCAGTGCCGAGCTGACCGCGTCCATCGGCGCCATCCGCGACGGCGTGATCATCTTCGGCCCGCAGGGTGACATTGCAGCCATGAACCAGGCTGCCCAACGCATCCTGGGCGTGGGATGGGAGTGGGCCAGGATGCCGCTCAAGGAGCGGTCCCGACGGATAGAGTCAGAGGCGCTTGAAGGCCCGCCGATACAGCCTGGCGAGTGCGTCTGCGAACGGGCGCTGCGCGGCGAGCAATTCTCCGGCTATCGAATGAGAGTGCAGCGGCCTGACGGCCAGCGCCGCGAGTTGCAGGTCAGCGCGGGGCCGATCAGAGATGAGCAGGGTAACCTGCTCGGCGCCGTGATGACCATGGCCGACATCACGGCCATCATCGAGCTACAAGAGCAACGCGAGGACCTGCTCCGCGCCGTGTCCCACGATCTCAGATCCCCCCTGACGGCCGTACTCGGCTCGGCTCAGCTCTTGGAGCGTCGCCTGGCCAGAGCCGGCCTGGACCGCGAACGCAAGAGCGCCGCAACCATCGTCGTCGCCGCCAGGCGGATGAACACGATGATTCAAGACCTGGTCGATGCCGCCCGCTCCGAAGCCGACCAGATCGAGCTCAACCGGCAACCCATCGACATGCGCTCCTTGGCCCTCGACCTCAAGGAGCGCTTGGCCACAAGCCTGCAAACATCGCGCATCGAGGTCCAGGTGCCGCGGGGCCTGCCGCCCGTACTGGCAGACCCGGCTCGCCTGGAGCGCATCCTCACCAACTTGTGGTCCAACGCGCTAAAGTACTCGGCGCCGGGCACGCCGGTGACAATAAGCGCACGACAGGAAGGCGAGCAGATCGTCACCGCCGTCACCGACCGTGGGCCAGGCATCCCGCCGGAGGACCTGTCCCGCCTCTTCCAGCGCTATTCCCGCATGGGGTCAGGCCGCGAGCGGCGCGAGAGCGTGGGGCTGGGGCTCTACATCAGTCACAAGCTCGTCGAAGCCCATGGCGGACGCATCTGGGCGGAGAGCGAGTTGGGGGTGGGGTCCACCTTCTCCTTTGGCTTGCCGGTAGCGGGGCGTGAGACGTGACGCCTGATGTTTCACGCGTCACGCCCCTGCTGGTATCAGTTATGCTGTTCCGGCTGTAGCTTGGTCCATGGAGGCGAGCGATGGCGAGGGGCGGCAAAAGCAGCGGATCGAAGGCAGCCCTCCCGACCCCGGCAATCGATGCCGCTTTGCTCTCGCGCAGTGAGGAGCATGAACTGCTCCGGGCACTGTTGGCCTCATCCTGCGACGGGATTGCTTTCCTCACTCCCCAATTCGTCATCCGCATCACCAACGAGACGATAGCCCGCCAGATGGGCATTCCCCCCGCCCAGTTGGTTGGGCGCAATGCGAAAGAGATGCCCGGCTGGGAAGAGTGGTTCAAGCCCATCTGCGAACAGGTACGAGACACAGGCCGTCCCTGCCACATCGAGGCCTATCCGCTCCAGATCGAAAGCCGGCCCGAACGGGGCACCACCTACTGGGATGCGACCGTCTCACCGGTCTATTTCGGGGATGGCACCTTCCAAGGTTGGCTGTTTGTGATGCGCGACGTCACGGAGCGCAAGCGCACCGAGGACGCGTTACGGGCCAGCGAGGCCCGCCTCCGCGACCTCGTAGAGACCACCAGCGACTGGGTATGGGAGGTGAATGCCCGCGGAGTCTACACCTATGCCAGCCCCCGCGTGCGCGACCTGCTGGGTTACGAGCCCCAGGAAATCATCGGCAAGACCCCCTTTGACCTGATGCCCCCTAACGAAGTCGAGCGGCTTGAGCCGGTATATCGAGCCATAGCCGCACGGCGAGAGCCGTTCCACCTACTGGAGAACGTCAACCGGCGCAAAGATGGCCGGCTGGTGGTCCTGGAGACCAGCGGAGTGCCGTTCTTCGCGCCCGACGGCAAGCTTGCCGGTTTCCGTGGCGTAGACCGCGACATCAGCGAGCGCAAGGGGGCCGAGGCCGAGCGCGAGCGGCTGCTGGCCGAGGTTGAGCGCCGCGCCACCGAGCTGGATGCCACCATCAGCGCCATCAACGACGGGCTCATCATCTATGGGCCGCAGGGCGAGATCGTACGCATAAACAGGGTCGCCGAGCGCATGCTGCAAGTCGAAGCATCCGAGTGGGCCAAGCTCCCGCCGGCAGAGCGCGCCGAGATGCTCCATGTCGAGACGCCAGACGGCACACCGATCATGCCCTGGGCCATGATACGCGAGCGTCCGCTGCGCGGGAAGGCGATCATGGGTTACCGTGCAACCATTCGCCAACCCAGCGGCCGGCGGATTGAGGTGCTGGCCAGCGCGGGCCCGATTCGCGACCTCGAAGGCCGCATTGTGGGCGCGATCCTGAGCTTTGCCGACATTTCGCGGCTCGTTGAGCTACAGGAACAGCGCGCGGACCTCCTACGCACCGTCTCTCACGACCTGCGCAACCCTCTGGCGGGCGTGCTCGGCCAGGCCCAACTCTGCGAGCGCCGCCTGGCCGCCAAGGGCCTGGAGCGCGAGCGCGCAGGCGCCCAGGCGATCATCGCCGCCGCTCAGCGCATGAACACGATGATCCAGGACCTGGTAGACGCCGCCCGCTCCGAATCCGGCGAGTTGCAGCTCAAGCGCCGGCCGCTCGACCTGCACACCTTCGCCCTGGAACTCGAGGGGCGCCTGGCGCCATCGTTGGAGACGTCGCGCATCGAGGTCCGGGTGCCGGAGGACCTGCCCCCTGTCTCCGCCGACCCGGCCCGCCTGGAGCGCATCCTCACCAACCTCTGGTCCAACGCGATCAAGTATTCGGCGCCGGGCACGCCGGTGACCGTGAGCGCACGACACGAGGAAGGCTGGGTCATCACGTCGGTAACGGATCGCGGCCCCGGCATCCCGCCTGAGAACCTGCCCCGCCTCTTCCAGCGCTACTTTCGGACGGTAGGGGAGCGCGAGCGGCGCGAAGGTGTGGGC
>DAOUGZ010000160.1:0-5852 GCA_034428955.1 Anaerolineae bacterium | reverse complement strand
CCTCTCCAAGGCTCTGGCCGCCGGGCCATGGAGCCGGCGGCTACGACGGGGCTGGCAGGAAGGCCTGTTGGGCAAGTGCCCGGTGATCCTCGCGACTTGTGGCGTGGGGCTTGCGAGCGCGCGTCGTTCGGCTCAGGTGCTGCTGAGCGAGTACGAGCCGCGCCTGGTCATTCTGACCGGTGTTTCGGGTGGCGTCAGCCCCTATGTGGATGTGGGCGACCTGGTGTTGGCCAATCGCATCCATCGCTGTCGCCGGCGCCAGGTTGTGGCGGCCTATGATGCGGCGCCCGAGCTGCTGAGCCTGGCGCGGGATGCGGCGGCGGTGGCGCCGCTCCGTCCGGTGCATGGCCGGCAGCCACGGGTCCTGGAGGCGGGCGTGGCCACGGCGGAGCGGGTCGTCGGTAGCCGTGCCTGGGGTGAGCAACTGGCCGCCGAGCACGGCATCGTGGCCGTGGAGATGGAGGGTGCCGCCATCGCCCAGGCCTGCGCCGAACAGGGTGTACCTTTCCTCTGCGTGCGCGCTATCTCGGATGTCATCGGGCGCCGCTGGCAGTGGCTGGCCATGATCCGCAACCTGGTGCAGGCTCAGCGCAATGCTGAGCGCCTGATCTTTTCGCTGGCCCAGTACGTTGACGACGAGAGCTGAGCGTCGGGCCGACTCGGCAAGAGCCCTTCCGGGCTGGGGCGTCTCTTGCCCCCAGAACGAACTATACCTCAGCCGGCAGGTCGATTGACAGCGGGTATGGCCCCGCCTATAATGGCCGCACTACGCGAGGAGATCAGACAATATGCCCAGGGAGTTCGTGCTCTCCGGCCCAAGGCAGATCGAATTCCGGGACTATACCGATCCTCCCCCCAGTGCGGGTGAAGTGCGCGTTCGCAGCATCGTTAGCGGCATCAAGCACGGCACCGAGATGGCGCTCTATCTGGGCACGACTCCCTTCCTCACCCAACGCTTTGACCTCGAATGTCGCCTCTTCCTGCCGCAGGAGCAGCCCGAGTTCTACCCGACTCGCCTGGGATCATGGCTAACCGGGGAGGTTGTGGAGGTCGGGGAGGGCGTCACGCGCTTTCAGGTGGGGGACCTGGTCCACGGCGGGTTGCCCCATCGCCCGACAAACATCGCTCGGGTGGAGCAGTTGCACCACCTCGGACCTAACATGAGCCCCGAGACGGCGCTCTTTGCCGACCCGGCCATCTTTGCCCTGAATGCCGTGCATGATAGCCGGATCAAGCTGGGAGATGAGGTGGCCGTCTTTGGCCTGGGGGCCATCGGCCTGCTGGCCGTGCAGATGGCTCGCTTGAATGGGGCGCGGCGCATCTTTGGGGTCGACCTGATAGCCACGCGGCGCGAGTTGGCCCGCCGCTACGGGGCAGATGAGGTCCTCGACCCGGCGCAGGGCGATGTCGCGCTGGACATCAAGCGGGCTACTCAGAACAAGGGGGTGGATGCGGCGCTCGAGATATCGGGCTCGTATGCGGCATTGCAGCAGGCCATCCGCTGCGTCCAGGTTGGGGGCTTGGTTGTGGCGGCGAGCTATTACAAGGGCAACGCTTCGGCGCTCAGCCTGGGCGCCGAGTGGCATCACAACCGGCCTACGCTCATCTCGAGTATGGCCGTCTGGGGCTGCCCCCATCGCGCTCACCCCCTCTGGGATCTGGACCGCCTGGAGGGGACGGCAATCAACGTGCTGGCGCAGGGGCTCGTCTCTACGGAGGGGATGGTGACCCACCGTGTTCCGTATGCGGATGCACCGCGTGCCTACGAGTTGATCGCTGCTCATCCCGAGGAGGCGATCAAGGTTGTGCTGACCTATTAGGCTGTGCGCTGACCGGAAGGGCCAAGAGCCTCTCTGTCCTCCTCTTTCAGGAACCACAGGGCCGCTCTGCACTATGGCGCCATCTCTCTTGCATACGCATGGTACGCCCTCAAGCTTGAGCCACTTTTTGGCCTGATTGCTGTTGTTGTGCTATTATATTGACACTGCCACCCCGGCAGGTATTGGATTCACATTGGTCGGTTGGTTAGTGCCTTAGGCAGGGGTTAAGAATGGCAAGATTCGGCAAGAGGAGGAGATACCCTTCCCCGGGATCCACGTCTCCGACGAACGAGGGAGGGAGTCCAGACAGACCGCGGGTGGTCTTGGGTAACGAGGGCCCCGACGCGATGATGCGCGGAGCCGATCAACTGGCTCATCTTCTGGCCCTCACCCTGGGACCTGTCGGCGGCAACGTGGTGAGCGCCAAAGACGGCGGTTCTGAGCGTTACGAGACCCTTACAGACGCGGCGACGATTGCGCGTCGGATTATCGCTCTGCCCCGTGCAACGGAAGACACGGGAGCCATGCTGCTTCGCCAGCTCGTATGGCGGGTGCGGCAGAAGGTGGGCGATGGCAGCGCGACGTCGGCGGTTCTGGCGCGGGCTATCCTGCGCGAGGCGCGGCGCGTGATGGTGGCGGGTGCGAACCCGATGCTTTTGCGCAAGGGCATCGCGCTGGGGGTGGCCGCGGCGGCCAAAGCGCTGGAAGAGATGGCCGAGCCCCTCGAAGGGCAGGAACGCCTGGCCGCACTGGCCACAGGCGCCTGCGGAGATGCCGAGCTTGGGCAGATCGTTGGCGAGATCTATGACACCCTGGGCCCCGAAGCGGTGATCAACATACAGGAGTATGTTGGCAATTATACCGACCGGGCCTACATGGAGGGCTCTCGCTTCAAAGGGAGCTTTAGCTCGCGCTTTTTCCTCACCGACGCCAACCATCGCCTCGCCCAGCTCGTCCGTCCCTTCATTTTCGTCACAGACTGGAACCTCAGCAAGACGGAGCAGGTCCAGCCGGTGCTGGAGCTGGTGCTGAACAAGGGCGAGGGCCGGCCATTGCTGGTTATCTCGGCCTCGCAGGACGGCTCGGCGCTGACTGCGCTATTGGCCAACCATCAGAAAAAGGTCCTCCAGTGCTGCGGCGTCACGCTCAAGGGGGTGGGAGACCCACTGCGGGCGGCGCTGGACGATATGGCGCTGATCACGGGCGGACGTTTCCTCTTCAAGGGGGCCGGGATGTCACCTGCCGACATCGGCCTGGAGGATCTGGGGCAGGCCGAGCGGGTCGAGGTGTCCGAAGACTTTGTGACCGTCTTTGAGGGGGCCGGCGACCGCAAGGCGGTGCGCCAACGCCGGCAGACCCTCCGTGGGCGCCTGGCCGAGGCCGATAACGCGGAAGAGGCCGACGAACTCCGCGAACGGCTTGGGCGGCTGAGTGGTGGTATCGCTACGCTCAAGGTTGGCGCGTTGGTCGACAAGGACCGCAAGCGGCGGCGCGAGCATGCGGAGCAGGCAGTCAAGGTGGTTGCCGCGGGCTATCAGGGGGGTGTCGTGCCCGGCGGCGGCGCAGCCTACCTCGCCTGTATTCCGGCAGTCAAGGCCGTTCAGGCCGAAGGTGATGTGGCATTTGGCGTTTCAGTGGTCGCGCGGGCGCTCGAGGAGCCCATGCGGCAGATTGTGGCCAATGCCGGGTTGGAGCCCAGCGTGTGGGTTGCCCGGGCGCTGGCAGCAGGCAGTGGTTACGGCGTTGAGGTACGCAGCGAACAGGTCGTAGACATGCGCCAGGCAGGAATCATGGATTCGGCGCGCGTCTTGCGGGCAGCTCTGGAAGCGGCTGCCAGCGGTGCCGGCCTGATGCTGACGACCGGCGCCATAATCCTACATCGGAAACCGGAGCTGAGTGTAGAGCCATGATGACCAGACAGAAGGGAAAATGGCGGCCGGGCAACGCCCCGGTGGAGAACTGGGAAGGGCTGGGGCCGGTTGCGGCGGGAGGTTCCGTTTTCGACTTGGCCGTGCTGCCGGCACCGCGCTTCGTCCACGTGTGGGCGGCCACCAGTTGTGGCGTCTTTCGCCATCGCGGGCAGGGCGTGTGGCAGCAGCATCTCAACGGGCTGACCACGCCGCTGATCAGCAGCCTACACGTCGCGGTCGGGGGGATGCTCCTGGCCGGTGGCATGAATGGTGAACTCTTTCGTTCTCTGGATGGCGCCAACACGTTCGAGCGGTCGACACAGCTTCACGCTGCCGACCTGGCGCCCATCACCTGTATCGCCAGTTCATCCAAATTCGACCGGGACGGCACTGCGCTGGCCGGCACCGAAGGCGGGGGCGTGTGGCGCACGGAGGATGGCGGCAAGCGTTGGCTGCCGGCAAACTTTGGCCTGGTTGACCTATCGGTGCAGGCACTGCTTTGCGCGCCCGACTGGTCAAAGCAGGAAGTAACGCTGGCCGGCACGGCTGAGGGCCTCTTCCGTTCGAACAACGGCGGCCGCGCCTGGCGGGAGGTCGATTGGCCGTTTGCCGATATGGCCATCTCTGCTCTTTCGGCGGCCCCGGAAGAGATGGGCGACGGCATCTTTTACGCCGGCACCGAAGAGGGCTATGTCTACGGCTCGACCGATGGCGGCCGTGGCTGGAGCAGGCTGGGCTCGCCCAGCGAGGGAAGCCCGGTCAACGCTCTCTACGTCGTCCCCGGCACGGGCGGCCAGACCGTTTTGGCCGGTACGACTGAAGGGGTCTTTATCTCGCGAGACGGCGGGACTACCTGGGAGGTAGCCTGCACGGAACTCGGCCCGGTGCTGAGCCTTTCGGGCGCCCAGCATCTGGTCGTGGCCGGCAGCTACGATAGCGGCGTCTGGCAGTCCGAGGACGGCGGGCAGTCCTGGCAGTCGGTGAGCCAGGGGCTTGCCGCGCGCGGGCTGGCCAAGGTTGTGCCCACGGAAGATAGCGTGTTCGTGCTTGGCCCCAACGAAGGGCTCTGGCGCTCGCGCGACTATGGCCGCTCGTGGGACAAGCTGGATTCGCTGGCGCCACATCTGCCCTTGAGCACCTTCGCCGTGACGGGCAGCGGCAGCGATCAGGTACTTCTCGTCAGTTCGGTGATGAGCGGGCTGTTGCGCTCTACGAATGGCGGCGCCTCCTGGGATGTCGTGCAGGAGGGGTCCGACGTGCTTGCGCTTCTGGTGGCGCCGGGCGGCGCAGAGGACCAGCGCGCATGGGCCGCGACGGCGACCGGTGAAGTGCTCTTCTCGGCTGATCTTGGCAAGACATGGACAACGCTCTCCACGGATGCCGAGGGCGACAGGGCGCTCCTCCTGGCCGCTTCGCCGCACATCGCCGAAGACAACACCCTCTTCCTTGGCACGGCTGCAGAGGTGGGTTGGCGCAAGCAGCCGACGATCCACGTCTGGCGCTCGACGGACGGCGGGCAGACCTGGCGCAAGATTCTGGACCAGCACACCTCGGCCGCCTGGCTCGATGCTGTGCTGCCGCTGGCGCCGGCGCGCAAGCCCTACGATGGCGCCTTCTTTGCTACCGATACGCAGTGCTTGCGGCCGCTGCAAGGCGGGCGCGACGTGTGGGTTGGAACGCAGATGTGTCAGGACGCGCCCAACGTGCTCGGCCTGGCTGTTGAGGGAGATCCAAACCATGGCGGTGCCCTCTACAGTGCGACCTCGAGCGGCGTCTTCCGCTCGCAGGATGGCGGGCGCACCTGGCATCTGATCAACACTGAAGCCAACTCGGGCAGCTATGTCAGCATCGCCCTGGGCACCGACGACAAGGGTCGGCGGGCGCTCTACGCCCTCGAGTTGGGTGGAAGGCTCTGGCGGCTACCTGTAGCCTAGTCTAATCGATCATATCATCATTCGGCGGGCTGTTCGGTGGGGGAGCCTCATTTCCCCCGCCGAGCAGCCCGCCGTTGTAAGGCCTGGTAGTGCAGCGCAGAGATTCTGATGGGCGCGATTCGCCCCATGCAGCGCCATGTTTCTCATCAGAACTCGCGCGGCGCAGCACTAGTGGCGCCCGTTGCGTC
>DAOUGZ010000159.1:0-1991 GCA_034428955.1 Anaerolineae bacterium | reverse complement strand
GGCTCGCCGATTGCCAACCGCAATCGCGCAGAGACGGAGCCACTGATCGGCTTTTTCGTCAATACCCTCGTCCTGCGCAGCGACCTCTCCGGCGACCCGGCCTTTCGCAAGCTGCTGCGCCAGGTGCGCGAGGTGACCCTGGGCGCCTACGATCATCAGGACCTGCCCTTCGAGCGGCTGGTCGAGGCTTTGCAGCCGGAGCGCGACCTCAGCCATACGCCGCTCTTCCAGGTCATGTTTGTGCTGAACAACGTGCCCGCCGAGCCCCTGGCTCTGCCCGGCCTGACCCTGACGCCGCTGCCGGCGGAGAGCGGCACTGCGCGCTTTGACATGACCATGTCCCTGGCTGAGGGGCCCGCGGGCCTGCACGGCACCATCGAGTACAATACGGATCTTTTTGACGCGGCGACCATCGCCCGTCTGGCCGGGCACTATCGCACGCTGCTGGCCGCCATCGTGGCCGATCCAACCCAGCGCATCTCCGCTCTGCCGCTCCTGACGGAAGAAGAGCGCCGTTGCCTGTTGGTGGAATGGAACGCCACCGATACACCCTTCCCGGATGGGCGCTGCATCCACCACCTCTTCGAGGCGCAGGTCGCGGCGGCGCCGTCGGCCCCGGCAGTGACTTTTGAGGGCTGTTGCCTTAGCTATGGCGAACTGGATAAGCGGGCCAACCGGCTGGCGCACTATCTGCAGGGTCTGGGCGTTGGGCCGGGCGTGCTGGTGGGCATCTCCTGCGAGCGCTCGCCCGAGATGGTTGTGGCCATCCTGGCTGTGCTCAAGGCGGGGGGCGCCTACCTGCCCCTCGACCCGACCTACCCGCCCGGGCGGCTGGGTTATATGCTGCAGGACTCGGGTGCGCCGATACTGCTGACGCAGGAGAGCTTGCTGCCGCTGTGGGGGGGCGGCTCGCTGCGCCACGGCGAGGGGCTCGCCGCGGCGGGGGAGGGCGGCAAGGGTGCCTGGCATAGCGGGGCGGCGCCGCGGATTATCTGCCTTGACGCCGATTGGTCCGCCATCGCCGGCGAGAGCGACACGAGCCCTCAGAGCGGCGCGACGGCGGACAGCCTGGCCTATGTCATCTATACCTCCGGCTCCACGGGCAGGCCCAAGGGGACTCTGCTGCAGCATCGCGGGCTGTGCAACTTGGCGGCGGCGCTGCGCCGCACGTTCGGCGTGCGCGAGGGCTTGCGCATCCTGCAGTTTGCCCCCTTTAGCTTTGATGCCTCCGTCTGGGAGACGTTCATGGCCCTGGCCAACGGCGCCACCCTCTGCCTGGCGCGGCAAGAGACCCTGGCCTCAGGCCCGGACCTGCTGCGCCTGCTGCGGGCCGAGCGCATCAATATCGTGACCCTGCCGCCCTCCATGCTTGCGGTGTTGCCGGCGGAGGGCCTGCCGGACCTGCAGATGGTGATCGCCGCGGGCGAGAGTTGCCCTGCCGAGATCGTTGCGCGGTGGGCGCCGGGGCGGCGCTTTTACAATGCTTATGGCCCCACAGAGACCACGGTCTGTGCGTCCATGGCTCTCTGTAACCGTGAGGAGGCGGGGGGGCCGCCCATCGGTCGCCCGATCCCGAACACCCGGCTGTACGTCCTGGATGAGCGCGGGCAGCCGGTGCCCGCTGGGGTGCCCGGTGAACTGCATATCGGTGGGGTGGGCCTGGCCGAGGGCTACCTGAACCAGCCCGAACTGACTGCCGCGCGCTTTGTCCCCGATCCGTTCATGCCCGGGGCGCGCCTGTACCGTAGCGGTGACCTGGTGCGCTACCGTGCAGACGGCCAGATCGAGTTCCTGGGGCGCATCGATCAACAGGTCAAGATGCGCGGCTTTCGCATCGAGTTGGGCGAGATCGAGGCGCGCCTCGCGGAACACCCGGCGCTCAGCGCGGCGGCCGTGACCCTGCGTGAGGATGCGCCAGGCAGCGGGCGGCTGGTGGCTTATGCCGTGCCGTGCGGCGATGCGCCGAGCGCCTCCGAACTGCGCGCCTATCT
>DAOUGZ010000158.1:0-43561 GCA_034428955.1 Anaerolineae bacterium | reverse complement strand
GTATGCGAAGACTGCCGCCATGGCCGCCACCGGCTATGTGGGCGATAGCCCGTTGTTCCTGCTGGATTATCTGCTGCGTTTGGTGCGTGTGTTGGTGCTCCTGGCGCTCTGGCGCACCATCCTGGCCGGCAAGGGTGAGGTCTCGGGGATGGGCATGCAATCGGTGCTGACCTACACCCTCGTCGCTGAGGTCTTTGCCCCGCAATTCGCCTGCCGCACAGGGATGGATGATGCGTTGTGGAACGGCTCCATCACCACTCGCTTTCTGCGGCCGGTGGGCATCTTTCGCGAGTTCGCCGCCGAGCTGGCGGGGCGCTGGTGCTTTGGGCTGGCTACCTTCTCGCTGCCCCTGCTGTTGGCTGCGCCTCTGTTGGGGGTGGACCCCCGGCCGGCGGGCGTGGCCGCGGGGCTGCTCTTTGTGGTGAGCCTGGCGCTGGCCGTCTCCGTTGGGCTGGCGCTGGACTATATCTTCGACACGCTGATGGTGGCCCTGGACCTGAACCGCTGGGCTCTGGACTATGTGCGCTCTGCCGTGACGCTTTTGCTGACCGGCGCCTTGGTGCCCCTGGCGCTCTTGCCCTGGGGGATCGGCAGGGTGCTCTCCTGGCTGCCTTTCGCATCGATGGCCTCAGCGCCCCTGAGCATCTACACCGGTACGGGGGACACATGGCGCTTGCTGGCCGTGCAGGCGGGCTGGTCGCTGGTTCTCTGGCCGCTGGCGCATTGGTTCTGGGCGCACAGCCGGGAGAAGGTGGTGTCCTATGGCGGCTAGGGTTCACAGGGCGGGTTTCAGGCGACTGCTGCAGTTGTGGCGGCTGTATGCCGGCATGGACCTGCTCTGGCTCCTGCGCGACGCCAGGACGGCGCTGCTCTTCAACGTCGCAGATGTCGTCTTGAGCCTGGGCCGTGTGGCCGCCACCTGGCTGCTGGCCGAGCGTTTTGTCAGGATCGGCGGTTGGTCCAGGCAGCAGGTGCTGTTCATGCTCGGCTACGGCGTCACGGTCAACGGGCTGTTGGTCATGTTCTGCAACTATAACATCTCGCACATCAGCCGCCGCGTGGGGCGGGGCCAACTGGACCATGTGCTCATCCAGCCGCAGCCGCTGTGGATGTCGCTCTTGACCGAGGGCTTTATGCCCTTCTCGGGCTCGGCTGTTCTGGTCACCGGTGTCGCCCTGTTGGCCTGGGCCGTCTGCGGGCTGGGCCTGGCGGTTACGCCCGGTTGGTTGGCGATGACGGTGGTCAGTTTGCTCTCGTCGGCCATGGTGGCCGTTGCCTTCTCGTATCTCTGGGGCAGCCTGGCCTTTTGGGCGCCCCGGGCCGCGGAGGAAGTATCCAGCTCGGCCATAGGCTTGCTGGTGGGGCTCAAGATGTTTCCTCTGGATGGGCTGGCCCCTGCGCTGCTGGGTGGGTTGCTGACCTTTCTGCCGGTAGGCTTTGTGGCCTGGTACCCCAGCCGCTGCCTGGTGGGCCTCGAATCGCGCCCCTGGACCTGGGCTGCAACGCCCCTGGCCGGGCTTGTACTGGCCCTGGTGGCCGCATGGATCTTTACCCGAGGTTTGAGACATTATGGCCAAACTGGCTCACAGCGATACAGCGCCTTCGGACACCGTAGTTAAGCTGGTCGGCGTCTGCAAGACTTTTCGCCAAAAGCAGCGTTCGGAGCGCTTGGGCGACGTCCTGCGCAACCTGCTGCATCCGCGCGTCCGTGAGGTGCATGCGCTGCGCGACATAAACCTGGACATCTCGGCCGGCGAAGTGGTCGCTTACGCCGGGCCTAACGGCGCCGGCAAGAGCACAACGGTCAAGCTGCTTTCCAGCGTCTTGGCCCCCGACTCGGGCACTGTCCGCGCCCTGGGCATGGACCCCATGCGCGACCGGGTGCGCTATGTGGGGCGGATCGGTGTCGTCTTTGGCCAGCGCACCGAGCTGTGGTGGGATCACCCCGTGGCTGCCAGCTTTGAGTGGAAGCGCGTGGTGTGGGGCATCGAACAGGCCCGCTACGAGCGCATGTTGGGCCTGGTACGAGAACTCTTGGGACTCGACGAGTTCTTCCAGACCTTGGCGCGTGAGCTCTCGCTGGGGCAAAAGATGCGCGCCGACCTGGGCCTGGCGCTCCTGCACGAGCCCGAGATCCTCTTTCTGGACGAGCCGACCCTGGGCCTCGACGTCCTGGCCAAGCGCAAGATCATGCGCTTTATCAGGGAACTGAACCGCGAGCGCGGGGTGACGATCATGCTGACCAGCCACGACATGGCCGAGCTGGAGCAATTGGCGGGGCGCATCGTGCTGATCGACCGGGGGCGGATCGCCTTTGACGGCGATTTCGACCACCTGCGCCGGCGTTTCGGCGACCGGCGCACTCTCTTGCTCGAGACGCCTAACGGCTCGGCGCCGGAACTGACCGGCGCCAGGTTGGTGGCGAGCGAGGTCGGGCGCCATGCGTATGTCTTTGATGCGACACGGGTGCGCATCGCGGCGCTGCTGGAGCAGGCGGCCACGCAGACGCAGGTCCTGGACGTGGAGACGCGCCGGGCGCCGATTGATGATGTGATCGCGGATATTTATGAGCGATGGCAGGGCGGCGGCAGCTAGAACCCATCCTTTGGAACACGGTGAACCTAAGCACCGGCGCCATTCTCATCCTGGCTGGGCGCGCTATGCGCGCCGGGACGTTCACCGTCGGCGATTTTGCCTTATTCGTCTACTACCTGGGCTGGCTGACCGAGTGGACGGGTGTGTTTGGCATCCTGATGGCGCGCTACAAGCAGGCTGGGGTCTCTTTCGGCCGCATGGAGGCGCTGATGCAGGGTGCGTCCTCACAGGACCTCGTCGCCCACGGGCTCGTCTACGAGAAGGGCGAGTTGCCGGAGGTGCCGTTCGTTGCCAAGACCGGTGATGACCGGCTGTATTGCCTTGAGGCGCAGAGCTGGAGCAGGCGCTCCGCCTGGCCGTGCTCGACAGCGATGTGGCGGAGATGGACGAGGGCCTGGAGACCAAGGTCGGGCCACGAGGGATCCGCTTATCGGGCGGCCAGGTTCAGTGGGTGGCAGCGGCGCGCATGTTCGTGCGCCGCGCCGAGTTGCTCGTCTTCGATGACCTCTCTAGCGCCCTGGATGTGGATACGGAGCGCCTGCTCTGGGAGCGCCTGTTTGAGGGCAGAGACTCCCAAAGTCTCCAAGGCTTTGGGAGTCTCTGTGGAGACAGCCCGACCTGCCTGGTCGTCTCCCACCGTAAGGCCGCTCTGCGTCGGGCCGACCGTGTCATCGTGCTCAAGGATGGCCGGGTCGAGGCCCAGGGAACGCTGGACGAACTCCTGGCCACCTGCGCAGAGATGCAAGCGCTCTGGCGGGGTGACGTCGGCCTGTCGGATTCTGCTACTTGATATAACTCAGATACTGTTTTTGCACCTTGAGCATCATGTCCAGCGTCTGCTCGGCAGCGCGGTAGCTATCGACGACCGGGTCCACCAGGAGGGCCTGCAACGCCAGTTCGCGCGAGCCGTTCAGGATGGCCTCGGCGGTCAGGTCCAGGGTGGCGGCTTGGTTGTTCAACAGGCCGGCGATGCCCTTGGGCAGTGCGCCGAGCGGCACACCGTGCACGCCGTCCTTATCGAATACGCCGGGTACCTCCACGACCAGGTCGCGCGGCAAGTTGTCGATCAGCCCATCGTTCATGACGTTCACGGCCAGCTCTGCCTGATGGGCGTCGGTGGCGATGGCCTCGACCATGGGGATGACCCGCTCGCCGGAGCCGCCGATTCTGGACTCGGGCTCGCGTTCCAGGCACCAGCGCTTGTAGGCCATGTAGAAATCGAGGATGCCCTCATGGTCTACCGCATCGTGCGCCCACTGGATGTACTCGCCAAAGTGGCTGTCGGTGGTGATGGGCAGGTAGCCAAAGCGCTCCAGGATGATTTTGAAGAGGCCCCGCTCGGCCCAGTGTCGCGAGCCGGGCTCGGGCATTTCGCCCCCATCCAGCGCAGCCTGCATGAGGTCGGCGAAGGTCGGCAGAGACTCGAAATAGGCCGGCGCCTTGGCCCGCACGTCCGGGTAAGCATCGCGCCCGGTATCCTTGTAGGTGAGCTTGAGGAGCACGCTGAAATGGTTCAGGCCGCCGGCGACAATCTCCAGGTTCTCCAGCGGGGTCTCCAGCATCACCGGCAGATGGTGCGGCAGGGAGTGTATCTCGTGGCAGAGGCCGGTCAGCTTGATCTCGGGGAATCTGCGCTTGACCGTCAGGCAGATGCGGCTCATGGGGTTGCTAAAGTTAAAGACGTGGGCATCCGGGCAGATGTCCATGATGTCCCCGCAGATTTCGAGGATCGGCGGGAGGATGCGCATAGCGTGGAACAGGCCGCCCGGCCCGCCGTTTTCACCGTACACTTGACGGATGCCGTACTGCTGCGGGATGCGCCAGTCCTGCTCCCAGAGTTCGAAGCGGTCGCCGACCTCGATAGAGCTGATGCAAAAGGTGGCGCCTTGGAGTGCCTCTTTACGATCGGTGGTGGCCAGGAGCGTGAAGGGCAGATCGTGCTCTTTGAGGTACTCGAGCCCGATCGACTCGACCTTTTTCAGTGTTGTTGGGTTGATGTCGTGCAGGACGATAGTGCTGCCCTCGAGGACCTTGCTGCGAAAGATATCGCCGAGGGTGCCCAGGCCGAAATTCGTGCTGCCCGCGCCGATCAGGACGATTCTCTGACTCATTGTCTGGTCCCTCCATTGAGAACCTTGGTATGACCGCTGCTGCCCAGGGGCGGCAGGCGCTGGATAACACTATGAGGATTCTAGCACATCCTGGTCATTCAGCAAACATCGCGTAGGGCGTAGCTGGGCCACTATAGTGAGAACGCGCAAAGGAGGCTGGGAGAGTGCCCTCTGTCAAGCCCGCGATTGCCGTACATGGGTTGCGCAAGACCTTTGTCACCAAGCGCAAGGCCGCCGGTCTGCGCGGGAGCTTGCGCGCGCTCGTTCGCCCCGAATCGGAGCGAGTGGAGGCCGTGCGTGGCATCTCGTTCGAGATGGAGCCTGGGGAGCTGTTGGGCTTCATCGGCCCCAACGGCGCCGGCAAGTCCACGACGATCAAAATCCTCACCGGCATTTTGCACCCCACGGGCGGCGAGGCGGACGTGCTGGGGCTCGTTCCCTGGCGCGAGCGACGCCGCCTGGCCTACAGCATCGGAACGGTCTTTGGCCAGCGCCCGCAGCTCTGGTACCATCTGCCGGCGATTGACACGCTGGAGCTCTTTGCGCGCATCTATGAACTGGACGGGATCACGGCCCGGCGGCGCATCGCGTTCCTCGCCGAGGCTTTCGAGATCTCGGACTTGCTGGAGACACCGGTGCGCAAGCTTTCCCTGGGGCAGCGGATGCGTTGCGAGGTGGCGGCCTCGCTTCTGCATCGTCCCCAGCTCCTCCTGCTGGACGAGCCGTCCATCGGCCTGGACGTTGTGGCCAAGCAGCGCATTCGCGACACGGTCCGCACAATGAGCGAGAGCGAGGGGGTTGGGGTGCTGCTGACCTCCCACGACGCAGGGGACATTGAGGCACTCTGCCGGCGGGTGATCATCATCAACCACGGGCAGATCGTCTATCAGGACACGGTCTCGGCCCTAAAGCGCCGCTATCTGACCTCCAAGACGGTCGAGGTGCGCTACGCCGCCCAGTTGCCGGCTGACTTTGGCGTCGCCGGCACCGAGGTGCTCAAGCTCGGGCGCTATGGGGCCAAGTTGCAGTTCGATACCCGCGCCACGCCGGTAGAGGCGGTCATCGCGCGGTTGGCCTCTGCCGGGAACCTGGTCGACGTGACCATCTCCGACCCCTCTCTCGAGCAGGTCATTCGCACTATCTATGAGAACACCGAGGTGCCGGCAACGGCACAGGATGAGGGCGGGGGTGGGGCGGAATGACGATATACCGCAACGCTAGAGAAGAGACCGATACTGCTGAGGCGGCGGGCGTGGGAGCCCGCCCTGCTGCTCAGCGCGTAGGAGGCCGGCCCATTGCTTGGCACGTGGGGGCTCGCCCTGCCGCACTGCGGGTGGGGGCCAAGTATGGGGCCATGTTCAGAACGCAGTTGATCGCGGCCCTGGCCTACCCCGCGGACCTCGCAGGCCGCAGCCTGGGCATTCTCATCTTCCTCTGGGTGTTTATCTATCTGTGGCGGGCGACCTATGCTTCCACTGGGGAGGAGGCGGTCGCCGGACTCACCCTCCGCCAGACGCTCTGGTACCTGACGCTGGCCGAGGCGGTCTGGCTGAGCAGACCTCGCCCATGGGACGCAATCGCCCGCGCGGTGAAAGATGGTTCCATCGCTTACCTGCTCAACAAGCCGTACAACCTACTCCTCTACCAGCTTGCTACCGGCCTGGCCGATGGCGTCGCAGGCTTTGCTTGCAGCGCTGTGGCCGGTGGCGCCCTCACCTGGCTGGCTGTGGGCCCGCCGCCGGACGCATGGGGGTGGCTACTGGTGGTGCCGACGGTTGCGGCGGCCTGGGGCATTGACTACTGCCTCGAGGCGATGATCGGCCTTGCTGCCTTTGTAGTGGAGGATATCACGGCCTTTCAGTGGATTTACTCCAAAGTCGTCTTTGTTCTCGGCGGCATGCTGATTCCCCTCGACTTTTTGCCGCTGTGGCTGCGGCAGGTGGCACAGGCATTGCCCTTTGCCTACACCGTCTACGGTCCCGCCCGGCTGTTCGTGGAGCCGGGCCTGGGCCGCTTTGTGGGCCTGCTGGGTCTGCAAGCGTTCTGGTTGGTCGTTCTGGGGCTGTTGCTGGGCTTCTTCTACCGGCGTGGCGTATCGCGCCTGGTGATCAACGGGGGGTAAACGGCGATGAGGCGCGAGTTATCCTTCCTGACGGCGCTGTGGAAAGCCAACCTGCTGGCGGCAATGGAGTACCGGGCGTCCTTCCTCTCGCAGGTCCTGGGCATGATGCTGAACAATGCGGTCTACTTTTTGTTCTGGGTGCTCTTCTTCGATCGCTTTGAGCGGGTGCGGGGATGGGGGCTGAACGATATGTTCCTGCTCTTCGGGATTACCGCGGCCGGGTTTGGGCTGGGCGTCTACTTTTTCGGGAACGTGCTGACCCTCTCCGACGTGATCGCCGGCGGCCAGCTCGACTATTACCTTTCGCTGCCGCGGCCGGTCTTGCTGCACGTTCTGGCCAGCCAGAGCCGTGTCAGCGGGCTGGGAGATGCTCTCTACGGCCTGCTCAGCTTTGCGGCGGCCGGGTTCTGGACGCCTGACGCTGTTGTGCGCTATCTGCTCGGCACACTGCTGTCGATGACGGTCTTTCTGAGCTTTCTCGTTCTGGTTCAGAGCCTCGCCTTCTGGCTCGGCCATTCCACCTTCCTGGCTGGGCAGACGCTGAACGCCATCCTGACCTTCTCGCTCTACCCTATCAATCTGTTCGACGGTACGGCCAAGCTCCTGCTCTTCACGGTCATCCCTGCGGCCTTTGTGGGCGCGCTGCCTGCCGAGTTTGTGCGCAGCGCGGGCTGGCCCAGGCTCGCCCAGTTGCTGGCAGCGGCTGCGGCGCTGTTGGCGCTGGCGCTGTTCGTGTTTTACCGCGGCCTGCGCCGCTATGAGAGCGGCAGCGCCATCCAGACGCGCTTGTGAGGGGCTAGCCTGCGCTGTTGGGCGCCAGGCTAGCCTCGACCGTCGCGGCGCTGACGCCCTCGATGCGCACCAGCTTGTGGCGGCTGCGCTCGCCGGAGACGAGGGTCACATCTCGTTTGCGGATGCCCAGCCTGTCGGCCAGGAAGGCGATCAGCGCCTCGTTGGCGGCGCCTTCGACCGGCGGCGCGGCAAGGCGGACTTTGAGCGCATCGCCGTGCAGCCCCGTGACCTCGCTGCGCCGCGCCCGCGGAATGACCTGCAGGGCGATGGTTACCCCCTGCTCGTTTGCGGCTATGATCCACCTGGCCATACATCACCTCCGGCTCAAGAAAAGGGGGCCTGCTGCACGCGCATCGTGGGCACAGCAGACCCCTCAGGATAGCGGCACGGTCGCTGGCTGCTTGCTTGCGGCTAGAGCAGCCCTGCGAGCGTCACGAGCAGCAACCGCTGGACGAGCGAGAGCAGGATCATGGCGACGATGGGCGTGACATCGATCATGCCCAAGGGCGGGATGATGCGGCGCAGGGGTAGGAGTATCGGGTCTGTGATCTGGTATACCAGCGATACGAGCGGATGGTAGGGGTTGACGTTGAGCCACGACAGGATCACGCGTATCAGTATCGCCAGGTTCAGAGCATAGAATAGCAGATCGATGAACGAATACAGCCAGTTCATTCGTTAGGAGACCCTCCATTGGTCAGTCCACCGAGATAGCAGGACTTTTGGTAAGCCGCCCAGATAGCACGCGAGATGACGGTCCGCAGGCCTCCCTTCTCGAGTTGGTACAGCGCTTCTGCCGAGGTCCCACCGGGCGACGTCACTTGGTTTCGCAGCTCTGCCGGGTGCAGGCTCGACTGGCGAGCGTAGGCCACCGAGCCTTGCAGCGTCTGCAGCACCAGTTGCTCGGCCACCCGCCGGGAAAAGCCCATGTGCACGCCGGCATCAATGAGCGCTTCCATGAACAGGAAGACGTAGGCCGGACCTGTGCCGCTGAGGGCAGTGGCCATGTCCAAATAATCCTCGTTATCGACAAACACTTCTTCACCCAGTGCCTGCAGGATCGTCTGCGCCTGTTCGCGCTGCAGCTCATCGACCTCGGGCGTGCACATCCAGACGGAGATGCCCTGGCCGATCTGTGCCGGAGTATTGGGCATGACGCGCACAATCTTGTGGTGGCCCAGCCCTCTGGCAATAGTCTCGACGCGTGCCCCGGCGACAATCGTCAGCACCAGGGCGTCCGGGCGCAGTTGGCCTTTGAGCTGAGGCAGAACCACGGGCATGACCTGCGGCTTGACCGACAGGATGACGATCTGCCCCTGGCGTGCTGCCACAGCGTTGTCGGAGACGCACTCGATGCCGTAGCGCTCGGCCAGCTCGACACCGCGAGCCACATACGGGTCGCTACCGATGATGGCCTGCGGAGGCACCAGTTTCCGTCCGAGCAGGCCCTTGATCATGGCTTCGCCCATGATCCCAGTGCCGATAAAGGCGAGACGTGTGTTTTGTAAGGCGCTCATGGCCTAAGGTTCCCTTCTAGAGCCGGCTGCTCGCCCGGCCGTATGGCCGCGGCAAAGGGCAGCATTAGCTTGTCCGTGGGCCGAAAATGGCCCGCCCGAGCCGAATTATGGTCGCACCTTCCTCGATGGCTACCTCATAGTCGTCGCTCATCCCCATCGAGAGCTGTTGCCATGAGCGCCCCGGCCACCGGCGGGCCAGGACATCGCGCAGTTCTCGCAGGCGCCTGAATACCGGCCTCGCGGCCTCTGGGTCGGGCACCAGGGGCGCTACCGTCATCAGGCCCTGCACGGCCAGGTTCGGTAGACCGAGAATGACCTCGATCTGGTCGAAGAGCCTGGCTGTTTGCTCCGTATCGTCCGGCCAGGCTGCGGCATCCAGGCCGTACTTGGACGCTTCGCCGGAGACGTTGACCTCCAACAGCACCGGCAGGGGCTGCTCGCGGCCGGCCAAGAGCCGGTCCAGGCGGGCGGCCAGTCTGACGCTGTCGAGGGAGTGTATCTCGTCAAACAGCTCAACGGCTCGCCGCGCCTTGCGGCTCTGCAGGTGGCCGATCAGGCACCACCGCTGCGCCGCAAAGGTCTCTGCGCCCAAAAGGGAGCGCAGGGCAGGCCATTTGGCCTCCGCCTCCTCCACCCTGTTCTCGCCAAAGCTGTGCACATCCATCGCCGTGAGGGCCGCGATGCGCTCCGGCGCAACGGTCTTGCTTACGGCAATGAGGCGCACCGCCTCCGGGCGGCGCCCTGCTCGGGCCGCTGCGGCCGCCACGCGTTCCCGCACTGCCTCCAGCCGAGTCTCGAGTTCCTGCTCGCTTCCCATTCCCGGTTCCCTGTCTTTCCCAGCCTGGCCCTACAACAGGCCAAGCAACACGCCCAACCGGCCCGTGTGCCCGCCCTCGCGACGATGCGAGAAGAACTCGTCGACGTGGCAGGCTGTACACAGCCGCGCCTGCTCGACACGGCTCACACCCGCCTGGCGCAGGATTGCCTCATTGGCTCCGGCCAGGTCCAACTGAAAGTGCCTCTCTCGCCCCGGGCGTACCACGCCCGCCCCCAGGCGCTCGCTGAAAGCGCGCCCCAACGCGGCATCGACCTCGTAGCAGCAGGGCCCGATGCAGGGGCCTATCCCTGCCCACAGATCCTGGGGGCGGCTGCCGAAATGGCGGGCCAGGGCTGCCACTCCCTCGGCAGCGATCCCCTCCAGGGTGCCTCGCCAGCCAGCGTGGACCAGGCCGACCGCTTGCCGCTGCGCATCGTAGAGTAGGATGGGCGTGCAGTCGGCAAAGCGCAGAAAGAGCGCCACGCCCCTCTCTGCCGTGACCAAGCCGTCGGTGGCGGGGAGCAGCCTGCCGCCGTCGGCTCGCCCCACTTGAGCCACTATCGTGCTATGAACCTGGTGCGGGCTGACCACCTGGTCTTCCCTCAGGCCGAACGCGGCATACATGCGGCGCCGGTTCTCGTTGACTGCTTGCGGGTCGTCGCCCACGCTGGCGCCTACATTCAGGCTGGCATAGGGGGGCAGGCTGACCCCGCCGAGGCGGGTGAACAATGCATGGGCCACGCCCCCTTGGCCACAAAGTGCGGCAAACTGATAATACACCAGGCCCTGCGCTTCGATTCGTAATAGAGTGTGGCCCATAGGCGCCCTGCTCACCTGCCTACTTTGCTACATCGTGTGTCCTGTCCGGTAGGTCGGGTCCGGCTGCCGGCATTCCGTGTCAAGCTCGGTCAACCTCCGGGGTTGGGCTGCCGGCGCCTACGGTGGCGCAATCACGCACCACGTCCCAGGGCAGCGCCTCGGCAGCATCGCGCGCACCCAGGTAGTGTTCCTCGTCCAGGCCGGAGCGGCGCACCATTTTGCGCCAACCGGAGAGGCTGGACCCCGACAGGTCGTTGAGTGCCCGGCCCACCGCACGGTCGCCTCGGGCCAGAACGCCCTGCACGCGCGACCAGGCCGTGCCTTCGGCGCGCACAGAGACCCCGGATGGGCGCAGCGCTCTGGTCAGCAGCTTGATGCGGGCATCGAGGATGCTCTCAGCGGCCATTGCCTCGCGCTCAAAGGGTGTGTGCGGCTTGGGCACGAAGGGTGTAATGTGGACGGTGACCCGCCGGTGAAAGCGTGCTCTGACCTCGTGGGTGAGTTCGGTGATAGCCTGCACATCCTCATCGGTCTCCCCAGGTAGACCAATCATAAAGTATAACTTGACCTGCGAGAAGCCATAGTCGGCCACTCGCTCTGCGGCGGAGAGGACATGCTCTCGCCGCACACCCTTGCTGATGCGGCGGCGCAGCGCCTCAGAGCCGGCCTCGGGGGCCAAGGTAACTGTCTGCGTGCCGCTGTCGGCCAGCGCCTGCAAGAGCGATTCGGGCAGGGGATGCACGCGCAGTGACGAAACGGCTATGCGCGCATGCAGGCTGCGCAGTCCGGCCAGCAGGTCATCGATTTCGGTATAGTCCGACACGGCCGCCCCGACCAGGCCGACTGTCCGGCGGTAACGCAGCCCCTGCTCAGCCTGGGCCAGGATCGTCGCCACGCTGCGCTGGCGCTGCGGCCGGTAGAGGTATCCGGCCATGCAAAATCGGCAGCCGCGCGGGCAACCGCGCGAGATCTCGACCAGGTACATGTCGCCGAACTCGGTATCGGGCGTCAGCACTGTCGAGTGTACAGGGTGCGCATCCAGGTCCTCCACGAGCACGCGGCGGACGGGCGCCGAGCTGACATCGGGAACATAGACGCCGGGCAAGCGGCTCAGCGCCTGGCGTCGCTCGCTGCGGGGCGCAGCCGCCGTGGCGATCAGCACGTCTGCCAGTGCATCCAGGTCGTGCTCGACCTCGCCGATGAATGCCGCATCGATCAGCGGAGCGAGCAGTTCCGGATTGGCCGTCGGCACCGGGCCGCCGGCCAGGACCAGCGGTGCATCCTCGCCGCGCTCAGCCGCGAGGACGGGCAGCCCCGCTAGGCGCAGCATCTCGACGAGGTGCAAGAGGTCAAGCTCGAAGGAGAGTGAGACAGCCAGGACGGCAAAGCCGGCCAGCGGCTGCTGATTCTCAATGGAGTAGGGGACCTCTCGCTGCGCCCAGAAGACGCGCTCGGCGGCGACGTCGGGCCGTTCGTTGAGGAGCCGGTAGAGGGTCTGCAGACCCAGAGCAGACATGCCGACATAATAGCTGTTGGGATACACCAGAGCGATGGGCAGCTTGCCGCCCCAGTCCTTGACGATCGCTCCTTCTTCGGTTGCCAGGGTCTCGCGTGCCCGGCGAACCGCATCCCATCTCACCATTATTGCTCCCAGGCGCTTTCGATTCAGGCCCGCACTGCGCACCCGTCAAACATGCGCCAAATCCGACGAGTTGCGAGGTACGGTAACAGACTAGGGCGGATGATAGCGCATCCGGGGTCGAATGTCAACCAGGTTGACAGTTATGTCTGGCTATGGTAGACTCTGGGGGCCTTGGAGAGGGTCAGGTGATCGCGGGCGGGCGTGACCCGCCTGAGGAAAGTCCGAACTCCACAGAGCACGATGCTGGATAACGTCCAGGCAGGGCGACCTGACGGCAAGTGCAACAGAGAACAGGGCGCCGCCAGCGCCTGGGGGACCAGGCCTGGCCGGTAAGCGTGAAACGGTGGTGTAAGAGACCACCAGCGGCCCAGGTGACTGGGCCGGCTGGGTAAACCCCATCGGGAGCAAGACCGAGTAGGAAGGCGAGGTGCGAGCCCTTTGGGCTGCGCACCGCAGGGCTGCTCGTCCTGGCCTTCGGGTTGGTCGCTTGAGGCGGCGGGCAACCGCCGTCCCAGATAGATGATCACCGCTGCCGGCCGACCGGCCGGCAGTACAGAATTCGGCTTATCGATCCTCTCAAAGGCAGTCCGCACGAGGCGCCCCTTCGCTGAAAAGGCGAAGGGGCGCTGCCAGTTAAGGCCCCCTTCGCCCCCCTTCTCCGAGAGTCGATGGCGCGTTTGATCAATCGAGTCCGGCATCGAAACGCCGGTTCCGGCCTGCGGCTCGCTCCGAGACGTGATTCTAATGGAAAAGCAACCTCGGAGAGGTGCGTAAACAACCTTAAAAACGGCCCGAAATGGGGGGCGGTTCTGGCAAAGTGGGTGAAAGTGGTGTATAATGGGCCATAGTGGGTGGCAGGGCCACGCGAGGGAGCATGCCGGTAGCGGCCCGCAGCGGTTTCGATGTCTGTTGTCAGGGGCTTTGGCCAACTCACTGAGGCCTGCTGCAGGCCATCGGAACCCGATGTGGTCAGCTACTGGGGCCGAGCCCGCGAGCCGTAGCGTGCGCCGGGTTTGGGGGTGAAATGTTCCTCGGCCAGTTCGAGCACACCATCGACAGCAAAGGGCGCCTGACGATGCCCGCCAAGTTCCGGCCGGGCCTGGCGACAGGCCTCGTGGTCACGCTGGGAATGGATGGGTGCCTCTTTGTCTTCCCGTTGGTCAAGTGGGGGGAGCTGGCCACTCGCATCGAGGCTCTGCCGATCACCAACTCCGACGCGCGCAGCCTGGCCAGGCTAATGTTCTCGAATGCCGATGATAGCGGCATGGATAGGCAGGGAAGGATACTCATCCCTGCCCACCTGCGTACCTATGCTCAGTTGGACAGCGAAGTTATCATCACCGGCCTGAGCTCGCGGATCGAGCTGTGGAATCCGGTGCGGTGGCAAGAGTTGCAGTCATCGGTCATCAAGAGCGGTGGGCTGAGCGCCGAACATCTGGCCGGGCTAGGGATTTAGGATTGAGCGAGAGAGCAAAAGAGCCTGCTGGGGGCATTGAGCACATCCCGGTGCTGTTGCAGGAGGTGCTTGCCGGCCTTGAGCCCGCCCCTGCTGGGAGGTACATCGACCTCACCGTGGGGGCAGCGGGGCACTCGCGGGCTATCCTCGAACGCTCTTCCCCCGATGGCCGGCTGCTGGCTATCGATGCCGACCCCGCAGCCGCCGAGTACGCGCGTTCTGCCCTGGCCGAGTTCGGCGAGCGGGCCGTCGTTCGGCAAGGGTTCTTCGATGAGATCTCCGAGTTGGCCTCGGAGACCGGTTTCCTGGGGGCCGAGGGTATTCTCGCTGATCTGGGGCTCTCGTCGCGCCAGCTGACGGACCCCGAGCGCGGGTTTTCGTTCCAGCAAGAGGGGCCGCTGGACATGCGCTTCAACCCGCAGGCGGGAACGGCAACAGCGGCTGACTTGGTCAATGACCTGCCCGAGGACGAACTGGCCACCCTGTTCTATCGCTACGGTGAAGAGCGTCGATCGCGCGCCATCGCTCGGGCGATCGTCAGGAGCCGCCCGATTCGGACCACTGCCGAACTGGCCAGGCTTGTGGCGCGCACGGTCGGCCAGAAGGGGCGGATCCATCCGGCGACGCGGGTGTTCATGGCTCTGCGTATTGCCGTGAACGACGAGTTGGGCACCCTGGAGCGGATGCTGCCTCAGGCACTCGATATCCTGGGCACAGGCGGCCGGCTGGCGGTTATCGCCTTTCACTCTCTTGAAGATCGCATTGTCAAAGAGTTCTTTCGGCGTGAGGCCGGCGGGTGTATCTGCCCGGTGGGGGCGCCCGTGTGTACCTGCGGTCATCAACCACGTATTCGCCGGCTGACGCGCAGGGCGATACAGCCCTCGGCGGCAGAAGTCGCGGCCAACCCGCGCAGCCGCAGCGCCCGGTTAAGGGTAGTGGAGAAGGTTATCTGACCTCAAGGCAACCCAGGGATATGCCATACGAGCCGTCTGCGTCCGGTCTCTACGCGGTCCGGCTCGTTCGGCACCGTTCATAGAGTCGAGCAACGGACGTCATCAAAGGAGCAACATCATGGCCGGCCGTCGCCTTGCAACGTCGCTCGCCAGCTCGCGGCGAGTGGGATCCACGCGTGGAGCTACACGCGTGGATTATCATTCTCTTGTCCTGGTGGTTGGGCTTCTGGCTCTGGCAGCTTTTGCTGGTGTGCTCTACCTGTCGCAGGCTAGTGTAGCCGCTGGACTGCGTTATCGCTTGGGCGAAGCCGAACGGGAGCAGCGCGAGCTATGGGTAGACAACCTCGCCTTGCGCCAGGCCATCTGCACGGCCGAACGCCTAACCACTGTTGAAGAGCGTTCGGCGCGCCTGGGCCTGGTCGATGCGCCGGTGATGGGCCCTTACCTGGCTTGCACAGTGCCGGAGAGCGCACCGGCGACGGTGCGGCGCACTCCTGGGTCGGCCCGCGCTGTGGATGAAGCCGCGAGCGCCGGCAGCACCTGGCGCGACTTTTTTTCTGGCTTCCGACAGCAGGATGTGGCCGGCTCGGAGGTGTCGCGCTGACGGAAGCGACCGGTTGGAGCATAGCTTGCCAAAGCTGGTTTTGCGTTGCTGGAGCGCCTGCCGCTTTGGCGATCAGCGCACCGGCTGAGAGCACGTGTTCTGCTGCCTGCCCGAGGTCTGGGTCGGTGCGCCAGGCATGTACCTGGTGGTGAGTGCCCGCCTGCCTCGGGCGGATTCTAGTGTCAGCAAGACTCGCGCCGCCCGAGGCGCGAGGTGTATGGAGGTGCCGCGGTGTCCGCGGAGTTTCAGAGGGCCAAATCGAACCGCCTTGCCTTCCTGGCCGTCTGTTTCGCCCTAATGGCCACCCTGCTGATTGCACGCCTGGTCTACTGGCAGGTGGTACGGCGTGGCGATGTGCTGCAGAACGCGCCGGCTGACGAGTTCGACTTGGGAGCTGTGGCCTGGCGCGGCTCTATCATGGATCGCAACGGGCACTATCTGGCCATTCCATCGGTGGTCTATGATGTGGGCGCTTCGCCGGCGATGATCACCGACACTGAGCAGGTCGCCGGCATCCTGGCGCCGCTCCTGGGGGTGGCCGAGGAGGAGCTGGCGAAAGCCCTGAGCACGGATGCGAGCTGGGTCCCGCTGGCCAAGGGATTGCCGGTCGACAAGGGGCGAGCGGTGAGGGACCTTGGCATCCTGGGCCTCAAGCTGGACTTGCGACCGGGGCGCTACTACCCGGAAGGCCAGATGGCGGCCGCGACGCTCGGCTTTGTCAATGCCGAGCGCAAGGGCGTCTGTGGGGTCGAGGGGCGCTACGATGCGCGGCTGCGCGGCTCCGATGGCTCCGAGGCAGCCGATGCGCCTCAGGTGCTTTTCGATCTGCCTATTGTGCGGGCGCCGCGGAATGGCGCGGATCTGGTCTTGACTATCGACCGGGTAGTCCAGCGAGCTGCCGAGAAGCACCTGGACGACGCGCTCGAGCAGTACGAAGCCGATAGCGGCGTGATTATCGTCATGGAGCCGCACACGGCGGCGGTGCTGGCGATGGCCATTGCGCCGGGCTTTGACCCGAACAACTATGGTAACGTCGACTCTGTAGAGGCCTACGCCAATACAGCGGTCGGCCACCAATACGAGCCGGGCTCGGTGTTCAAGATTGTGACGATGGCCGCCGCGCTGGATGCCGGTGTGGTCCGGCCGGGCGACACTTATTATGACGCCGGGCACCTCGTCTATGGCGGGCGCACCTTCATGAACTGGGACCGCGAGGCCCACGGCATCTGCAACATGGTGGATGTGCTGGCCTATTCACTGAACCTGGGGTCAATCTATGTCGCCGATCGGCTGGGTGCCCCCGCTTTTTATGATGCGGTGCGCCGCTTTGGGTTTGGCAAGCCCACCGGCATTGATCTGGACGCCGAGGCGCCCGGGCTGATCCGCACTCCGGGCACGGAAAACTGGTATCCTGCCGACCTGGCCACCAACTCGTTCGGCCAGGGCTTGGCGGTGACGCCCATTCAAATGGTGAACGCGGTGGCTGCTGTGGCCAACGGCGGCGTGCTCATGAAGCCGTACGTCGTGGATCGGATTATGCAGGATGGCGAGGTGGTCTGGCAGGCCACGCCTCAGCCGGTGCGCCGGGTCATCTCGGAGGAGACGGCGGCCACGCTGACAGCGATGATGGCCGATGCGCTGCCGATCGAGACCGATCTGGCCGTCGTGCCCAATTACACATCGGCAGGCAAGACGGGTACGGCGCAGATGATTGTCGATGGCCGGTATGATGATCAGGTGGTTATTGCCTCGTTCGCCGGCTTTTTGCCGGCCGATGACCCGCGCTTTGTTGTGTTGGTCAAGCTGGATTACCCGAGGTTGGCACCCTGGGGGTCGCAGTCGGCCGCACCCGTATGGCGGGACCTGGCCGGCGAGTTATGCGCCTATATGGGCGTGCCGCCGGATGGGGCCAGGGTCGCTGGGGGATGAGCGGCGCCTCTGCCCGCAAAGCTTCAACTTGGTGACCAGCGCCGAATGGGTATAATAACGGGCCGAGATAACGGGTTAGGCACTCGCTGGTTGATAGTACATGCGTGGTGGCACCCTCCCGCAGGTTTGGGTAGGGTGCAACGACGACGGATCTACCCGGAAGCAGCGATTCCGCCAACAGAACAGGTCGCGGAACCTGCGGGAGGGTCCGACTGCGTGAGTACTGTGGTTGAGGAGGAACGGTTTGCTCTCTCTGGGAGCACTTTGGAGTTTGTTGGCCGGAGGCCCGGAGCCACAGGGTCCTCTTGCCGCGCGCGCCATTAGCTCCATCGTGATCGACTCGCGGCAGGCAACGCCCGGCAGCCTGTTTGTGGCTCTGCAGGGCGAGAAGCAGGACGGCCACGACTATGCCGGCAATGCGTTTGAGCGCGGGGCAGCGGCCGCGCTGATCAGCCGTCCGGTAGCCGGCTGCAGGGTCCTGCCGGTGCAGGGTGATTTCCCGGAGCAGGCAGACGGTGCCGAGCCGCTGGGCCTCTTGGTCCCGGATGTGCTTTGCGCGCTGCAGGAACTGGCCGCCGGGTGGCGAAAGCGTCATGCCGCCTGCCGGATGATCGCGGTGACGGGCAGCGTGGGCAAAACGAGTGCCAAGGAGGCCATTGCCGCTGCCCTTGCCTCGCACTACTCGGTGCTCAAGAGCGCCGGGAACCATAACAATGAGATTGGCCTGCCCTTGACGCTCCTGAACCTAGAAGCGAACCATGAGCGCGCTGTGTTGGAGATGGGCATGTACGCGCTGGGCGAGATTGCGCGCCTGGTCGAGATTGCCGCTCCGCAGGTCGGAGTGGTGACCAACGTAGGTCCCATCCACCTGGAGCGTCTGGGCTCGATCGAGGCCATCGCGCAGGCGAAAGCAGAGCTGGCACAGGGCTTGCCGCGCGATGGGGTGCTTGTTCTCAACGGCGATGATGAGCGTGTGCGGGCTATGGCCGAGGCGACACCTGCTTCCGAGGTCGTCACCTACGGCCTGACAGAGGGCTGCGACCTGCGTGCCGAGAGCGTAGAGAGCCGCGGCTTGGAGGGCATTGTGGCTTGCTTTCGCTTCCGAGGCCGCGAGTGGACGATGAACTTGCCCTGGCTGGGCCGGCACAACGTCTATGCTGCCCTGGCGGCGGCGGCCGTAGGCCTTGGCGAGGGGCTCTCACCAGAGCAGATAGCGACAGGTCTGGCCGGATGCCCTGGGCTGGGGCGTCTGCGGATTGTTGAGGGTGCTGCGGGGGCGACGATTCTGGACGACTCTTACAACGCCAGCCCGGCCTCAACCCTGGCCGACCTTGACCTTTTGAACGAATTGGACGGCAGGCGCCTGGCTGTGCTGGGAGATATGCTGGAACTGGGGAGTTACGAAGAGCAGGGCCATCGCGAGGTGGGGCGCCGGGCGGCGCAGGTTCTGGATGTGCTCGTGACTGTGGGGTCCCGCGCACGCTGGATTGCCGACGAGGCCCGGCGCGCCGGGTCCGGCAAAGCCATCGAGGCCTTCGAAGACCGCCTGGCGGCTGCTGCCTGGGTACGCGAGCGCCTCAGGCCGGGGGACTGGCTGCTGATCAAGGCCTCGCGCGCCGTGGCCCTCGAAGATATTGTGGCCGTCCTGAGTAAGGAGGGGGCGTGATCGCCGCTTTGTTGGTGGTTGCAGGCACCTTTGTAGCGACGGTGCCATGGGGAGGGCACCTGATCGCCTGGTTGCAGTCGCAGGGAATCGCCAAACAAATCCGCGTGGATGGGCCCCGTGGCCATGAAGTGAAACGGGGCACGCCTACGATGGGCGGCATCCTGTTCTTGGTACCTGTGCTTCTCTTTGGCGGGATGCTGGCCCTGCGCGAGCCTCGCCTCTGGGCGCCCATCGTAGCGACCCTCTTGTTCGGTGCCCTTGGGGCCGTCGATGATCTGCGCGGCCTGAGAGATGTCAGCGGGTACGGCTGGCTGGCGCGGGGCAAGTTTCCCTGGCAGGTGGGGTTGGGCCTGGTGAGTGCAGTGGCGCTCTACCTGGCCGGCGCGCCGCGCACGGTGGAGATCCCTCTGCTGGGCCGCTCGCTGAACCTGGGGCTGGGCTATATCCCAGCGGCAACGTTTGTCATCGTCAGCATGGTCAACGCGGTGAATTTTAACGACGGCCTCGATGGGTTGGCGGGAGGCACAGCGTCCTTGGCTTTCGCCGCCTTTGGCCTGATCGCGCTGGCGGCGCCGGCCATGAACCTGCCGGTTGCTCTCTTTAGCGCGGTGTTTGTCGGAGCCATTCTGGCCTTCCTGTGGTACAACATTCACCCTGCCAGGGTCTTTATGGGCGATGTAGGCGCCCTGGCCCTGGGCGCCGGCCTGGCTTCGGCAGCCCTGCTGACTGAGGATTGGCTGCTCTTGCCGCTGGTTGGGGCGATCTTTGTAGCTGAGGCTCTATCGGTGGTTTTGCAGGTAGGCTATTACAAGCTCAGCAAAGGCCGGCGCATCTTTCGTATGGCGCCGCTGCATTGTCACTTTGAACTGCTCGGCTGGTCCGAGACCCATATCGTGCTCCGCTCGTGGGCGCTGGGCGCCGTGCTGGCGCTGGCCGGCGTGCTGCTGGCGGCATTGAGGTAGCGGCGATGGGTGTACGGTTGTCTGGGCTGCGGGCGACGATCATCGGCCTGGGACGAGAGGGGACGGCGCTGGCGCGCTTTCTGGCCGGGCACGGCGCGCGGGTGACAGTCAGCGACATGAAGGGGCCGGAGGTGCTAGCCCCCGCCATGGCCGAACTGGCGGGTCTGGATGTTCGTTACCTCCTGGGCGGCCATCCGGCGGAGGTCTTGGACGCCGATGTCTTTTTCGTCAGCCCTGGCGTTCCCGGCGATAGTGCCGTGGTGGTCGAGGCGCGTCGGCGCGGGCTGGCACTGAGCAGCGAAACGCGGCTTTTCACGCACCTCTGTGCGGCCCCTGTGACCGGCATCACCGGCTCGAGCGGCAAGACGACGACGGTGACTTTGGTCGGCATGATCTTGGCGGAAGCCGGCTTTTGCACTCATGTCGGCGGGAACATCGGCCGCCCGCTCATCGGCCAGGTGGATAGCATCCGCCCTGAGGACCGCGTGGTGATGGAACTCTCGAGCTTTCAACTGGAAGGGTTTGCCCCGGCGACGGCGGCCGCGCCGGCCTTTCCGCCGCCGGGCTGGAGCCCGGCCGGCGCGGCGGTGTTGAACGTAACGCCGAACCACTTGGATAGGCACCCTTCGATGGATGATTATGTGGCGGCCAAGGCCAACATCCTGCGTTACCAAGAGGCAGGCAACTGGGCCGTGCTGAACGCGGACGATCCCATTGCCTCCGGGCTGCGCAACCTCTGCGTGGGGCGCTTGCTCGAGTTCAGCCTGGCCGGCCCTGTAGCGCAGGGTGCTTATCTGGAGGGTGACAACCTGATCTGGGCGCCGGAGCCTGGGGAGCGCTTCCGGGTCTGCAGCGCGAGCGAACTCAGGCTCAGGGGGCGGCACAATGTGGCCAACGTGCTGGCCGCCTGCGCAATCAGTGGGGCGGCCGGTGCGACATCCGCAGCCATGGCCGCCGTGGCCACCTCCTTTGCTGGTGTGGAACACCGGCTGGAGTTGGTGCGAGAGCGTGATGGGGTCGGCTACTATAACGATTCCATCGCCACCTCGCCGGAGCGAGCCATCGCCGCCCTGCGTTCGTTCCGGGAGCCGATCGTGCTCCTGGCCGGTGGGCGAGATAAGCACCTGCCCTGGGAAGACTGGGCGGCGCTGGTCCGTGAGCGGGTGCGCGAGTTGATCTGCTTTGGAGAGATGGCCCCGTTGCTTCAGCGTGCTCTGGCGGAGGCTGTGGGCGGCGACCCGGACCAGGACGGCCCGCCCGTGCATATCTGCGAGACGATGGAGGAGGCCGTGGCTTTGGCCTCCAGGGTGGCCCGGCCGGGAGACGTCGTGCTCCTTTCGCCGGGAGGCACAAGCTTTGATGCCTACGCCGATTATGCCGCGCGCGGCCGGGCGTTCCAGCAGGCTGTGAGGGCGTTGCCTTGAGCATCAGAGCCACCACCGTGAGGTAAACGCGATGTCCGCATTGGCAAGGCGCATCAACCTACGTGGGTTCGACTACCCGCTGTTGCTGACAGTGGCCGCCCTGCTCGTTCTGGGGCTGGTCATGGTCTATAGCGCCTCTTTCGGCCTGGATATGGACCTGGCCGGGAAGCCGACGACCTACTTTTTGTTGCGCCAACTGCAGTGGGCGGGAATCGGCCTGGTTGGCCTACTGGCGATGGCGCTGATTCCCTACGACACCTGGCGGCGCTGGTCCGTGCCTATCATGGCCGGGGCACTCCTGGTGCTGACCGTCCTGCTCCTTTTGCGTGGCGGGGAGGACCAGGCTCAGCGTTGGTTGGTGGGCGGCAACTCGGTGCAGCCGGGCGAGTTTGTCAAGCTGGCGGTAATCATCTACATCTCGGCTTGGTTGGCGTCCAAGGGCGAAAAGATTCGCCAGCTAACATACGGGATGGTGCCGTTTGCCATCCTTCTGGGGCTGGTCACTGGGCTGATCGTTCTGCAGCCGAACTTTAGCACCGCCTTCCTGATCGTCTGCACGGCGGTGGCCATGTTCTTTGTCGCCGGGGCCGATGTGTTGCAGCTCTTGATCGGCGGCGTGGTCGGCGGGGCTTCGCTGCTAGTCCTGGTGCGCACATCGACCTATCGCTGGAACCGTGTGGTCACCTTTCTGACCGACCCGCTGCGCGACCCCCTTGGCAAGGGGTTTCAGACGACCCGGGCCATCTATGCCCTACAAAGTGGTGGGGCTACCGGCGCGGGCTTGGGGAATAGCGTGCAGAAGATGGGCTACCTGTACGCCCCGCACACCGATGCCATCTTTGCTATCATTGGCGAAGAACTGGGGTTGATCGGCGGGCTGCTGATCATTGCCATGTATGGCTTTCTGGCCTTCCGCGGCCTGCGCGTTGCCCAGCGTTGCCGTGACCCCTTTGGGGCGCTGCTGGCCACCGGCATAACCAGCCTGTTCGTGTTCCAAGCGGCCCTGCATATTGGTGTTGTGACGGCCACCGTTCCCTTTACCGGCATCACGCTGCCGCTGATCAGCTTTGGTGGTTCTTCTTTGGTGACATCGATGGCCGCGGTTGGTCTGCTGCTTAGCGTATCGCGGAACAGTGGCGCTCGAGGTGGTCGATGAGGCGATTGATGGTCGCAGGAGGGGGCACCGGCGGGCATGTGTACCCGCTGCTTTCCGTGCTGGAGACTCTGCGGAGCTTGCCCGGTGGCGCGGAGACTGACGTGCTCTTCCTGGGACGGGCCGGCGCCACGGAGGAGGGCCTGGCCCGCAAGCATGGCGTGCCCTTTGCGCCCATTGCGGCAGGGGCGGTGGTGGGAATGGCGCCCTGGCGCTTGGCCAGGAACCTGGGCAAAGTCGCTCGGGGCACCAACGAGGCGCTGCGCGAGGTGCGACGCTTTGACCCGGATGTGATCTTGGTGACTGGGGGATACGTCTCTGTGCCCGTGGCTTTGGCCGGCTCGCTGGCCCGCCGACCGGTCGCTGTCTGCCTGCCCGATATGGAGCCGGGGCTGGCGGTGCGCACGCTGGCGTATCTGGCGCAGCGAGTGACCGTCTCGTTCCCCGAAGTTCAGCGCAAGCTGCCGCGGGGCAAGACGGTCGTGACCGGTTACCCGGTGCGGCCTCATCTGCTAAAGGGAGACCGGGTCGCAGCCCGCCGGCGCCTGGGCGTGGAAGCCAGCGAGCCCATGCTCCTGGTGTTGGGAGGCAGTAGCGGGGCACGCAACATCAACGATGCGGTGTTGGCCTCTCTGCCCGACTTGCTGAGCCAGGCGCGCGTGTTCCACCTGACCGGCACACGCGACTTTGAGCGCGTGCAGGCGGCAGCAAAGGACCTGGGCACTTGTGTTCGCGGCAAATACAGCATATACTCGTATGTTGAAGAAGAGATGGCCGACCTGTTGTGGGCGGCCGACCTGGTGGTTGCCCGAGCGGGGGCAGCTACACTCGGAGAGTTCCCGGCGGTAGGCGTGCCCAGCATCCTGGTGCCCGGTAGCTTTGCCGGAGGACACCAATCTCAGAACGCGACCTACCTTAAGGACCGGGGCGCAGCACTCGTCATAAATGATTCCGACCTGCGCGAGCAGCTATTACCCGCTGTGCGGGGGTTGCTGCAGGACCCGGCCCAACTGGCAGCGATGGCTGTCGCTGCCAAGGGACTGGCCAGGCCAAAGGCATGCCGGGAGATCATCGCCGAGTTGGAGCGGGTGGCGGGCGCGCGTCGTTCGTAGCCATGGAGGTTGCCCGTGTCGGAGTCGGTCCGCCTGGACCAGTTGACGGTTGCCTTTGCGGTGATCGTCCTCTTTGCCTTCATCGGGTACCGGCGTGGGCTGTTGCGGGAGTTGGTGGCGGCCCCGGCCATCCTGGTGGCTCCGTTTGCCGGTCCGTGGTTGGGCATGGTGCTCAAGCCGTGGGTCAACCGCTTTTACAAACTGTTCCTGTTTGCTCGCTTTGGGGGCCTGTTCACCGACGACTTTGGCCCGGTGATGGAAAAGGTCCAGGAGGTGCCTCCGCTGATCAGTACGGAAGCGGATGAGGTCACGTTGGGCATCGTCCTGTTCCTGCTGATTATCCTCTGCGGGTACATCATCGGGGAATGGCGGGTCAAGGGGCCGGCGGACGGGCTGGCGCGCGTTCTCGGCGCGGTGATGGGCGCAATCAACGGCTATGTGTTGGCGCAAGTCGTTTTGCCCAGGTTCTGGTCGGCTCAATTTACGGTCATCGTGGTGCCCACGGCGAGCATGTTGCAGCTATTTCATGGGCATGTGGCCCTGGCCCTGGTGCTGGCGTTCGTCGTACTGGTCGTGTTTGCGTTGCGGCAGGCGCGCAAGTAACCCGCCGGAGGGGCAGGGTGATTCCGATCGAACTAGTTTGGTTCATCATTGTGCTGCTCTTTGCCCTGATCGGGGTCGTGCGTGGTTACCTGAAGGAACTCGGGGTGACCACCGTGATCGTCGTGGTGCTGTACGGCATCATCACCCTGGAGGGAAGGCTGATTCCGCTGGCGCTGCGCCTTGTGCCGGGCATAGGAGAGCCTCGGGTGGTCGTTTGGCAGACGGCGCTTTGGACTATCTGCTTGGTCGCGGCGGCGTTTGTCTCCTACCATGGCGATACCCTGGCCTTCCATGGCAAGCAGCCGACCAAGGGGACTCTGGCCGTCTTTTTGAACGCGAGTTCGGGGTTGGTGAACGGGTATCTGATTGCGGGCGGCATCTGGTACTATCTGGACCGCCTGGATTACCCGCTGCTGGCGATGACTGGGGATAACCTGACGCCGTTTGCTGAGCAGTTGCTCAAGCTGATGCCGCAGACTCTTTTGGGGCCGTACTTGCTCTTGGTCGCGGTCTTTCTGGTGATGATGCGGGTGATCCGCTAGGCCGGCTGCTTGCCGGGTCGAGCACTATTGGATACTTTGGGAAGAGCATGAGATGAGTCGTATCGCGCAGGGCCAGGAAGGGGAATACGGCAGCTTGCTTCCGGTGCGGGAGGGCGATCATATCCACATGGTGGGCATTGGCGGCAGCGGCATGTCTGCCATTGCTCGCGTTCTCCTCGAACAGGGCAAGTACCGCATCTCAGGCTCGGACCGGGCTCTCTCGGAGGCGGGGCGCTCCCTGTCTGCACTGGGAGCTGAGGTTCACGATGGGCACCGGGCAGAGCAGGTCAGGGATGCCGACTGGCTTTTCGTCTCCTCGGCTATCCCGGCGGATAATGCCGAGGTGCAGGCGGCGCGGGGCAGGGGGATTCCTGTCATCAAGCGACCGCAAGTGCTGGCCTGGCTAACCCATCCCTACCGGACCATCGCCATCGCCGGTACGCACGGCAAGACGACTACGACAGCTATGATCGCCCGGATCCTGCTGGAGGCCGGGCTCGACCCATCGTTCGTCATCGGCGGCGTGGTGCCCGAGTTGGGCACAAACGCGCGCGCCGGCGCTGGGCCCTACTTTGTGATTGAGGCCGACGAGTACGACCGCACCTTCCTGGAGCTGAGGCCCTCGATTGCCATAGTGACCAACGTAGAGCACGATCACCCGGATTGCTATGCAACCTATGCCGATGTGCTGGCGGCCTTTGGCGCTTTTGTGCAGGGCAGCGCGGCTGACGGCAGGGTGGTGGCTTGCGGCGATGACCCGGGGGCAGTGCAGGTGCTCGCAGGCGTGCAGCAGCGGCGGACGCTGACCTATGGGCTGGGCGCGGGCTGTGACATGCAGGCCACCGCTTTGCAGAGCAGCGCGGCCGGTCACGAATTCGTCTTTGTCGCTCGTGGTGAGAGCAGAGGCCGATTCGAGCTTGCGTTGCCTGGGATGCACAACCTGCGCAATGGGCTGGCCGCACTCACAGTGGCGCAGGAACTGGACCTGGACCTGCATGCTGCTCGCGATGTGCTGCGAACCTTTCGCGGGGCGGCGCGCCGTTTCGAACTCAAGGGCGAGGCCAACGGAGTCACCGTGATAGACGATTATGCCCACCACCCGACCGAGATACGCGTCACGTTGGCGGCGGCTCGGGAGCGGTATGGCGGGAGGGCAATCTGGGCAGTCTTCCAACCGCACACCTTTAGCCGCACGCAGGCTTTGCTCGACCAATACCAGAAAAGCTTTGAAGATGCCGACCACGTGCTGGTCACACCGATCTATGCTTCGCGTGAGCATGATGATCACAGGGTTTCGAGTGAGGATCTTGTGCGCCATGTCCGCCACAACGACATTCACACCGTACCAGATCTGGCGGCGGCCGTGACAGAGTTGGCCGCACGTGTGCAAGCCGGAGACGTCGTCGTCATAATGGGGGCCGGAGACAGCTATCGCGTGGGTGAGGGTGTACTTTCCGAACTACAGGAGAGGATAGAGTGAAGCCGGAAATTGATACTCTGGCCGAGAAGCTGTGTTCGGCCGGTATGGCGAACCGGCTGAGCCTGCACGAACCCATGGCCCCGTACACGACCTATCGCATTGGTGGGGAAGCAGACCTCTTTCTGGAGGTCGACGATGCCCAGGATGTGCGGCGTGCCTGGGAGCTGGCTCACGAGTGTGGTGTGCATTGCTTCGTATTGGGGCGAGGCTCCAATGTCCTGGTTGCGGACCGTGGCATCAGAGGCCTGGTGCTCTCCAACCGTTGCGCGGGCCTAGAGTTGAGCGAGACGGGCAGCCTGCGTGTGGGGAGCGGCATGGCCCTTACCGATTTGGCGCGCGAGTCCGCTGCGGCTGGGTGGAGCGGACTCGAATGGGCCATCGGCATCCCGGGGTCTGTGGGGGGGGCGATCGTGGGCAATGCGGGCGCACATGGCGGCTACATCGGCGACGTCTTGGATTCGGCGACGGTGCTCGACCACGAAGGGATGCGCACGCTGACCGCGACAGGATTAGGCATGGGCTACCGCACCAGCGCCCTCAAGGCGATGTCGCCCAACAATGGGCGGCCGCTCATCGTCGATGCGACCTTTTCGCTCCGCCCTGGTGATCGCGCGGCGTTGCAGCAGCAGATGTCTGAATGGCTCCAGTGGCGAGAGGAACGCCACCCGCACGAGCCGAGCGCGGGTAGCGTCTTTAAGCGCACGGCCCAGTATCCGGCCGGATTCTTGATCGAACAGGCTGGGCTGAAGGGCAAGCGTCGCGGTGATGCCCAGGTATCTCCAAAGCATGCCAATTTCATCGTAAACCTTGGCCGTGCTACGGCGGATGACGTGCGCGGCTTGCTGGAAGAGGTTCGCGAGACGGTAGAGGCCCGCTTTGGCGCCCACCTGGATCTGGAGATAGAGCTAGTGGGAGAGTGGTAGTAGGCGATGGCAAAGCGCAAAAAGATTCGGGTCGCCCTCATCTTTGGCGGCCGTTCGGGCGAACATGAGGTCTCTCTCGCCTCGGCGGCTTCGGTGGCCGCAGCGATGGACCCCGCCAAATACGAGGTGTTGCAGATTGGGATCACGCCCTCGGGGCGCTGGCTGACTCATGGGGACCCGCTCCGCATGTTGCAGGCCGGCGAAGGGGATACACCGCTCCTGGGGACGGCTGAGGCCGGGCCCAAGAGCCGCGAGATGACTGTGGCCGGGCGGCGCGAGCTTGTGCCCGGCACGGACGAAGCCGGCTTTCCCGTCGTCGATGTCGTCTTTCCCGTTCTGCATGGTCCCTACGGCGAGGATGGGACGGTTCAGGGGCTGCTGGAGATAGCGGGCGTCCCCTATGTGGGGGCCGGCGTGCTTGGGTCGGCCTTGGGCATGGACAAGGCGGCGATGAAGGACGTCTTTCGTGCCCACAACCTGCCTGTTGTCGATTCTGTTTCCTTTGTGGCGCGCGCTTGGCGGGCGCGGCCGGAGGAACTGATCGGTCGCATCGAGGCACAGCTTGGTTATCCCTGTTTCGTCAAGCCGGCCAACCTGGGTTCCAGTGTCGGCATCAGCAAGGCCCACAACCGGCAAGAGCTGCAGGCGGGTATCGACACGGCTATCGGCTATGACCGGCGTATCCTGGTGGAGCGGGGCATCAACGCGCGGGAGATCGAGGTGAGCGTCTTGGGAAACGACGACCCCGAGGCCTCGGTGCCCGGCGAGGTTGTTCCCTGCAACGAGTTCTACGACTATGCCGCCAAGTATCTGGATGGTGAGTCCGAGTTGATGATCCCAGCGCCCATCTCTGACGAGCAGACGGAAATGGTCCGCAGCCTGGCGATACGGGCCTTCAAGGCGCTGGATTGCGCGGGTATGGCACGAGCAGATTTCCTGCTGTGTCGCGACACCGGGCAGATCTATATAAACGAACTCAACACGATTCCGGGGTTCACGCCGATCAGCATGTACCCCAAGTTGTGGGAAGCCAGCGGCCTGCCCTATCCGGAGCTGATCGACCGGCTGATCGAGTTGGCTATCGAGCGGCATGAGGAGCGGAGCCAGCTGCAGACACGGTATGCGGGGGCGAAGGGGGAGCAATGACCGGCCGGTCGATGGCGCGCAGACGGCACTCCCAGGCCCGCCGCGTGCGACGCCTAGAGATGGAACGCCCAACGGTGCGGGCAGTTGTCCGGGGAGGGGCCTCTTGGGCGGCGCTGAACACGCAGCGGCTGCCTGGCATGGCGCTGGCCCTGGCCTCGTTGGTCGTCGCGGGCTTGCTGTTCGCAGACCCGCGCTTTTACGTCTATGGGGCACAGGTGAGCGGTAATCACGTCGTCCCGTCTGAAGCGATCTATGAGGCCAGCGGCGCGGATATGCACAGCGTCTTCTTTCTCTCGCCCTCTACGATGCGACGGCAACTGCTGGAGGCCTTGCCCGCTCTGGCGGACGCGCGCGTGTCCATCGACCTGCCGTCACGGCTGTGCATTCGTGTAGACGAAAAGATCGCCCGCTTTGTGTGGGAAGCCGGCGATCAGTCGTACCTGGTCGACTCGGAAGGCACCATCCTGGGTGGCGCCGGGGCACCGGACGACGCCTTCCGGGTTCACTGCACCGAAGGGGATCTGCCGGCGGTCGGCGGCAAGTTCGATCCCGATGTGCTGGCGGCTATCGAGGAGTTGAGCCAGTTGCTGGGGGGGGTGCGTTTATTTGACTACTCGGCGCGATATGGGGTATGCTGGCAGAATGGTCGTGGATGGCTCGTGCGTTTTGGCGTAGCGGGCGACCTTGCGCGCAAGGTGGCGGTGATGCAGAGCCTGAGCGCCGAGCTGACGGACCAGGGGATCGAGCCGCAATTCCTCGATGTCGGCAACCCTAGCCGACCGTACTATCAGCGTCGCTGAAGGAGTCTCTGTGAGCGACTTTTCTCGACGTGGCACTCCACGAAACCTGGTGGTCTGGCTGCCTGTTGCAGGACTGTTGCTGGGCCTGTTGGTGGGCTCTGTGCTGTCTCTGTCCGTGCCGGTTGCCTATTCGCGCTATGCGGCGGTGGGCATCCTTGCAGCGATGGACTCAGTTCTGGGGGCGCTGCGGGCGGAATTGGAGGGCACCTATCGGAATCGGGTTTTCCTTAGCGGGTTCATCAGCAACGCTCTGCTAGCAGTGCTGCTGACTTATCTGGGCGACCGCCTGGGGGTCGAACTCCACCTGGCTGCCATTGTGGCATTTGGCGTCCGCCTCTTCAACAATCTAGCCATCATCCGTCGACGCTTTCTGTAGGCACCAGAGGGAGGGGGATATTGGGTGGCACCGTTGTAGGAATCGATATTGGCACCACAAAGATTTGTACCCTCGTTGGGGAAGTAGACAACCACGACCAGTTGCGTATCGTGGGCGTTGGCGTGGTGCCTTCGCGCGGCCTGCGCAAGGGCGTGATTGTTGGGGTTGATGAGGCCACCAAAGCTATCGCCGCCTCCATTGAGCAGGCCGAGCGCATGTCCGGCTACAAGATCGAGAGTGCTTACGTGGGCGTCGCTGGTAGCCACATTTCCTCATTGAACACCCGCGGCGTGGTCGCCATTGGCCGCGGTGACCGTCCGATCACTCAAGATGATGTGGACCGCGCCTTGGAGGCAGCTCAGGCCGTGGCCGTGCCCCACAATCGGCAGATTATCCACGTCATCCCCCGCGGGTTCTCCCTTGATGGTCAGGAGGGCGTGCGCGATCCGATCGGCTTGATGGGGTACCGGCTCGAGGTTGAGGCCCATGTGGTGTATGGCGCATCGACCTCCCTCAGCAATGTCGAGAGTTGCGTGAGGAATGCCGGAGTGGGCATCACGGCCAAGATTCTGCAGCCCTTGGCCTCAGCGGAGGCCGTATTGCGACCCGAAGAGCGCGAGATGGGCGTGGTGCTGGTCGATGCCGGCGGCGGAACCGTCGATGTGGCTATCTTTATCGAGGGTAGCATTTGGCACAGCCTGGTATTGCCTGTGGGCGGCAATCATCTCACCAACGATATTGCCATCGGCATGCGCATCCCGTTCGATTTGGCTGAGGCGCTCAAGCGCGAGCATGGCCATGCGCTCACAGAGGCCGTGCCGCCCGATGAGATGATCGAGGTGCAGAGCTTTGGTCAGAGAACGGAGAGGACGGTGTCGCGCCTCGAGCTCTCGATGATTATCGAGGCCCGTGCCGAAGAGATCTTTGAGATGATCCTGCGCGAGGTCAAGCGCTCCGGGTACGACGGCTTGCTGCCTGCGGGGGTGGTCCTTGCCGGGGGCACCGCGGAGCTGGAAGGGCTGGCTCAGTTGGGCCAGCGCGTTCTCAACCTGCCCGTGCGAGTGGGCATACCTGGCGACATCGCTGGGATGGTAGATGCGATCCAGGGGCCAGCCTTTGCGACGAGCATTGGCCTGCTGCAATGGGGGCTGCGGCACGACGGCGAGGCTTACGGGCCAGACCGGCCGCCCAGCCGGGAACACCGCTCCAGGTTCTTGAATTGGCTACGCGAGTTTCTCCCTCGTTCTGGCGGCTGACAGCAGTGATTACGATGACCAACAGCACGCTTCTAGCCGTTTGACGCCAGCCATTCGTATTCAGGGGCCACCGTTAGCTAATAGTGTCGTCAAGCCTCAAGGAGGATGCAGCCATGCTTCAGGATATCCCAGCTGGTGAGAGCTTTGCACAGATCAAGGTCGTCGGCGTGGGGGGGGGCGGCTCGAATGCGGTGAACCGCATGATCGCTGCCGGTCTGCGCGGGGTCGACTTTATCGCCGTCAACACCGATGCGCAGGCGCTAATGCTCTCGAACGCGCCGATCAGGGTGCGTATTGGAGACAAGCTGACCAAGGGCCTGGGCGCCGGGGGAGACCCTTCCGTCGGTAGCAAGGCGGCTGAGGAATCCAGCGATGAAGTCGCACAGGCGCTGGATGGCTCGGACATGGTCTTTGTCACCTGCGGTATGGGCGGCGGCACGGGTACCGGCGCTGCTTCGGTGATTGCGCGCATCGCCAAGGAGACCGGCTCGCTTACCGTAGGCGTGGTTACCAAGCCCTTTTCCTTTGAGGGCGCGCGCCGGGCAGCTATGGCCGAGCAGGGGCTGGAGGCGCTCAAGAAGGAAGTGGACACGCTCATTGTGATCCCCAACGACCGCCTGCTGCAGATTGTGGACAAAAAGGCCTCGGTGCGGGATGCTTTCCGCATCGCCGATGATGTGCTGCGGCAGGGGATCCAGGGCATCTCCGAATTGATCACTGTCCCTGGGCTGATCAACCTGGATTTTGCTGATGTCCGGGCTATCATGTCGCATGGCGGGTCGGCGTTGATGGCTGTCGGGCATGCCAGCGGCGAGAATCGAGCCACCGAGGCGGCGCAGCGCGCCATCTCTAACGCTCTGCTCGACGTGACTATCGATGGGGCGCGTGGCGTCCTCTTTAACGTGCGCGGCGGCGCCGAGATGTCCTTGGTCGAGGTTACCGAGGCCGCGGAGGTCATCAAGCGCACGACGCACCCCGATGCGAACATTATCTTTGGTGCGGTCATCGATGAGGACATGGGCGACGAACTCCAGATCACCGTCATTGCCACCGGCTTTGAGGAAGGGGCCGGTGCAAGGGTGAAGGAAAAGCCCAGCCGTCCGCTCTCCGCGGTCAGCAAGATGATCGACTTTCCGGTGCCTGCGGTCGACTCCGACGACCTGGATATCCCTGCCTTCCTGCGCCGTCAGGGCTCCTGAAAGGCGGCGCATGGCGCGCTCCTCCACGTCGCATGGCTGGCGACGTTTGTGCCCCACCACAAGGGTCCGGCAATCCGCGGATTGCCGGACCCTTGCTTTCCTCACGCCTGCTCCGGCCGGGAAAACCTGTGCTGAACTTTAAGGAATATCCGCCCGAGAACCCGGCGAAAACACTTGAAAACGCAGCCCGATTGTGCTACTATAGAGCGGCCTCATAGCCACAACATATAGTGTTACGGCCTATCCCCATAACTATATGTTGTGGCGATTGCATCCATGTAGGAGGTTGTTATGCCCTGCCCCTTCTGTGGAGCTAGTGACTCGCGCGTTATTGACACTCGCCAGGTCGGAAACGGCATCCGAAGAAGACGGGAGTGCCAGCAGTGCCGCCAGCGGTTCACGACGTATGAGTACGTGGCCAAGATGAACTTGCTCGTAGTCAAGCGAGACGGGCGCCGAGAAGAGTTCGATCGTGGCAAGCTCTACGAGGGGATACGCAGGGCCTGTGCCAAGCGCCCGATATCGACCGAGACCATGAACCAGCTTGTGGATCAGGTGGAGAGCGCCGTCTATGCGCTCAGCCAGAGCGAAGTGCCGAGCCGCGTGATTGGTGAGATGGTCATGGAAAAGCTCAAGGCGCTGGACGCCGTGGCTTATGTGCGTTTTGCTTCGGTGTATCGGTCCTTTGCCGACCTTGAGGATCTCAAGCGCGAGGTGGATGGGCTCATTGGGGGAGGCTGACCATTGCGCCAAGCGTTCGACCTGGGCTCTTTCCCTGTGGTGGTCAAGTAAGCCATGTGCACGTTGGGCCTGCTGGCCCAGCTCCTCACTGGCAGAGGCGCAAAGGGCCAAGCTGCGCCGGATTCTCCAAGGCCTGGGACTACTCCTGCAGCACTGACGGGACCCACCGTTATCCGTCGAGAACGGCCAGAGCAACATGGTATCATTGCAAACACAAGTGGATCGACAAAGGAGATAGCAATGGGCGTCCCAACTCTGACTCTGACACCCAACGCAACTACTGTTCTGGAGCGCCGGTATCTGGCCAAGAACGCTGATGGACAGATCGTGGAGACGCCTACGGCGATGCTCACTCGCGTGGCCGAGGCTCTCGCGGCTGCGGACCAGCTCTACACGCTGGACAACGACACGACGCAGGTGGCCGAGGACTTTTTCTCGCTGATGGCCAGCCTGGACTTTATGCCCAATTCGCCGACGCTGATGAACGCCGGCACGGCGGTTGGGCAGTTGAGCGCTTGCTTTGTCCTGCCGGTTGAGGACGCGATGGAGCGCATCTTTGATGCGGTCAAGGCTACGGCGCTGATTCATCAAAGCGGCGGCGGGACAGGCTTCTCTTTCTCGCGGTTGCGGCCCGCGGGCGACATTGTCGGCTCCACCGGGGGCATTGCTTCGGGCCCGGTCTCATTCATGCGCGTATTCGATACGGCTACCGACGTTATCAAGCAAGGCGGCCGGCGTCGCGGCGCCAATATGGGGATCCTGCGCGTCGATCATCCTGACATCATCGACTTTATCGACTGCAAGCGCCAGGAAGGCGTCTATAGCAATTTTAACATCTCGGTGGCGTTGACCGATGCCTTCATGCAGGCTCTGGCGGCGGATGGTGAGTATGACCTGTACAACCCGCGGACCGGTCAGGCGGAGCGACGCCTGCGGGCGAGCGAGGTGTTTGAGCGGATTGTGAACGGCGCGTGGCAGAACGGTGAGCCGGGCGTTATCTTTCTGGACCGCATGAACGCCTTCAACCCCACTCCGTCGCTGGGAGAGTACGAGGCCACCAACCCCTGCGGCGAGCAGATTCTACTGCCCTGGGAGAGCTGCAACCTGGGCTCGGTGAACCTGGCGCGCATGGTGACGCCCAAGGGCACGGTGGACTGGGAACGGCTGCGGCGTACCGTGCGCTTGGCCATGCACATGCTGGACAATGTGATCACGGTGAACCGCTGGCCGATGCCGGCGATTGCCGAGGCGACGCTCAAGACGCGCAAGGTTGGCCTGGGCGTGATGGGCTTTGCCGACTTGCTGCTGGCGCTCGGTGTGCCCTATGCCTCTGTTGAGGCCGAGACGGTGGCCAGCCGCATTATGGAGGCGATCAGCTACTGGAGCAAGGAAGCTTCCTGCGATCTGGCGGTGAGCCGTGGGTCGTTCCCTGCCTTTGCCGAATCGTGTTGGGCGGCCGGCCAACTCCCCTTGCCGGATGTGAGCGGCGGCACGCCCAGCAACGGCGCCTTGCCTTGCCTGACCGACCGGCCGCCGCTGGATTGGGCCGAGCTGGCTCAGCGCATCCAAAGGTCCGGCATCCGCAACGCCACGACGACGACCATCGCGCCCACCGGCACGATCAGCATTATCGCCGGCTGCTCGAGCGGCATCGAACCGCTCTTTGCCCTGGCCTACACGCGGCGCAACGTGCTCGACTCCGACGAGTTGCCGGAGGTGAACCCGATCTTTGCCCAGGTAGCCAAGGCACAGGGCTTTTACACACCCGAGATTATGAGCCGCGTCGCCGAGCAGGGTAGCTGCCGCGACATCGAAGCCATCCCGGCCGATGTGCGAAATGTCTTTGTCACCGCGCACGACGTGCCGCCCGTGTGGCATGTGCGGATGCAGGCGGCTTTCCAGCGTTGGACCGATAACGCCGTCTCTAAGACCATCAACTTTCCGCACGATGCCACGGTCGATCAGGTACGGGAAGCCTACCTGTCTGCGTACCGGCTGGGCTGCAAGGGGCTTACGATCTACCGTGACGGCAGCCGCGAGTCGCAGGTGCTGAACGTGGGCGTTCAGGCCAAGCCGAAGGCTGCCCCCGCTGTCGAGCCAGCTCGCGCGGATGGTGCCAGCACAGGGCTGGCGCCTCGGCGTCGGCCAACTGTTACGCAAGGGACGACGGAAAAGGTCGTGCTGGGCTGCGGGCGGACGCTTTACGTAACTATCAACACGGATCAAGTCGGCCTGTGCGAGGTCTTTTTGCAGATGGGCAAGGGCGGCGGCTGCACGGCCGCGCACAGCGAGGCGGTAGGGCGACTGGTATCGCTGGCCATGCGCTCGGGGATCGAGACGAGTTCGGTCATCCGCCAGCTCAAGGGGATCCGCTGCCCGTCACCATCGTGGCACAATGGCAACCCGACTCTGTCTTGCCCCGATGCGATTGCCAAGTCTCTGGAGCGCTTTCTCTCAGAAGACGGCAAGGTGGACCCGCATGGTGGGGTAAAGACACAGCCAGACATGTGCCCCGAGTGTCCGGAGTGTGGCGCCATGCTCGAGTTCGCGGAGGGATGTGCTATTTGCCGGTCGTGCGGCTACTCTCAGTGCGGTTGAGAGGGAGCATCTGACCGCTTGCAGGCCCAAGGCGAGGCCTTGCTGGTGCTACCGGTTGGAGCATAGATTGCTAGAGTTGGTTGCGCGCCGCTGGAGCGCCTGCCGCTTTGGCGGTCAGCGCACCGGTTGATAGCCCGGCAGGACCTCGCCTTGAGGCGTTTCCATAGCACGACATCGACATCCTGTTTGACAGAATTGACAGGTACGTGTATAATAATAGTTTGCGAAAGGTGCGCACCAAGAAAGCTCGACCGGTTCTGTTTGTCGAGCGGCGTATCGAACTCTAGCACTGACCCGGTACCTCGCCCCTACGGTGGCGAGGTTCGTTTACGCCGCAGACGATTGGCGCCAGCGGTGTTGGGAGCGAGTTGGATGTTGCGTGCCGAGGAGGGGATTGAGTGGCTATCGCAAAAGCTGTGACGGAGGTTGGACCCATTAGCAGCATCCTGTTGAATCACCGCAGCAAATCCTATGCCCGGATTCCGAGTATTCATCCTATCCCGAACCTGATCCAGGTTCAGATGGATTCGTTCAACAACTTTCTCAGTGAGGGGTTGCGTGAACTCTTGTTCGAGATCTCGCCCATTTCGAGCTTTAACGGTAACCTCGAACTCCACTTTCCTGGCCTAGATGACGAGTTCAACAAGCAGTGGGGGCTGGAGTACCATTTCGAGGAACCCAAATACGGCGAGGCAGAGTGCCGCGAGCGGGACATGACCTATGCCGCTCCTCTGTACGTCAAGGTCATGTTGCACAACAAGGAGACTGACCAACACCTCGTTCAGGACGTCTACATGGGCGACTTTCCGCTGATGACGGAGGATGGTACCTTTATCATCAACGGTGCAGAGCGCGTGGTGGTCAGCCAGTTGATTCGCTCGCCGGGCGCCTATTTTACAGCTGAGGAAGACCGGGCTACGGGGCGCCTGCTGTGCTCGGCCAAGCTGATCCCCAACCGGGGAGCCTGGCTTGAGTTCGAGACGAGCAAGCGCGACCTGATTTCGGTCAAAGTAGACCGCAAGCGCAAGATTCCGGTGACCGTGCTGCTGCGCGCGCTGGGCGTCATTGATCATATTCCTGGGGATATTACCATCACTGAAGGCTCGAACGAGGAACTGCTCGCCCTGTTCGAGAGCGTTGAGGTGGACGAGGACCACGCCTTCATCGAGCGGACCATCGAGCGTGACCCCTCGCATGATGCAGAGAGCGCCCTAGACGAGTTCTATAGCCGTATGCGCCCCGGCGACCCGAGGACGCTTGAGAATGCCAAGGGGTATTTGGAGTCGCTGCTGTTCAATCCGCGCCGTTACGACCTGGGGCGCGTAGGGCGCTACAAGGTCAACCGCCACCTGAACCTGGATGTGCCGCTCACGCACCGCACCCTGACCAAGCGGGACCTGGTGGGCATCGTCTCGCGCATGATCCAAGTGAACAACGGCGCCGAGTTCCCTGACGATATTGACCACCTCGGCAACCGGCGCGTCAAGACGGTAGGCGAGCTGATCCAGAATCAACTGCGCATCGGCCTGCTGCGCATGGAGCGCGTTGTGCGCGAGCGGATGAGCATCCGCGACCCGGAGCAGGTGACCCCGGTCGGGTTGATCAACATCCGCCCTGTTGTGGCGGTGATGCGCGAGTTCTTTGGCGGCAGCCAGCTCTCGCAGTTCATGGAACAGACGAACCCGCTGTCCGAGCTGACGCACAAGCGCACGCTGTCGGCGCTGGGCCCAGGTGGCTTGCGGCGCGAGCGTGCCAGTTTTGACGTCCGCGACGTGCACTATAGCCACTATGGCCGTATCTGCCCCATCGAAACGCCGGAAGGCCCGAACATTGGTCTGATCGGCCGCTTGGCCACCTATGGGCAGATCAACGACTATGGCTTTATCGAAGCGCCCTATCGCCGGGTCGTGCGTACGGTGGCTAACAAGCCCGAGTTGACGAATGGCGAGATCCTGCGCGAGCAGATTGTGGACCCGGACTCGGGCGAGATCATCGCCGATAGCGGAGTGCGGATCGACGCCGAACTCGCCGAGCGCCTGGCTCAGTTGCCGATCGAGGAAGTCAAGATTGTGCCGAGGGTGACCGATGAGGTCGTCTACCTCTCTGCGGATGAAGAGGACCGCTATGTGATCGCCCAGGCCAACGCGCCGCTGGATGATGAAGGTCATTTTGCCGAGCGGCGTGTGGAGGTCCGGCACTATGAAAGGTTCCTGATCGAGAACGTCGAGCGGGTATCGTTCATGGACGTCTCGCCGAAACAGATTGTCGGTATCTCGGCGGCGCTGATCCCCTTCCTGGAGCACGATGACGCCAACCGTGCACTGATGGGGTCGAACATGCAGCGCCAGGCCGTCCCGCTCTTGCAGCCCGAGGCTCCGATCGTGGGCACAGGCATGGAGCGGCAGTCGGCAATCGACTCGGGCCAGGTGCTCGTGAGCCGTGTCGAGGGCGAAGTGGTGAGCGTCACCGGCAAGCGCATCGTCGTGCAAGACGCGGAGGGCCGCCAGCACACGCACGTCCTGCGGCGCTTCAACCGCTCGAACCAGAGCACGTGCATCGACCAGCGCCCGGCGGTCGACAAGGGCCAGTTTGTGAAACAAGGCGACGTCCTGGCTGATAGCTCGTCTACAGAGATGGGTGAGCTGGCGCTGGGCCAGAACGTGGTGGTTGCCTTCATGTCTTGGGAGGGTGGCAACTATGAGGACGCCATCCTGATCAGCGAAAAGATGTTGCGCGACGACAAGTTTACCTCGATCCACATCGAAAAGCACGAAATCGAGGCGCGCGACACCAAGCTTGGGCCCGAAGAGATCACCCGCGATATCCCGAACGTCGGCGAGGATGCGTTGCGCAACCTCGATGAGAACGGGATCATCTATGTCGGCGCCGAGGTTGGCCCGGGCGACATCCTGGTGGGCAAGATCACGCCCAAGGGTGAGACAGAGCTGACCCCCGAAGAAAAGCTGTTGCGGGCGATCTTTGGCGAGAAGGCGCGCGAGGTGAAGGATTCCTCGCTCCGGCTGCCCCACGGTGAAAAGGGCAAAGTGGTCGATATCCGCGAGTTCTCGCGCGACGATCATCGCGATATGCCTGCAGGCGTCGACCGGTTGGTACGCGTGTCGGTGGCTCAGCGGCGCAAGCTTACTGAAGGCGACAAAATGGCTGGGCGTCATGGGAACAAGGGTGTCATTTCCCAGATTGTGCCTATCGCCGATATGCCCTACCTGCCCGATGGGACGCCTGTGGACATCATCCTGAACCCGCTGGGTGTGCCTGCCCGTATGAATGTGGGCCAGATTCTGGAGACTCACCTGGGCTGGGCAGCCAAGCATCTGGGTATGCGTGCCATTACACCGGTCTTTGACGGGGCCGGCGAGGCCGAACTGGAAGGCGAACTCGCCCGGGCCTGGCTGATCGAAAAGGCTTGGCAAGACCTGGCCGAGCGCGCGCTGGCCGAGTTGCGCGAGGACGGCTTTTCGCTCGACGAGCTGGCCGACGATGACGAGATGCGCGACATCTACCTGCGCGAGCACCTGGAAATCGGCCCCGAGCTGGACATGGAGGCCGTCATCCACGACCGGACGCTGGCACGCCATCTCTGGCTGCAGCAGTGGCTGCGCGAAAAGGGTTACGACGCAGGGCGCATACTGTTCTATAGCGAAGAGGGGCAGGACCTCGAAAAGCGGTCTGAGGCCGATGCCCTGAGCCGTGCGGCCTGCCTCCGGCTTTGGCTGGAGGAGGAGGGGCAGGATGTGAGCGGGGTGGCTGATGACGACTTGCGCGAAGTGGCTACCGCTCATGCCCTGAACACAGGCCATCCGCTGCCGACCAGCGGCAAAATGATCCTGTATGACGGCAAGACAGGCGAACCCTTCGACCAGCCCGTCACGGTGGGCGTGATCTATATGCTCAAGCTAGCGCACCTGGTGGAAGACAAGGTGCACGCCCGTTCAACGGGCCCCTACTCGCTCGTCACCCAGCAGCCGCTGGGCGGCAAGGCGCAGTTCGGTGGCCAGCGCTTTGGCGAGATGGAGGTGTGGGCGCTGGAAGCCTACGGCGCGGCACACACCTTGCAGGAGATGTTGACGGTCAAGTCCGACGATGTTACCGGCCGCGTCAAGACGTACGAGTCGATCGTCAAGGGCCAAGAGGTTGTGGATGCCGGCATTCCGGAGTCCTTCCGAGTGCTGGTCAAGGAGATGCAAAGCCTTGGCCTCTCGGTGGAGGTGTACAACGAGAGGGGAGAGCGGGTGCAGTTCGGCCGCGACGAGGCGGTGGAACCGCTTCCGCGTCTGGGGCTTGGCGGCTTGAGTAGCGGCTTTGAGAGCCTGGGCTAGTGCTGCGTCGCACAGTTTCTGATGAGTAACGTGGCACCGCATGAGGCAAGTCGCACTCATCAGATCCTGTAGTGCACTACTCGTCAAGAGCGAGTCCTGGTGGTGTGAGAGGGGCTGCCCCGGCGGCTCGGGGGAGTTGCCGGGGCAGAGATTCGTCACCTGCAGGGCTGGCTTGACACAATTAGAGCACAGTGGTATAGTCAACGTTCGTGACTTACATGGACATGGAAGGGGGAGCAGCTTGCCGACCATCAATCAACTGGTGCGCAAGGGGCGGCGGCCCGCCAAGAAGAAGAGCAAAGCACCCGCCTTGCGGTATACGTTCAACTCGCTCCGTGGGCGCCTTACGCGCCGCAGTGTAGGTTCGCCGCAGAAGCGCGGTGTGTGCACGCAGGTCAGGACTCTGACGCCCAAGAAGCCCAATTCGGCGCTTCGCAAGATTGCTCGTGTGCGCCTGACCAGCGGCATTGAGGTGACGGCCTACATTCCCGGCGAAGGCCACAACCTGCAGGAGCACTCGATGGTCCTGGTCCGTGGCGGCCGTGTGAGGGACCTGCCGGGCGTTCGCTATCATGTGGTGCGCGGGGCGCTCGACTCCGGCGGTGTTGAGGCACGCCGGCGTGCACGTTCAAAGTATGGAGCCAAGCGACCCAAGAAGTAGAGCCTGACTCTGTGATGTGCGGCTGCGTAAACGAAGCCGACAACAGCACACAGTGGCTTGGAACGGGATGCAGGATACAGAGCGGGATTTCTCGACGATGTATCCTGTATCTGTGTCTCCGGTGAGCCAGGCTCCACTCAAAGCCTGACAAGGTACCGGTTATTAATGGAGGATAAGACATGCCGAGACGCGGTCATGTGGAGAAACGGGTGGTCGAGCCCGACATCCGGTATGGCAGCACCAGCGTTACCCAGTTGATCAACAAGGTCATGTACAGCGGCAAGAAGAGCACGGCCGCCCGCATCGTGTACGATGCCTTTGGCATCATCGAAGAGCGTATGCACCGGCCTGCCCTCGAGGTCTATGAGCAGGCGCTAAAGAATGCGACGCCGCTGATCGAGGTCAAGCCGCGGCGCGTAGGTGGCGCTACCTACCAGGTGCCGGTCGAGATCCGCAGTGACCGCCGGGCTTCGCTGGCTCTGCGCTGGCTCATCACCGCTGCACGGGCACGGCCCGGCCACTCGATGGCCGAAAAGCTCGCCGGCGAGTTGATGGATGCGGCGCGCAATACTGGGGCTACCGTCAAGAGACGGGAAGATACGCATCGCATGGCTGAGGCCAACAAGGCCTTTGCCCATTATCGTTGGTAGTTTTCCGGGATGCCTGTCTGAGGGGGCACACAGTGCACCTTTTGGGGCAGGCGTTCCACGAGGCGCATTCCATCCTGCTGCTGGTGGCTGATGCGAGTTCTCGTTGCCGGCCCGGCTGTCGGCTCAAAGTAGCCGGCGGCGGGCGCGAGGGCGGGCGGGGCTGCTGCTAGGAGGGGGCGATCAAGTCTGCCCCGTGATGAGGGGCAAGTATTCGGAGACGTTGCATGAGTACGCCAGTTCCTTTGGGACGTATAAGGAACATCGGAATAATCGCACATATTGACGCCGGCAAGACGACCACGACCGAGCGCGTTCTGTTCTACACCGGACGTACTCACCGTATGGGCAACGTCGACGAAGGCACGACCATTACAGATTGGATGGAGCAAGAGCGGGAGCGCGGTATCACCATCACCTCCGCTTCCATCACCTGTGAGTGGCGCGATCATCAGATCAACATCATCGACACGCCGGGCCACATCGACTTTACTGCAGAAGTTCAGCGCAGCCTGCGCGTTCTCGATGGCGGCGTTGTTGTCTTTGATGCGGTCGCAGGCGTCGAGGCCCAGTCGGAGACGGTCTGGCGGCAGGCCGAGCGCTTTGGCGTGCCCAAGATTTGTTTCGTCAACAAGATGGACCGGGTCGGCGCGGATTTCTGGCGCACCGTGGAGATGATCCGCGATCGGCTGGGGGCCGTCCCTGCGCCGATCCAGTTGCCCATCGGGTCCGAATCCTCCTTTCGCGGTATCATCGACCTTATCAGCGAGCGGGCCATCCTCTACCACGACGACCTTGGGGAGCAGGTCGATGTGACCGACGTTCCCGAGGATTTGCGTGATGACATGGAGCACCATCGAGAGGAACTCGTGTCGCGCGTGGCCGACACGGATGAGGTGGTGCTGCAAAAGTATCTGGAGGGCCAGCCGATTGAGGCGGACGAACTGCATACGGCGGTGCGCAAGGCCACCTTGCAGGGCGTGGCCGTCCCCGTGTTGTGCGGCTCTTCGCTGCGCAACAAAGGTGTCCAGCCTTTGCTGGACGCTATCGTGTCGTATCTGCCCTCCCCCCTGGATGTCCCCCCGGTTCGCGGTACGAACCCCGAGACCGGCGAAGAGGAAGAACGCATCGCCGGCCTGGATGAGCCGCTTTCGTGCCTGGTCTTCAAGATCGTCAGTGACCCCTATGTCGGCCGCCTGGGCTATCTGCGGGTCTATTCGGGCGAACTGCGCTCCGGCTCGACGGTGAACAATGTTACCAGCAACAAGAAGGAGCGTATTGGGCGCCTTTTGCGCATGTATGCGAACCGGCGCGAAGAGGTCAACAGCATTGGCGCCGGGGATATCGCGGCTGTTGTGGGCCTGAAGGTCAGCGCCACCGGCGATACTCTCGTCGATGCCGAGCACCCCATTGTGCTGGAGACGATCCAGTTCCCAGAGCCGGTGATCAGCGTGGCCATCGAGCCCAAGACCAAGGCGGATCAGGAAAAGATGGAGGTGGCGCTGCGGCGCCTGGCTGATGAGGATCCTACCTTCAGGGTGCGCACCGATGAGACGACCGGGCAGCTCCAGATCGCGGGCATGGGGGAGCTGCACCTGGAGGTGCTGATCGATCGCATGATGCGCGAGTTTCGGGTGGCGGCGAATGTAGGCGCCCCCCAGGTCGCTTACCGGGAGACGATTACCCAGCCTGTGCGCGCCGAGGGGCGTTTTGTGCGCCAGACGGGGGGGCGTGGCCAGTATGGCCACGTCTGGCTCGAGTTGGAGCCCTTGCCCAAGGGAACAGGTTTCCGCTTTGTCAATGCGATCAAGATGGGCACCGTTCCTCAGGAATACATCCCGGCGGTCGAGCAGGGTATCCGTGAGGCGCTGGATAGCGGCGTGCTGGCCGGCTTTCCGCTGGTAGACTTGCAGGCTACGCTGGTCGACGGCTCTTACCATGAGGTGGATTCGTCCGAGATGGCGTTCAAGGTTGCCGGCTCTATGGCTCTGCGCAGCGGTGCCGGCAAGGCCGCTCCGGTCCTTCTGGAGCCGGTGATGAATGTTGAGGTGCTCATCCCCGAAGAGTACACGGGGGATGTGATCGGTGGGCTGAGCGCGCGCCGCGCTCAGATCAGCGGCATGGAACCCCGCCCGGGTGGAACGCAGGTCATTGAGGCGCTTGTGCCCCTGGGCGAGATGTTTGGCTATGCCACAGACCTGCGCTCCACGACGCAAGGGCGAGGCACGTTTACCATGGAATTCGATCACTATGATCACGTCCCGAACGAGGTGACTGAACGCGTTTTGGGTAGAGCGGCGTTGCGGGCAGGCTGAAAAGGCAGGGCCGCTATTTGCCAATGCAGGTGTTCCGAGTATAATTACACGGTTTGTGTCCGAGGGTGCAGCATTGGTCTGCTGAAAGGAGTGCACTCATGGCGAAGGCCAAATTCGAGCGAACAAAGCCTCATCTTAACATAGGCACAATTGGTCATATCGACCATGGCAAGACGACCCTGACGGCGGCGATCACCAAGACGCTGTCCCTGAAGGGCTGGGCGGATTTCCGCGCATTCGAGAGCATCGACAACGCGCCGGAA
>DAOUGZ010000157.1:0-6254 GCA_034428955.1 Anaerolineae bacterium | reverse complement strand
GTATGGTAGCGGGCAGCGGGGCGAACACCTCCCCGTGTTGCTCGGACGTAGCGTCCGGCCAATGTGCCGCCAGTCCCTCGCCTGCGCCGGGCAGGTCTCCTGGCCAGGGGTAGGCGCCTGCGACACTCCAGACGGCTGCGCCGGCCCCTTCGTAGCCTTCCTCCGCCGGCTGCAGGGCCAGGGCGCCGAGGGTCGCCTGCCGCCGGGGGCGCACCTGGGCAATGGCGCGCAGCGTCGCCGGGCGCCAGGGGGCGCGGCCCAGCCGCTGCAGCCCTCGCGGCGACTGTAGACGGCGGGCAACTCGCTGCCCGAGCGTGCCCCCAGCCAATGCGAGCTGGGCTCTTTTACGGCCGGCCGATGGTGTCACTCCATCCCCCTGAGCTTACCACGCGTTACCGCCGCCCGCCGTGAAGGCAGGCGGCTGCATAGGTGGCGTTGCGGCTTGGGCTCCCGGCGCCTGCACCTCGACCTCGGCATAGGCGAGTTCGAGGGTCTCGATAGCGAGGGCGCTGTCTCCGGCTTTAAAGCTGGGGCCACTCCACCGGACCGGGTAGGCGCGCGCAAAATCCAGGCGCAGCACCGGCTCGAGTTCGGCGTTGACCATGGTCACGCTGACGTTCCGCATAGCCGCCTTGACCTGGCCGTTGGCCACCTGCATGTACCACTGCAGTATCTCGCCGGAGCGGGTATAGCCGCGCTGCAGGGTGATGCGCCCCGCCTTGACCGGCCCCGGCAGCAGGTGTACGCCCGTGTTGTAGCCGCCCTCCCGCTGTTCGGTGACCTGAACCTCCAGATTAGGCAGGGTGCACTCGGTAAAGAAAGCTTCCCCCTCGCCGAGGCTCACGATAAAGCGGAAAGCGGTGTGGGCCTCGATACGCTGCCCCGTTGGGGTCTGCCGACTGCCCGAACCCGCGCCCGGTCTGAACTGAGAATTGTCGCTCTGCATAAGCTTTCCTCAGGCTTGTCTGCGCCCCCGCTCACGCGGCCCGTCGCTCCGATGGCGTGACCGTTACGCCTCCTCGGCCGCGCCGCCAAGCCGCCGGTTGATGGCCGCCACCTCCTCCACCCAGCGCCGGCGCTCCGCATGCTCCATGTGCATGATCTCCGAATAGGACCAGTGCAGGTGATAGGCGATATAGGCAATCTCTTCGTGCAGGCGGTCGAGCGGGTAGACAATCACCCCCCCAGGTCTTCAGGCTCCCAGGTAAAGCGGTGCTGGCATTCCGGGCAAGTGACCTCGACCTCGTGCGAGCCGGTCTCGTTGATGCGCCGGTAAAAGCTCTGCAGGTAGGCCAGGTCCGCTGAGAAGAGGTGCTCGATGACCCCCGTATTCACCTGGCGCAGGGTGCCCAGGCGGGTGATGACCCGCGAGAGCAGGATGACCGTCAGGTAGGCCTCGTTGGCCCGCACCCGCGGGTCGCGCATGGGGGCTATCTCGTCCATCGCCGTGGAGAGGCGCATGACGCCTTCGCGGTGCACGTTGCCCTCTTCGTCTACATAGCCCAGGGGCAGCACGAACTCGAACTCGGTTTGGAGCACGGTGCTCCTTTCTGATACGTGACGTGTACTGCGTAATGCGTAAGGCTCGCCTGAGCAGCATCCGCCACTCCATGAGGCGGTTACGCATTACGCGGTACGCAGTATCCTCCGCCGCCCTACGGCCGCACGCGCCAGAGGCCCTCGTGGGCAATGGTCAGTTCTTCGACGCCGATTTCGCTCGAGTCCGACTTCATCGTCGGCCCACTCACCTTGACCGGCCAGGCGTTCTCGAAATTCCAGCGGGCCACGGGGTTGAGGTGCTGGTCCATCATGACGATGGAGCCGTTGGCGCGCGCCTCGTCGACCTTGCCTTCCTCGACCTTGCGCCGCCAGTCCCAGATGTCCATGCTGTCGGTGATGCCGCGTTTGAGGACGATCCTCTCCCATTTGAGGCGGCCAGGGATCAGTTGGGTGACCTCCTTGCCTCGCGAGTCGACTACCTTGTGCTCCACCACCTCGTGCTCCGAGCCCAGCCCCGAGCACTCGGTAAAGTAACCGCTCACCTTGCCCTGTATCTCCACCGCGTACTGAAAGGAGACGAGGGGGTCTTTTCTCTGGAGTCCCATAGTTCAGCGCTCCTTTACGTAATGCGTGATGCGTGAGACGTAATGCGTAACGAGTCTGTACGGTGCATGCATGCGCGGTCCTTACGCATTACGCATTACGTCACGCCTCGGCGTTGGGCCCGGCCCACTGGCTGATACGGACGATGACAAACTCGGCCGGCTTGACGGGGGCCATGCCGATTTCGATGATGAGCTGGCCAGCGTCGCGCACCTCGAGGGGGTTCAACTCCTCGTCGCACTTGACGTAAAAGGCCTCGTCGGGGGTGGCGCCGAAGAGGGCGCCCGAGCGCCAGACCATGCGCAGGAAGGCCGAGATGTCGCGCCGCACCCGCGCCCAGAGGTCCGCATCGTTGGGCTCAAAGACCACCCATTGGGTGCCGCGCTCGATGGAGGCTTCCACATAGTTGAAGAGCCGCCGCACGTTGATGTAGCGCCACGAAGGGTCGCTGGAGAGGGTGCGCGCACCCCACACGCGGATGCCTCGCCCGGCGAAGGCGCGGATGCAGTTGACGCCGATGGGGTTCAGCACATCCTGCTCGCCCTTGGTCACATTGACCTCGATGCCGACGGCCCCCAGGACCACCTCGTTGGCGGGCGCTTTGTGGACACCGCGCTCGCCGTCGGTGCGGGCGTAAATGCCGGCCACGTGGCCGCTGGGGGGCACGAGCATGGTCCCGCCGCTGGGGCTGGGCATGGCGATCCACGGATAGTACAGGGCGCCGTACTTGGAATCGTAGCCCGCCTGGTTCAGACGCCAATCGCCGACCTCTTGGGGGCTCATGCCCGGCGGCGCGTCGAGGATGGCAAAGCGGTAGCGCATGCGCTCGCAGTGGGCGAGCAGGGCGCTCTGCACCGCCTTGACGCCGTCGAGGTCGATGGCCCGAGCGGCATAGGCGCCCATCAGGTCGGGCACGCAGACCATCGTCACGTCTTCGAGGGCCTCCAGAGCGCCGATGCCCTCGCGCTTGGCGACATCGCCCTGGAACTGGGGCGGGGAAACGGCCAAGGCCGTGGTCTCGCCCCCTGTCAGGGCGTAGGTTCCCTCGGCGGGGCGTATGGCCGCCTTGCCCTTGCGCAGCACCTGGACCTGCACGAGCTTGGATGCGGTATTGACTGCCGCCTCCACACCGGTCATGGTCAGGCCGCTATACTGCTCTACCGGTGCGTCGCCGCGGCAGATGACAAGGGTAAAGCTGTCGCCCTCTTTGATCTCGCCGCCTTCGGTCGCCGGAGCGTCCTCATGCTTGACCACGGCACTCAGTTCGTTGCCGGCCGCTCCGCCGCTCTGCGCCGTAATGGCGAGGCTGTCGCCCTTGGCATCGGCGGCGGCGAGCGCTGCTCTGGCCGGCGTGCCGCCGGCGGCGCCTACCGTCTTGACGCTGACCACGTAGCAACGGCCGCCGCCGTTGGCAAAGTAGCCAAAGACGGCTTGGGGCAGATAGGCGCCCTCGACAAAGCCGCCGAACTTGCTGACGTACTGCGCCCAGTTAGTGACCAGGGTAGCCTTGTTCAGGAGCGAGGTGGGTGCGCCTCCGCCCCGCCCCGGCTCTTCGGCACGCTCGGTAAAGCCGACAAAGGCTGCTACCGACGTGCCGACGCCCTCAATGGGCTTGGTGCCGCGGTCTACTTCTTCGACATAGACCCCCGGCGATTGGTAGCTGGTGGCCATGCTCCGCCTCCTGTGGCGTGGAACCTGAAACGGAAACGTCAAAGGTCAAACGTGGGGTGCGACGCGTGCCCGCCGGCGATGGGCCTTGCAGCCTCCTTTCTTCCACAACGCTGCCTGACGGCATTGGGGCTAGACCTCGATGTCATAGCTGGGTGAGGGCACAATAATCTTCTGTTGCCTGGGCTTGGCCCCTTCCGAGGCAAGCTCGAAGGTGTACGTCCCTTCCTCCAGGTTGCCGACCAAGAAGCGGCCATCGGGCGCCACGGGCACGTTGAGGCCACGCTCCAGTAGGGTCAAACGCACGTGCTCGGGCCGGCACTCGCCGCGCAGCGAGCCGCCCACCAGCCATAGCCGGTCCGGCGCATCGGGCGCGGCCAAGCGCTCGTGGCCTGGCAGCCCGGCCGCCCGCCCAAAGCGCAGCTCGAGCGTGCGCACCAGCGGCCCGATGACGGACTGGTAGGGATTCAGGGCCAGCGTCACAACTCAGGAAACGGCCGAGCGCAGTTCGTTGTCGAGGGCGCTCCAGATATCCGCCGGGTCGCGCAGGACCTCGGGGTCGGCCACGCGCAGCGGGATGGGCATCGGCTGCTCCTGCAAGCTCTCCGGCAGCAGGTCCTCCGGCAGGGTCACGTTGCGGTAGAGGGCCATGATGGTGCGCGTGAGCAACCGGTGTTCGTCCTCCGGGTCCGCCGCCCAGGCGGTGATCATATAGTGCAGGTCCATGCGCACCGGCGTGCGGCGGCGGGTGGCCGTACCGTCGCCGTTGCGCTGAATCTCCCACTCGGGCCGGCGCAGCGTCGTGTTCTCGCACAGGTGGTACAAGAAGAGATTCAGCGTCGGCCGGTTCAGCCGCCCCGACCACTCTCGCCTGGGCTGATGAAACTCGATGCTCACTTCGCCGTTCCTGACCGGCAGCTCACGGATGAGGAGCCGGCGGAGGACCTCGTCTAGATCGTTGATCATGGCGTGGCTCCAATTCGTAATGCGTAAAGCGTAACGCTGCTCTATGCTGAACGTTTTGCTCCGGGCGACCTTACGCAGTACGCGTTACGTATTACCCCCCGATAAGCACCGTCGTACAACCCGCCGCGATGCTATCGGGCGGGCCGGCACAGGTAGCCATGTCGCCCATGCGCGCGGCGGGTTGGCCGCCGATGAGGACGGTGGCGCTGCCCACGGTAATCGGCCCGCCTACGTGGGGCACGGGCGGGGTGCCGGGCGTGGCCAGGGGGCAGGTGTGCATGTCGCCCACGCGCGCGGCGGGCATGCCGCCGATGAGCACTGTGGGGCAGCCCGTCGTGATCACACCGCCGTGCACCGTCGCATCGCCCTGGCGGGCCGCCGGCTTGCTCACGGCACCTGCTCCTCTTCCTCATCTTCGAGCTGCGGCCTGATCTCTTCGTCCTCTTCGCTGGGGAGCGTGTCTCGCTGTATGCCGGTTACCAGCGTCCGGGCGACGCGGTCGGCCTCACGTTCGTGCTCATCGCCCGGTGGGTTGACGGTCATGCGGCCACTGCCGGCCGCTGCACCGCTGCCCTGTTGCACCACGTGGGTCAACTCGTGGCCGATGAGCTCCTGGCCGCTTGAGGTATGCGGCTGGTAGGCCCCGGCGCTGAAAAAGACATCCGAGCCTGTGGTAAAGGCCTGGGCGCCGAGCCGGCGGTTGAGGCGGTCGGCCTCAAGCGAGGTGTGCACGCGCACGCCCGAAAGGTCCTGCCCCAGCGCGGCGCCCATCTGCCTGGCCACCTCCGCATCGAGGGGAAGGCCGCTGCTGCGCGCGCGGTTGATGTGCTCTGCCGTCTCGTCATCCAGTTCGGCAGGCTCGGCGCCGCGGCACTGGGCGATCAGCCGCAGTACGGCGCGGTTGCCCACCCTCTGCTGCAGGCGCGCCAGGCCGGTAGCGTCTACCCGGCGCGCGGTCTTGCGGCTCACCGGCAGGCGCTTGCGCGGCGTCTCGCTTTCGGCCGCTGTGCGCTCGTTTCCCAAGGTCCTACCTCCGGTAACCTGTCGCCGGTCTGCGCTCTCGCCGGCCTGCTCAACGCAGGAAACCCTCGCCGCCGCTCGCCCACGCCTCTTGGAGGATGACGTTCATCACCGAGACGTCCTCATCGGCCGATTGGCCGGAGAAGAAGGTCTGCAGCAGGTGCTCGTCGTGCCAGGCGCGGATTTCGGTTTCGATCTTGGCGCCCAGGCACGACATCGCTTCGGTGCGGTATTGCTCCACGGCCCGCGAAAAATACTCGTCGGCCAGACCCTCGGCAAGCAACAGCTCTCTGTACGTCTCGCGGTCCATCCCATTCTCGGCCAGGATCCGGTCTAAGTGGGTCGTAAGAAGTTCTTTTCACTTTTCTGCCACAGCGGCTTGGGCCGCGCGGGTCACTTCGCTGTTGGCCAGACGTAGGGCATCGCCACGGGTGAACTCGGCAAAGTATCGCCGGATCGCTTCGTCGAGTTCAGCCAACGACTTGAAGGAGTGGTTG
>DAOUGZ010000156.1:0-33545 GCA_034428955.1 Anaerolineae bacterium | reverse complement strand
TACGCATCTTGTGTGCTGCGGTGGCACACCTCTTGCTTGACTACACCCGCGATTCGCACGTCCGGCGTTGCTGCTGTTCAACTCTGGCACCAGCCAGTAACATGGAGAGAAGGAAGAGAATGAACATCTGCATGACCCACTATGCTTTCTACCCTACAACCGGTGGCGTGGAGACGCACTTGCTGGACCTCTGTGCCGAATTGGCACGGCAGGGCCATCAGGTTCACGCTTTGGTAGGCTCCATGCCCGGTGAGCCAGAAGAGAGCAAGGTGGAGGGTGTCTACGTCCACCGGGTGGACTGGATGAACGCTCTGCTTATGCGCGAGCGAAAGCAGGCGGCGAAGTGGCCCATCGATGATGCCTGGTCGTCGCTGCAGGAAGAAATCAAAGCCAACTATCGCAGCTTTGTCGCACGTCACAGCATCGACGTCATACACGCCCACAACTTTCACCACTTCCTGCCGGAATACGGCATGGCGCTGACTGAGATCCGCCGCGAGGATGGGATTCCGACCTTCCTGACCATCCATGAGATGTGGGGCGAGTTCCTCTGCCACGACCTCCTGAATCGGACAGAGTGGGACAGGATCATCGCTGTGGGGCAGCACGTGTATGGTGACATGGTAGCCCAGGTGGAGAACAGCGACAACGTGGAAGTCGTGCTGCACGGAGTGAACACGACCATGTTCCACCCCAAGCTCGACGGAAGCAAGCTCAAGCGCGAGCTGGGGCTGGAGGGCAAGCGTGTCATCCTGCACCCCGCACGGCTCTTGCCCTGGAAGGGTGTGCATACGACGGTCGAGGCCTTCCGGGCTATCGCGGACCGCTTCCCGGATGTCTCCCTGGTGATCACCGATACGCACGAAATCCTCGACTGGGCGTATGAACTCAAGGGCTACCGCGAGCGCATTTTCGCTCAGGTCGAGGAAAGCGGGCTGAACGACCGGGTGGTCATGCGCTCGTTCGACTTTTTCAAAGAGCTGCCGCAAGCTTACGGCATGGCCGATATCGTGGTCTACCCAACGAGTGGCGAGGAGCCTTTCGGATTGGTGCCACTGGAGGCCATGGCCAGCGCCAAGCCGATCGTCGTCACGCGGAGTGGTGGGCTGATCGAATCGGTGGTCGATGGGGTAACGGGCTTCCTGATTCCAAAGGAAGACTCCGCACTACTGGCGGATCGGTTGAGCGCACTCCTCTCGCGGCCCGAACTGGTCAAATGTATGGGCCAGAACGGGCGCCAGCATGTCGAAAAGGCCTTCACGCGAGCGCGTATGGCCCAAGAGGTTGATGCGCTCTACGCGAGCGCTCTCAAAGCGCAGATCCCGGTCGTCGGACGTCAGAAAGAGGCGCTGACGGACCTGCTGACGCCATAGTGTCACCCCTCCGGCCTCGCCGAATGCTTGGCCACCGCCCGCGACGAGTCGTCTGGTAGCGCCCCTCGGGCGCGCCGGCGGCAGATCGTAGGATAGCCTCTGTCAGGCACGCGGGCGGTGGTTACTCACCCGGACGTGCTACGCAGTGTGACAGCAGAGGCGCCATGGGCGCGTTCCGTACGCGGATAGACTCCGCGAGACCCCGACCCCCAGAATGATGGGGGCGGAGTCACTTGACGGAACGCGCCGTATGGTGTATCCTCAGTGTGTGCTTTGGAATGGGGCAAGCTGTGATGGAGGTATGGCCTCCACCGAGTCCCGATCGTCTTGCGTCAGAGGTCCCAGCGGGCCAGGCCTGGGTGCGGCTATCGCGCCCCCGCTTGCCGGCGCCTGTGGCGCGTTCAGTCAGGTTTGCAGGAGGGTAAGTCTCGACGAATCGTTGAGCAACGCAAAGGGCCCTGATCCGGCCCATGATCACTGGTTCTCCAGTGTGGCCCGCTGAGTCGTGGCCCGTGCATCCCGTATGCGGCGCAAGGCCGCTCCTCTCTGCCCCCGGCGGTGAGTCGGAAGACGCACATTCACCGGTTTCGGGTGCAGCGCACGAGGCTCAGACACTCCTTTCACACCGTCAGCGGGCGCGGTTCTGTGCACCTCCCTGTGTTCATGTCTGCTTTCCGGTACGCTGGTCGCCAGAGTGGCGCAGTCCTCTCTAGCCGGCCAGGAGTCCGGTACAAGCCCCAGACCCAGTTCTAGCACTTGATCCCGGCTTTCGGTCATCGGCCGGAGGCTATCTGCTTGGTGTGGCTACCAGGCGGCTTGGCCGCCTGTGCCGCTCGAACCGATTTGTCGCCGTGCGTCTGCCGGCCGTCAGGTCTGCGCGCATCCAGGCGATAAGTGCTGCCGGGCCCCGGAAGCCGAACCCGGCCTGGGCCTCATGGTAGATATGCAAGCGGGTTCATAATACGTAAAGGGAGGTGGAAACCTATGGTTATGGCAATGCGCAGGGATGGCGAATCTTTTGAGAGCCTCTACAAGCGTTTCCGCAAAAAGGTTCAGCAGGAGAAGGTGCTTTCCGAGTATCGCCACCATCGCTTCTACGAAAAGCCCTCGCAGATTCGCAAGCGCAAGGCTGCCAAGAAGCTGAGCAAGAGCCGCAAGACGACTCTCAAGATGCAGCGGCGCCAGTGGTAGGGCAGGCGGCGCAGACCTGACAGGTTCCCGAAACCTGTCAGGTCTGGGGTGCCGGCCGGTGTTTTCGGTGAAAACGCGCTCTATCCATTTGCAATCCCTGAGATCGGTGCTATAATGTGTCCAGTTACGCTGTGCGCCCGCTTAGGCGCTTGTGCTGTTTGCCGGGCAAGGCAGCCGTCTCAGGGATTGCCATGTTGCGCCGTATTCGGCAGTGTTGCCGGATGCGGGTAACGCTCACAACCTCCCCTAGTGGTTTGCCGCATTGATCTCGATGGCCTACATGGTGCCTCTAGTTATCCGGCGCCACCCTTTGACGCAGCCATCACAATCTCTGCGGGCCACTACTAGATGCCTGTGGGTGCGTTTCGGTTGCACCAAGGTGTCGGGGAGGTTTTGTGTCGTCTGCGAATGGTGTGAGACGGGGCATTTGGCCTGACAGGCGATGGTGCACAGCAGGCCGAAATCTTGCATTTGGTGAGAGACGATCAACAATGTTTGGGATTGTTTCACCCCAGGATTGGGGTTTGCAGCCCGCCCGGGGGCGGGTGATTCAGCCGTGGCTCGATCTGGGGGTTGCGGCCGACGAATGGGAAGAAAGGGCACGCAAGGCTACCTATGAGTGGCTGATGCGGAACTGGCAAGAGGACAAGGGCGCCTTTGCCGGGCACTGCCGCATAGGCGAGGCTTGTTTCGAGGATCCGCAGTTGACCAATCTGATTGCGCCCTGGCAGTTCATGGCGGCCTATGATCGTTACGGCGATGCCGAACTGCTGCGCAAGGCAGAGCGAGCGGCCAACTGGATGTACGACAACATGGTCGAGACGCACCCGATGAGCGTTGTCGTCGGTGCCGTCCGCGATTCTTGGTGCCCCAGCGAAGTGTGGATCAAGTTCACGGCCGAGTTTGTCATCCTGAACTTGGCGCTGTATGTGCGCACGCGCAACGGCGAGTACATGCGCCGCGCGATGCAGAGCGTGCGGTTCCTGATCCAGGCCGAGCTGCACGGGCATGCGCCCAAGTTTGACCTGAAGGAACAGCAGTGGATTACGCGTGGCTGGCAGTCGTTCGGGCGGGTTATTGAGGCCTACCTGTACCTGCACGAGGTCACGCAGGACAATCGTTGGCTGGGGCGGGCGCTCTCTTGGGGCGAGTATAGCCTGACGCTGCAGGCGCCTGATAGCGCCTTTTATCTGATCAACGAGGAATATTACAATACGGATATTGCCGCCGATGAGCTGCGGGCATTGACCTTCTTGTACGAGCGCACGAACCTGCCCCAGTTCCTGACGGCTGCGCAGCGCTTTGCCGACTGGCACCTAAAGATGCAGCGGCCGGACGGCGCTTGGCTGCTGACTGTGGACCGCTTCTCGAACCCGGTGTCCGAGTATGTCGGGCCGGGCGATGTGCCGAACATTGCGACGGCGCTCTTGCGCCTGCACAAAGTGACCGGCGAGACGCGATACCTCGCCAGCGCCCTGAAGGCGATGCGCTATGCGCTGCGCCAGCAGGTGGTTCCCGGCTGCGACCATCCGTACTCGGATAACGAGAACGCGATGTGGGGCTACTGGTCGTGGGATCCTTACTACGACTTTACCATGTCGGGCGATCAGGTCACGCACTTTGCGCGCGGCCTGTGGTTCACGATTGATTACCTGGCGAGCCTGCCCGCCGAGCAGACGCAAGAGCTGGTGGCGGCGGTGCGCAGGGAACTGGACGAAGAGCGCGGAGAAACCGCCTGCGGTTGCTGCGCGTAGGCAGTGGAGCGGCAAGAGGCCAGGTTGGGGAATGCCCCAGCCTGGCCTTTTTGATTCCAAAGCCGGCCGGACTCCCACGCCCGGTCAAGAGCTTGCGGTGGCAAGCGGTTCGCCATCGCGGAGGAATCCCTCTTTGGCGCCACGTTGGGGGGACCCGCGCGAGCGTAGAACGGCCATATCGAAAGCGGCGGCGTGTTGAGCGAGCTCGGGACGTGCCTCAAGGGGCGTGGTGTTGTCCTCAGCTCGCTTGTTTGGCTGTGGGCGTGGATTGGCGGCCTGAGCCGCTCGCGGAGGACGCCCTCTGGCTCGCAGCCTGACGACCTGCCAAAGATAATGGGGTTTCGCCACAGTCCAGTAGCCACCGCCTCCTCTATGAGGCTGTGCCAACCAGAGCGATTTGCAGGGCTTCGGCCAACGATCGCGCGGAGACGATCTCGATCCCGGGCAGGCTGGGGAGTTGCTCGCCAACGGCCCGAGGCACCAGGCCGCGTCGGAAGCCGAGCTTGGCGGCTTCGCGCAGGCGCCGCTCGACGTGGCCGATGGAGCGCAGTTCGCCGGAGAGGCCGATCTCGCCCACGACGACCAGGTCCGAGGCGACCGGCTGGCTGCGGTAGCTGGAGGCGATGGCGACGGCGACGCTGAGGTCTGCAGCGGGCTCACTGACGCGCAGGCCGCCCACGACGTTGACAAAGACGTCGTGATTGGAGAGGCTCAGGCCAACTCGCTTGGTGAGCACGGCGGCCAATAAGAGCAGCCGGTTCGGGTCGATGCCGTTGGCCGTCCGCCTGGGAAGGGCCAGGGTTGTCGGCGAGGTGAGGGCCTGGATCTCGACCAGCAGCGGGCGCGTGCCTTCCAGGGTGACGGCGATGGCCGAGCCCGCGGCGGCTTCCAACCGCTCGGCCAGAAACACCTGCGATGGGTTGGGCACCTCGGCCATGCCGGAGTCTTTCATCTCAAAGACGCCGATTTCGTTGGTCGAGCCAAAGCGGTTCTTGACCCCACGCAGGAGCCGGTAGGTGTGAAAGCGCTCGCCCTCGAGGTAGAGGACGGCGTCGACGATGTGCTCCAGAACGCGCGGGCCGGCGATGGAGCCGGCCTTGGTTACGTGGCCGACGATGATCACCGGGATGTTGGTGGCCTTGGCCAGGCGCAGGAGGGCGGCGGCGCCTTCGCGAACCTGGCTGACCGAACCGGCCGAGGAGGTGAGTTCCTCCAGGTAGACGGCCTGGATCGAGTCGACAACGGCCAGGGCGGGGCGGAGTTGTTCGATATGGCCGAGGATCTGCGATAGGTTGGTCTCGGCCAGGACGTAGAGGTTGTCGGAGAGGGTGCCCAGGCGGTCGGCCCGCACGCGGATCTGCTGTGCCGATTCCTCGCCGGAGACGTAGAGCACCCGCCGGCCCTGCTGCGCCAGCAGGCCGGAGACCTGGAGCAGCAGCGTCGATTTGCCGATGCCCGGGTCGCCGCCGATCAGCGAGACCGAGCCCGGGATGATGCCGCCGCCGAGGACGCGGTTGAACTCGTCCAGCGGCACCGGCAGGCGCTCAAAGCCGCTCGTCGTAACCTTGGTCAGCGGCTGCACCTCACTGGTCGGAATGAAGGTGCCGCGGCCCGCTTTGGCCGGCTCGGCCGGCACTTGCTCTTCGACCAGCGTATTCCATTCGCCGCAATCGGGGCAGCGCCCCATCCACTTTACCTGGATGCTGCCACAGTTCTGGCAGACCCAGCGGGTGCGAGCTTTGGGCATGGCAGTTGTCCTTTGCGATACTGGCCGCCCGGCAAACGCCTGCGGCCCCGCAGCCAATGCGTGGCATTATACCCCTGTTGAAGCGCCGGGGCAAGAACTTTTGTTCAAGGGGCCCAGACGCAAAAAGGGGCACGGGGGGCGCTTGGCCCCCTGTACCCCCTTGCTTGGCCCATCAACCGGTAGAGAGCCCTGCGCCGCTACTTGGCGACGGCAGGTGTCTCTTCCTTTTCCGGCTGCTGCGGTGTGAGCGTCAGCTCATCGCCTTCCCGCTCGATCCGGATGACCGGATTCTCGGGAAGCTCGGACTGCAGCAGGACCTCCGACAGCGGATCCTCCACCATCTGCTGGATCACCCGGCGCAGTGGCCGCGCACCGAACTGCGGGTCGTAGCCGCGGTCGGCGAGCAGTTCCTTCGCCTCGTCAGTGAACTCGAGCGTCACATTGTGTTCGGAGACGCGCTCCTCGACTCGCTCCAGGTTCAGGTCCACGATCATCCGGATGTCTTCCCGCGTCAGACGATGGAAGACAACCATCGCATCGAGACGGTTCACGAACTCGGGGCGGAACGTGCGCTTGAGTTCCCCGAGGATCTTGTCGCGCATCCGCTGGTAGCTGTCCTCAGCCGACTGGGCCTCGTCGCGGGCGACATTGAAGCCCAGCGAGACGTCGCGGCCCAGGAACTTGGCACCGATGTTCGATGTCAGGATGATGATAGCGTTTCTAAAGTCGACCTTGTGCCCCTTGGCGTCGGCCAGATGGCCATCCTCCATGATCTGGAGCAGCATGTTGAACGCCTCGGGGTGGGCCTTTTCGACCTCGTCGAAGCAGACCACCGAGTATGGGCGGCGCCGGATGGCCTCGGTCAACTGACCGGCCTCCTCGTAGCCCACATAGCCCGGCGGCGCGCCGACCAGCCGCGAGAGCGTATGTCGCTCCATGAACTCGGACATGTCCAACTGGATCAGCGCATCATCGCTGCCGAACATGAATTCGGCCAGGGCCTTGGCCAGCTCGGTCTTGCCGACACCGGTGGGGCCCAGGAAGATGAACGAACCGATTGGGCGCCGAGGGTCCTTGAGGCCGGCACGGGCTCGCCGCACCGCCTTGGACACCGTCTGCACTGCCTCGTCCTGCCCGACGATTCGCTTGTGCAGAGCCTCTTCCATCTTGAGCAGGCGGCTCGACTCCTCGCCGACGATGCGGGTCACCGGCACGCCGGTCCACATGGCGACGATCTCGGCCACGTCCTCTTCGGTGACGCGCAGGCCGCTGCCCTCGGACGAGTCCTGCCAGCCCAGCCGGAGCTGCTGCAGTTTGGCCCGCAGCGACTCTTCTTCCTCGCGCAGGGCCAGGGCCTCGTCAAAGTTCTCCGCCGAGAAGGCTTCCTGCTTCTGCTGCTGGATCGAGCGCAACTGACGGAACGTCTCGCGCACACCCATGGTCCGGAATGCCTTGTACACACGCACCCGCGAAGCAGCCTCGTCGATCAGGTCGATAGCCTTGTCCGGCAGGAAGCGATCGGGCACATAGCGCGACGCCAGATGGGCTGCCGCAGTCAGCGCCTCGTCCGTGATCTCGAGCTGGTGGTGCTCCTCATAGCGGGAGCGCACGCCCTTGAGAATCTCGATAGTCTCTTCAACGGTCGGCTCATCCACGATCACCGGCTGGAAGCGCCGCTCGAGTGCCGCATCGCTCTCAATGTGCTTGCGATACTCGTTCAGCGTCGTCGCGCCGATGCACTGCAACTCGCCGCGCGACAGGGCCGGCTTTAGGATGTTGGCGGCGTCTACCGAGCTTCCGGCGGCGCCGGCACCAACCAGCATGTGCAGCTCGTCGATAAAGATGATCGTATCCGAGTGCTTGAGTTCGTCGATGACGCGCTTGAGGCGCTCTTCGAACTGACCGCGATACATCGTGCCCGCCACCAGCGAGCCGACGTCAAGGCGAACCACGCGCTTGTTCAGCAGCGAATCGGGCGCCTCGCCGTTGATGATGCGCTGGGCGATGCCCTCGACGATGGCCGTCTTGCCAACGCCGGGCTCACCGATCAGCGCCGGGTTGTTCTTGGTGCGTCGCGAAAGAATCTGGATGACGCGCTCGATCTCGCGCTGCCGCCCCACGACGGGGTCCAGCTTGCCGGCCCGCGCCTCGGCGGTCAGGTCGACACCCAACTGGTCCAGCAGGGTCTGGCCCTTGGAGCCCGAGCCGGAAGCCGAGCCCTTTTCGCCTTGAGGCCCGCCGGCGCCGGTGGCGCTTTCACGCAGCGCCTGCATCGTGCGCTCGCGGACCTGATCGAGGGTTACACCCATAGACTCCAAGATGCCGACAGCCATACCGTCGGATTCCCGGCTCAAGCCCAGCAGGAGGTGCTCGGTGCCGATGTAATGATGGCCCAGGCGGCGAGCTTCGTCGACGGCAAGCTCGATGACGTGCTTGGTCGACGGCGCCAGCTCGACACGGCCGCCGGGGGTCCGGTTGCCGCGGCCGGCATAGCGCTCAACAGCATCGCGTGCTCGCGACAGGCTGAGGCCGAGGTCGCTCAGTACTCGAGCGGCGACGCCTTCGCCTTCTCGCAACAGGCCGAGGAGTAGATGTTCGGTCCCGATGCAGGTATGGCCAAGTCGCAAGGCTTCTTCCTGAGCATAGGTCAGGGTCTCGCGTGCTCGCTTGGTGAAGCGATCGAATTTATTGGCCATTGTCCGATTTCCTCACTAGGCTCGTCACCAATGTTGCCAGGCGCGGGTGCCGAGCTAAAGATGATTGGGCTCTGCTCAAATGCCATGCCCGTTCGAACTGCATAACAGATCAAAACTCCTTGATAAGGGTACTGCTGGAGCCCAACCGATGGGTGATGCGGCCTGGAATTGGCCGGGCTCCATATCCACCCGCATGCCCTCGGGCAACGGGCGGGTTTCCCTGCGCGTAGCAGGGATATGAATCGAGGCCCCCGTGCGAGTGAACTCGTTGGGGGGCCTCAATGAGAGTACAATGATGTCGAACTGCTCCCCACCTGCCGCGCTAGCGCGACTGAACGTTCCACTCGCTACGCTACCGGCTCTGGGAGCCAACTGGGTCGATCAGCTATTCGCTGAAGTGAACCTACGACGAGAAAGCGCGCTTATTCGTCTGTCTGAGGGTCTCTCTCATCCTCGTCTGTTGCGTCGCTATTCCCCTCGCCGTCAGGCTCCCAGGTATAGTCCTCGAACTCACTGTCGTTCACGCGGCGTAGGCTAAGCCCAATCCGCTTCCTGGCACTGTCGATGCGGATGATGCGCAGGTCCAGCGTCTGCCCTTCCTGCACGACCTCCCGCGGGTGGCCAATGCGCTGCTCTGAGAGTTCGGAAATGTGGATAAGGCCCTCCACATCCCCGTCTAGGCGGGCAAAGGCACCAAAGTTGGTGATCTTGGTGATCGTGCCCTGCACGAGCTGGCCGATATCGTAGCGCTCGTCGATCTGGCTCCACGGCTCCGGCTGCAACCGCTTGAGGCTCAGCGCGATGCGCCGGCGCTCGCGGTCAATATGCAGGACGTAGACCTCGACCTCGTCGCCCACGTTGAGCACCTCGCGCGGGTGCGAAACGCGCCCCCACGAAAGCTCTGACAGATGGATCAGGCCATCTGCGCCGCCCAGGTCGACGAATGCGCCAAAGTCGCAGAGGCTGCTCACCACACCGGTGCGCACCTCGTTCTCCTGCAGCTCGTTCAGGAGCTTTTCCTTCTGCTCGCGGCGCCACTCACGTGCAGCCGCGCGCTCGGAAAGGATCAGCCGATTGCGGCGCCGATCGAGTTCGATGATCTTGAAGCGGAAGCTCTTCCCGACGACCTTGGCCAGCTCGGGATCCTCAGCATCGTCGCCCATCGTCTCATCCATACGCCGGCGGCGAACGCTCACCAATTGCGATGATGGGACGAAGCCACGAACACGGCCAATGCGAACGATAAGGCCGCCCTTGTTGTGCCCTGCGACTTGCGCCTCAAAGATTTCTTCCGCGGCGTAGAGCTCTTCGGCCCGCCGCCAATCGGACTCCATCTGGGCGCGCGTCAGCGAAAGCACCACATTCCCGTCCTGGTCCTCGGGGCGAATAACATAGGCCAGGACTTCTTGCCCGACCTGAAGACTCGCCCGCGTTTCAGCATCCATGCGGTCGAACTCGCGGCCTGAGACGACTCCCTCGGACTTGCTGCCCACGTCGATAAGAATCTCGTTGGGCCGGATTTGCATGATGATTCCCTGGAGAACGTCCCCGTGGCGCGGACTCTTGTACGCGTACTCGTTGTCAAGAAGCGAAGCCATTGGATGTGTGGCCAGATCGGTGGTGTCTGCTGGGGCTACCGTTTCGTTGATCGTGTTCTGCTGAAGCGCACCTCCTCCTTCATAGATATCCCGTGCTGTTCGATTGTCCTCCATGCCTTCTCCTCGTGGCGTGTGGTCGTACCCTCTTGCCTATGACTATTATATCCGATGTGAAGTCAAAAGGCAAACGTGCACAGCTTGACAGAAGGGGCTTCCGGGCCGCTCAGGACGTGACCCAAATGCGCGCGACCCCTACCAGATGCGCCGACTCGGCGGCATACTGAACGAGGCGCAGCTCCTGGCGGATCATCGCGCCCGGCCGCAGTTGGCCCTCCCAGATGACCGAATCTCCGATGCAGCGCAGAGCATACCCTTCCAGCCCGCCAAAGCGGGCGCCGGCCTCATCCTGACCTTCATAGCTCAGCGTGGTGCCGGGGACTGTTTCGCCGAGCGCCACCCGGTGGGCAACGGGCGCCTGGAAGACCAGCGGCGCCTCTGCCGGGGGGAGGCCGGCCTGCGGTGCGACGTCGCAGACCGTCAGCCGGCCCGTTCCGGCTGCATAGAGCGCGTCTTGCGTGTACCAGACGATGCGCAGCTGAAGATCGAGCCTGACTCCATCCGCCGGCGAGCCGGACCAGCGGAGCGAATCCGCTTTTTGCTTGACGGCGCGTTCGCCGCCGATGTCGAACTCGGCCCCCTCGTCGCCGGGCCCGATGTAGCGGATATCGGTGCCCGGCAGGACGTCTCCGGCCTGCAGCGAATAGGTCTGCGGGCTATCGTAGACCAGAGTCCCTGGGGGCGCATCCGCGCGGGCTGAACAGCCGGCCAGGCCGGCGGCCGGCAGGGCGAGCACGAGAAGCAGGAGCAGCAGATGCAGCCCGCTGTATCGATGGCTTGGCGTGTGACCGGATCTGGGCATGTTTCCCCCTCAGAACCTCTATGGCGCATTGTTGGGTAACGATTCTTGCCGGAAGCAGACATATTGTCGACGGCGCGACTTGCAACAAAACGTAACGCACTTGCCTATTTCCTGCTGATGCGGTACAATGGCTTAAACGGTTCCCTGACTCGGGCAACCGGGCACCGATGCCTTCTTGTGGCCTGCCGAGATTCTAATGGCCGGCAGCCCTGGCTGGGGCCGGGATGCAGGCCGTTGCAATCGATGCGGCCAGCCATTGCGCATGACGCCGTCACACTCTTCTGCTCGCGCGACCCGCGTCGCCCCCGTTTGACCGGGCGGTAGTATGGTGACCAGGAAAGCACAGGCTATGTCTATGGACCAGGGACTGATCGACAGAGACAGACTGCGGCGCCGTCTGCTGGCTGAGCGCAAGGAACTGCTCTCCAAAGCCCTCCCTCCTACCATCAGCAACACTCTGGCTCCCGATGAGCGGGATAGCGATGACGCCGATGCGGCGTTCACAACGGATATGCGAGAACGCGCTATGTGGCTCATGCACGACCAACGCCAGAGGCTCGACCTGATAGACCAAGCTCTGGAGCGCATCGAAAACGGCACCTATGGCCGTTGCGGGACCTGTGGTGAGGCCATCAACCCCGAACGCCTCCAGGCTCTGCCCTACACCACCCAGTGTGTCCGTTGTCAGCAAAAGGCCGAGCACCATGGTCGGCGCCCACGCCGCCGGGCCGCTGCGGCTGATCGGTGAGATAGCCGTGCTGCAGCTACTTCGCCTCTTGGGGCCATACGTCGTATGGTTGTACCCTATTGGTGTCCTGATCCTGCTCATGTACGTCCGTACATGGCTCCTGGCCGGGCGAGACCTCCGTGCCAGCCTCTTTTCCCTTGAGCGCGAAGTCGCCGTTGCGCGCATGCGGCGCGCGGCTGCCGGGGCATTCACTACGTTTGGGCTCCTGGCTGGGCTCTTTGTCCTCCAGTTCTACATCGGCCGGAGTGTGGATTGGTCTGACGTTATCCGGCCGACCGCGACCCCGCCGTTCATCCCGACCGCGCTGGCTGTGCTCACCCCGGACCCGGGTGCTGAGGGCACGCCCGTACCCGAGGCTACGCCCAGGCCAACGTCGACCCGCCGGCCCACCCTGCGCCCGGTCACGCTGATTCCGTCGCCTACGGTGTCTTTGGAGATGCCTACCGAAACGCCAACCCCGCCGCCGCCACCGCCGAACTGCTCGGACCCGAATGTGCAGATCGTGCAGCCCATAGACGGCGAACAGATCCAGGGGCGCGTCGACATACGCGGCACAGCCAATATCCCCAATTTCCAGTTCTACAAGATCGAACTCGGTCTGGGTGAACAGCCCAGCCGCTGGAGCGTGATCAGCGACGTGCGCCGGACTCCGGTGGAAAACGGCCTCCTGGAGGTCTGGGATACGACGGACCTCCCCGCGGGTAGCTATACCCTGCGCCTGGTGGTCGTCGATGTTACCGGCAACTTTCCGCCGCCATGTGAGGTGCGAGTCTTTGTCACGCATTAGGCCGGGCAGGGTCTACCGGTGCGGACGGCGAGGACGGCTGTGAAGCACCTACTGATCCCGCTTGATGTGGGCTTGGCGCAGCTTGGGCTGCTGTTGACCATCCTGGGCCTGTGGCTGGGTGGGCTGAACTGGACCCCTTTGGGGCGCACGTTCGACCGGCGCGCCTTTCGCGCGGTCAACCGCCTGCCTTCCTGGCCGGCATTGGACTGGCTGATGTGGAGCGTCACCCATTTGGGGTCGGCCTGGGCCGGCATGGCCGCGCTGGCCTTTGCCATCCTGTGGGGCCGCTCTCGCTTTGGCATCGTCACCGCGCTGGCGCTCTTTACCATGGGCGTCATCGTCGGGGTGGCCAAGTCGTTGATCCAGCGACCGCGTCCCTTTACACAAATGTCGGGAGTACGGGTCATTGGCCTTCGCCCCGCCGACCTTTCCTACCCCAGCGGGCACACGATGATGGCTTTCAGCCTGGCCACGCTGCTGGCCCTCGGCCTCTCGCTTTCGCCTTACCTCTCGCTGGCCCTCTACCTGCTGGCCTCTGTGGTGGGCTATAGCCGCGTGCACCTGGGGGTGCATTACCCCCTGGACGTCCTTTCCGGGGCGGTAACCGGCACTGGCTGGGGTATGGTCTGGGTGTCCTACCTCTATCGCTGATCCGGCCGGCAAGGCTGCCCCTTGACACGCCGCAAGCCCCGTGGCATGCTTAAAGTACGCACAAACATTGCCACGGAGGTGGGCCTATGGCTAACCCCGCTCCCCGCGCGATCGGTCTGGTGCTTTCAGGGGGAGGTACGCGCCTCTTTGCCCATATCGGCTTCCTCTGGGCCCTCGACGATGCCGGACTCCTGGCGCCTGGGCAGCCCATCAAGGCCGTGGTCGGCAACTCGGCCGGCTCCCTGGTTGGGGCGATGCTCGCCCTTGGCTACACCCCACGGGAGATGTGGGAAACAGCCTATTGGCGCATCTGGGGGTATGCCCCGCCAGCAGAGCCGCGCGCCTGGCGCCGGGACCCGCGCCCTCGCGGCCTCGAAGTGGCGATGGACCTCGACTTTGACGGCCTGGCCTATGCGCTGACTCGCCACCTGAGCTACTTTAAGGGGATCGATACCGGCCTGCGCTTCGAAGCCCTGCTGCAGCGCATCCTCGAACGGCAAGGGCCCGACGGGGAGCCCAACCCCGATTTTGCCGGAACCCGCCCGGCAGATTCGGGCCTGCCTCTGTACGTCATCGGCTTTAACCTGACCAACCGGCGCGAAACCGTCCTCCAGTTTACAGCACACTGCCCGCCGGGTGTGCGGGAGCCGTTGACCGCCTATCCGGTGGCTCTGGGGCGCGAGGTTTCTTACGAGGTCTGCTCGGATGTTGGCGATGCCGGCATCCCGCCGAAGGAACTCTTCCGCCCCTGGGAAGGGGTACGCATCAGCACGTCGCTGCCCCTCATCTTTCGCCCCTACTACAAGCCGCGCTTTGTCGTCACCCATTGGGACGCGCACGGGCAGCCTACCCGCCTGGTACAGAGTGCCTATCTCACGGACGGCGGCTCGCGGGATAACTATGCCCTCAGTGTGGCCGTCAAGTTGGCGGGCTGCGAGGCCGTCATGGGCTGCTTTCTGGGTAGCCTGGGCTATCCACACGAACTGGTGGGAACGGGCACGGCCATCGATGTGGCCATGCGTAACGTCGACGGCATGATGCAAGCGCTGTTCGAGGCCGATCAAGACGATGCCGAGATCATCGCGCGCCCGGTGCGCACCGTCGTGCCCGAGATCCCCCAGCGGCCGGGTGTGACCTTTGACCTGAGCCAGATCGGCGCTGTGATGGAGGCCGGCTATATCGCCGCTGCCTACTATTTGCGCTGCTTGCGGCGTGATATTCCCGACGACCGGGCCTTTGTCGCCGCTCTCTGCGAGGGGCAGGTGCGGCTGAGTTGGGAGGAGGTCATGGCTGCCGGCGGTGAGGTGTGGGGGCCGGTGGCGGCCGGCAGGCCCATGGTGCGGCAGGCGCCCGCCTCGCCCGTGCATTCGGACTATTACATTGTTCGCCCGAGTGCCGACTTTGCCGCCGAAGCTATTGCCTACCTGGCCGAGCGGTACGCCGGGCCTGCGGCACCGGCTGCCCCGCCCCCGCCGCTGCAGGAGGAAATCAAACGGCGTAACCTGGAGCGGCGAGAGGTCGCGCCGGCGGAGTTGGACGAGTATCCCTTTTCCGCAACGCCCCTGGCCAGTCTGCAGCGCACGGCAGTGGCCTGGGGCAAACGGCTGAGCTGGGCTGCGGCGAGTGGGGTGATCGCGGCCCTCGGCGCCGCAGTGCTCACGACCTGGGCCGTGGCCGGGCACGTGGCCCACCTTGTGCCGGCGCCCGATCCTGTAGAGATGTGGGCGGCGCAGTTCGTGGTGCTTGTGCTGGCCGTCGTTCTGGGCCGGCTGGCACGCGAGTTGGTGGTGCGCTGGCTCTGGGCGGAACTCAAGCGCCTGATACGGGCGAGGGTTGGCTTCTAGCCCAGCTCCAGAGGCTCGCCTTTGGCCGGCTCGCGCACGAGGCTGAGAGCGCCCTCCCGGCAGCGGCCGCTGCATACCCCGCAGCCCATGCAGGCCTCTGCATCCACACGCGCTATGCCGCCTTGCAGCGTCAACGCAGCAAAGGGGCAGGCGCGCACACAGGCGCCGCAGCCCCGGCAGAGCCCCTCATTGACCTGAGCCAGGTAGCCCGAGGCGGCCAGCATCGGCGTTCCGTGCCGGTGGGCCTCGATGGCCCCGCAACAGCAGGAGCAGCAGTTGCAGATGGCGTAAAAGCGCCCCAGCATGGCATCCTTGAAGAAGGCGTGGTGGGCGTGGCCTCGCTCATCCTCGGCGCGCAGGATCTCGACCGCCTCTTCGGCGCTGACCCAGCGCGCGCGACGCGGGTGGTGCTCGACGACAAAGGAGGCAAAGGGCTCACCCACGATCAGGCAGACGTCCAATGGCAGGCAGGGGTTTGCCCGTGCCGCGCGACAGGGGCAGTCGAGGACGGCGATGTGCTCCGGCTGCTGCAGGATGATGTCGCGGGCCAGGGCGTAGGGTATGACCCGCTCCAGGTTGGTGAGGCGGATCTCCTGGCGAACGGTCACCAGCCGTGTGGCCCCTGCGAGCGGCACGGCCTTGCCGTGGTAGGTATCGGCAAAGGTGGGGCTGCCTTCGCGCCTGCCGAGCTTGAGCAGGCCGCTGAGGCGCCCGACTAGCGGGCGGGCCCAACGTGCCAGGGGGTGTTCCCCCAGGCCGATGCCGATGTAAAGATAGGGCCAGCGGGCGTAGATGTAGCCATGTACCAGGTCCAGCAGGGAGTAGCCCGGGGTGCGCCGGGCCTGGGCGAAGAAGGCGCGCGTGGATGGCGATAGCAGACCGTGCCGGCGCCTGAAAGGCATCGTTACCTCCGCAAAGGCCGGAATGCCGGCCGATTTGGTAACAAGGTGGTAACCGAAAGCAGGCTTTTGCGTCTCTATATATAGAGAACACAGATGGCAAGGCCGGGTTTCGCTGTTGCTCAGTATGGAGGGCCCCGATGCCAATGACCTACTTGAAACGCTTGCTATTGTGGGTGTGTACCCTGCTGACCGCCTTCGTCGCGTTGCCTCTCCAGGCCGTAGAGGCCAAGGCGGAGACGCTGAGGCTGTCGGTACGGCGCCTCAGCGGAGCGGACCTCGCGGGCCATGTCGCAGGGACCTTTTCCTTGAGCGTGGAGACGCCGGACAATGTGTCGGCGGTCACCTATCTGCTGGATGGGAGGGTCGTTGGGCGGGCCACGAGTTTCCCCTTTACCTCCCAGTTCGATACCGACGATTACCCCGAAGGCGAGCATGAGCTGTCGGCCGTGGCTCGCTTTGCCGATGGGGCGGTGGCCGCATCGCCCAGCGTCTCGCTCGAGTTCCGCTCGCGGAACTGGCTGCTGACCGTACGCCAGTCGATGCTGCTCTACGCCGTCCTCGCCCTGATCCTCGTTATCTGCGGCAGCCTGTGCATCCGCCGCTTGCTGCACATCCAGCCGCGCTTGGCCCTCCTCGATTACCACAATCGCACGGCAAAGACCGGGCGCCACTGAAGGCTCGCCGCATACGGCGCCTGACGCAGGATCCTGTAGGAAGTGCTATAGGGCGGGGTAAACCCCGCCCTATTTGTTTGTGGGGAGCGTAACTTTATCGGCGTTTCTGCGTCTCATGTATGGTATCGTTATCATACTCTGATGCGCGCCCCGCGCCGGCGCGGGGCAGGGCCGTGAGCGCTAGAAGGGACGCTGAGGGTTGATCGTCGCACGCCAAGAGTATACGGTGGCCTCCGGCAAGGTTGAGGAAGCTTTGGCCTGGCTGCGCGAGGTGCAGGGGTGGGATTCCTATCGCCTGATCTACCCGCGCGGGTGCCGCATCTACTCGGTTGTTGTTGGCCGGGTCTACAAGGCCGTGGTGGAGGCAGAGTACACCAGCCTCCGGGAGCGCCTGGCCTGCCTGCGTTATGCTGCCCGTCTGCCCGAGTATAAGGTTTGGCGCAAGCGGCAGAAGGAACTGTGCTTGCACGTCTATGGCGGCTACGAGCGTCAACAGGAGAGCCGCGAGGAAGATTTCGGCGGCGCAATCTGGGGCTGGCAATAGCCCCAGGCCGGCAACGGCCCCGCGCCTAATGGCGCTAACTTTTGATCCGTGAGCCAGAGCATGTCGCCGTGCACATCACTCTACAATAGCAGACCGGGCTTCCACGTCTGACCTGGAGCGCAGCGGAAGGCCCGGTAACCCTGGCGATGGCGAGTTGTTCGCCATCGCGAAGAGCAGCGCGGGCCCCTTCGCTTCGGGCAAGGATGGGAGCCGCGTCGGCTATTCGGGGGTGACGTAGCCGGCGAGCGGATCGCCACGCCGTAAGCTCAAAAGTCAGCGCCATTGGGCTCCCATGCCCGGCAAGGCAACTTTGCCTTATACCCGCAAACGGCGGACCTCTGCGGCCGGCCAAGCCTCCCCGCGCGCCGGCAAGCTGTTCTCCCTTTTCTCCCCCAGAATCGTTGACAAACCGACCGTTCTGTGCTATTCTCTCGCCCGTATTCACCCCCAACTATTGGGCGCAGAGACCTTCCACGGCGGAGGGCCAAGCATGGCCGGCAAGCGTTCCTGGGGTGCTTCTGATGGAGCGATGGTAGACTCAACGATTGGGTGAGCAGGCCGGAGTATGGGCCTGCCGCCAGATCGGGCCTTCAGGTCCGGTGGGACCTCGCCGCTATCCGGTTCCGGCCGAGCGCTTTTTGCACCACACGCCCGCTACCCCTAGCATCTCTGTTGACGAGTTCTGTGTGATGAGGGCTGCGTTAGGCCGGTTCCGCTGCGCAAGGTGCCGCCCGGAGCGGGTCATACCGGTCGCTTCGGCTGCGAGGCGCGGCTGGAGGCGCGGACTCGGCGGTCGCTGTCTTGGGCGAGCATGCCGGCGAAGCGAAAGCCTACTGCCTTCGCAGGAAGGGAGGTGCGTCCGAGTCGCCGATGGAATAGCTGCAAAGCCTCTCTTGTTCACAGATGTGTGTTCTCTTTTCTTGCCCCTTGGAGGAGGAGGTATCCGATGAGACGCTCCATCTGGGCCGCTTTGGCCTGCGTCCTGGCGCTGTCGATGGTCCTCAGCGCCTGCGCACCCGCCGCGGCTCCCACTGCTGCTCCTGCGCCGGCAGAGCCTACACAAGCCCCGGCTGCAGAGCCCACACAGGCGCCGGCCGAGGAGCCGACACAGGCACCGGCCACCGAAGAGCCATTCAAGGTTGCCTTCATCTACATTGGCCCTCCGGGCGACTTGGGCTGGACGTACGAACACGACCGCGGGCGCAAGATGCTCGAGGAAGAGTTCGGCGACAGGATCGAGACCGCCTACACCGAGAACGTGGAGGAAGGCCCCGACGCGGCGCGCATCATCCGCGACTATGCCGAGCAGGGCTACGACATGGTCTTCACCACGTCGTTCGGCTACATGGACCCCACCCTCGAGGTGGCCCAAGAGTTCCCGGACGTTATCTTTGAGCATTGCTCGGGCTACAAGACGGCCGACAACCTGGCCACTTACTTTGGCCGCATGTACCAGCCGCGCTATCTCTCCGGCATCGTCGCCGGCAGCATGACCGAGAGCAACATCATCGGCTATGTGGCCGCCGTCCCGATCCCCGAGGTGATCCGCGGCATCAACGCCTTCACTCGCGGCGTCCGCTCGGTCAACCCCGAGGCGGAGGTGCGCGTGGTCTGGACCAACACCTGGTACGACCCCGTCAAGGAGCGCGAGGCGGCGGTGGGTCTGCTGGATGAGGGCGCCGATATCATCGCCCAGCACCAGGATACGACCGAGCCCCAGAAGGCGGCGGCCGAGCGCGGCAAGCTGAGCATCGGCTACGACTCGGACATGCGCGCCTTCGTCGGCGACACTGTCCTCACCAGCCCGATCTGGAACTGGGGCACCTACTACGTCGAGACGGTCGGCGCCGCGATGGAGGGCACCTGGGAGACCCACCAGGTCTACGGCTCGATGGAGGAAGGGTTTGTGGACCTGGCCGAGTTCAGCCCCGAGGTCCCGCAAGAGGTGAAGGACCTGGTCGCTGCCGAGCAGGAACGGATCTACAGCGGCGAGTGGGACGTCTTCTGGGGGCCGATCAAGGACCAGAACGGCGAGGAACGCTACGCCGAGGGCGAAAAGATGACCGACGACGAGATCCTGAACATGGACTGGTTCGTCGAGGGCGTGGTCGGTAGCACGAGCTAGCTTTTGCGATGGGAGGGGGTGGGAGAGATCCCACCCCCTCTACTTGGTGCTTTACTCTAATACAGATAGTGGTAGCAGAGACATGAGCGAAGGCAGCGCGCAACAGGCGCCCATCCTGCAGTTGCAGGGAATCAGCAAGCGGTTCCCCGGCGTCTTGGCTAATGACAGGGTTGATATGGACCTCTACCCCGGTGAGGTCCTTGCGCTTTTAGGGGAAAACGGCGCCGGCAAGAGCACGCTGATGAATGTGCTCGCCGGGCTATACCTGGCCGATGAGGGCGAGATCCTTGTGCGAGGGAAGCGGGTGGACATCCGCTCCCCACGGGATGCGGCCGCCCTCGGAATCGGCATGGTCCACCAGAACTTTATGCTCGTCGACACCATGACCGTGGCGGAGAACATTATCCTGGGCAGCGCCGATTTGCCGTTCGCCCTCGATATGCAGGCGGTCTGCGAGCGCATCCGAGAGCTCTCGGCGCGCTACAATCTGCAGGTGGACCCCAAGGCCTATATCTGGCAGCTCTCCGTGGGCGAGCAGCAACGGGTGGAGATCCTCAAGCTCATCTACCGGGGGGCAGAGATCCTCATCCTCGACGAGCCGACGGCCGTCCTTACTCCCCAGGAGACGGAGGAGCTGGCCGTTATTCTGCGCCGGATGACGGCGGAGGGCAAGGCGGCGATATTCATCACCCACAAGATGGATGAGGTGATGATCTTTTCGCAGCGCGTCCTCGTTCTGCGGCAGGGGCGCCAGGTTGCCGCCCGGCGCACCACCGAGACGACCCCCCAGGAGCTGGCCCGGCTGATGGTTGGGCGCGAGGTGCTCTTCCGCCTGGACAAGGACGAGTTCCGGCCGGGGGCTGAGGTGCTGGAGGTCAACGACCTGTGCGCGGAGAACGACAAGGGTCTGCCGGCGCTGCGTGGTCTGTCACTCACCGTCCGTGAGGGTGAGATTCTGGGCATTGCCGGGGTGGCCGGAAACGGGCAGCGCGAGCTGGCCGAGGTGGTCACCGGCCTGCGCCGGGCATCCGGTGGGCAGGTCAAGGTGCGTGGCCACAACGTCGCCAATCGCTCGCCGCTGGATTTCATCCGGGCTGGGGTCTCCCACGTTCCGGAGGACCGCATGGGCATGGGGCTTGTCGGCAACATGGCCGTGGCCGAGAACCTGGCCATGAAGGGGTATCGCGCCTCGCCCATGGCCGACCGGGGCGTGCTGCAGCACAAGGACATTCTCAGCTTTGCCCGCAGGATGATCGATGCTTTCCGCATCTCGACCCCGAGCCCGCACACGCAGGTCAAGTACCTCTCGGGCGGGAACCTGCAAAAGACCATTCTGGCGCGCGAGATCACGGCTTGTGGCGGCTTGCTGGTGGCCGTGCACCCGACGCGCGGGCTGGATGTCGGCGCGACAGAGGCCGTGCGCCGGACGCTCCTGCAGGAGCGGGGCCAGGGCAAAGCCGTCCTGCTGATCTCTGAGGATCTGGACGAACTCTTGGCCATCTCGGACCGTATCGCCGTGATGTACGAGGGCGAGTTGATGGGCGTCGTGGCCGCTGCCGAGGCGGACAAAGAGGCGCTGGGCCTGATGATGGCGGGCGCAGTACGGGCGGGCGTGGAGCCTGAGCCGCGCCCGACGAGGACCTGAGGGGGGCGAAGATGCGTTTGGTGTTTGAAAAGCGCCCGGCTGCCTCGCGAAGGGCCATGTTGCTCGTGCCGGTGGCATCGCTGTTCATCGCCCTGCTCTTGGGGGCGATACTGCTGGCCCTTTGTGGGGCCAACCCGCTGAGCACCTACGTGGCCATGTTCCGCGGCGCGTTCGGCTCCCAGTCCGGCCTGACCGGCACGCTGGTCAAGGCCATCCCGCTCATGCTCGCCGGCCTGGCCGTCTCGGTAGCCTTTCGCATGGAGTTCTGGAATATCGGGGCGCCCGGCCAGTTGACCCTGGGCGGCGTGGCCGCCGCCTGGGTGGCCCTTTTCGTGGCCCCCTACCTGCCGGGCTGGGCCGTGCTGCCGGCGGCGATTGTGGCCGGGTGTGTGGCCGGCGCCCTGTGGGCGGGCATCCCCGCCGTGCTCAAGGCACGCCTGAGCGTGGATGAGACGTTGACCACGCTCATGCTGAACTATGTGGCCATCCACTTTTACGAGTATCTCTACACTGGCCCCTGGCGCAACCCGGAGGGCTATGGGTTCCCGGGCACGGCGGTCTTTCCGGAGGCGGCCTGGCTGCCGCACGTGACGCCGCGGGTGCATCTGGGCATCGTCTTTGCGCTGGTCGCGGCGGCGCTGCTCTGGTTCATCTTGAAGTATACGCGCTGGGGCTTTGAGTTGCGCATCATCGGCGAGAACTCGGTCGCCGCTCGCTATCTGGGCATCGACATCCCGCGCAATATGGTGCTGGCGCTGCTCCTTTCCGGCGCGCTCGCCGGCCTGGCCGGCGCCTGCGAGGCGACGGGCAACCTGCACCGCCTGAGCAACGGATTGCCGCATAGCCTCGGCTATACGGCCATCATCGTGGCTTGGATGGCCCAGTTGAACCCGCTGGGAGTGCTGGGCGTGGGCATGCTGATGGCCGGGCTGCTGGTCGGCGGCGACCAGTTGCAGATTCGGATGCACTTGCCGGCGGCCATCGGCCTGGTGTTGCAGGGGCTGGTGCTCTTCCTGCTCCTGGCCGGCACGTTGCTGACTGAGTACCGGCCGCGCCTGGTGCGCCGCAGGCCGCCCGTGGCCGCTGTGCCCGCCCAGGAGGTGCAGGGATGATCGCACTTCTGAGTTCGATACTGGCCATTACGCTGCGGGCCGGCACGTCGCTGATCTATGCCACTCTCGGCGAGACGTTTACCGAGCGTGCGGGCATTCTGAACCTGGGCGTGGAAGGCATGATGCTGATGGGAGCGGTGACGGCCTTTGCCGTCGCTTACCACACCGGCAGCATCGTGTTGGGGCTGCTTGTGGCGATCGTCGTCGGCGGCCTGATGGCCGCCGTGCACGCCTTCTTGAGCGTGACCATGCGCGCCAATCAGGTGGTCAGCGGCCTCAGCCTGACCCTCTTTGGCCAGGGGATGGCCAGCTTTTTGGGGCAACGCCTCGGCCCGAACGCCGGAAACCTGGCCGGGCTGAGCGGCCCGCGGCTGACGCCGCAGACCCTGCCCGGGCTGAGCCGCATACCGGTGCTGAGCGCCCTGTTCCAGCAGGACGTGCTGACCTATGCCGTGTATCTGTTGATCCCACTGGCCTGGTACTTTATGTATCGGACGCGGCCGGGCCTGAACCTGCGTGCCGTGGGTGAGAACCCGCAGACGGCCGATGCGATGGGGGTGCGGGTTGCGCCGATCCGCTACGGGTATACCATCCTGGGCGGCATACTGGCTGCCCTCGGCGGGGCCCATCTCTCGCTGAGCTACACGCCCGGCTGGACGGAGAATATCACCGGCGGGCGGGGCTGGATCGTTATCGCTCTGGTGATCTTTGCCATGTGGAACCCGGCCCGTTCGGTGCTGGGCGCGATCCTCTTTGGCGGGATCAACGCCGTCCAGTTTCGCCTGCAGGCGGCCGGCACGCGCATTCCTGCCGCCTACCTGGCCATGCTGCCCTACATTGTGACTATCGTGGTGCTGGTTGTGATTACCTGGTGGGAGGCGCTGAGCAAGCGCGTCGGTGCTCCGGCGGCGCTGGGCAAAGCGTACATGCGCGAGGGAAGATAAGCATAAAACAGGGAGGTTCGATGGCTACCCTGCTCGTTCGGGGCGCCCGACTCCTGATCACGATGGATGCTGAGCGGCGGCGATTCGCCCCCGGCAGCGTCCTGGTGCGAGACCAAGTTATCGAGGCCGTGGGGGCAGCGGACGAGCTGCCTACCACGGCCGATTGCGTTATCGATGCCTCGGGGATGGTGGTCCTGCCCGGGCTCGTCAATACGCACCACCACCTCTTCCAGACCCTGACCCGGGCGCTGCCGGCCGTGCAGAATGCCGAGCTCTTTGCCTGGTTGGTCAACCTCTACCCCATCTGGGCGCGGCTCACGGCCGAGGCGGTGTATACCAGCGCCATGGTCGGCCTGGCCGAACTCTTGCTCAGTGGCTGCACCACCACGACCGATCACCTCTACCTCGTCCCCAACGATGCCCAGCACGACGACGAAATCCGCGCCGCGCGCGAGCTGGGCATCCGCTTCCACCCCTGCCGGGGCAGCATGTCGCTGGGGCACTCGGAGGGCGGCCTCCCACCGGATAGCATTGTGCAGTCGGAAGAAGAGATCGTCGCCGATGTGGAGCGCCTGGTCTCCCTCTACCACGACCCCCGGCCTTGCTCCATGCTGCGCATTGCTGTGGCCCCCTGCTCCCCCTTTTCGGTGACTCGCGATTCCATGCGCCGGACGGCGGCCTGGGCGCGCGAGCACGGGTTGTGCTTGCACACGCACGTGGCCGAGACGCTCGACGAAGAGGTCTACTGCCTGGAGCGCTATGGCCTGCGCCCGCTGGAGTATATGCGCCGGCTGGACTGGCTGGGCCCGGACGTCTGGTTTGCCCACGCCGTCCACCTGAATGCCGGCGAAGTGGCCTTGCTGGCCGAGACGGGCACGTGCGTGGCCCACTGCCCCAGCTCGAACATGCGCCTGGGCTCGGGGATTGCCCCCATCCGGGCCATGCTCGATGCCGGGGTGCCCGTGGGCCTGGGGGTCGACGGCAGCGCATCCAACGACAGCTCGCACATGCTGGCCGAGGCGCGGATGGCCCTGCTGCTGCAACGCGTGGCCGGCGGCGCGACCGCTCTCACGGTGCAAGAGGCTCTGGAGATGGCGACCCTGGGCGGGGCGCGGGCGCTGGGGCGCGACGATATCGGCTACCTGGCGCCCGGCCAGGCGGCCGATCTCATCGGCATCGAGCTGGACCGGGTCGAGTACGCAGGCGCCGCCTGCCACGACCCTGCTGGGGCGCTCATCCTCTGCCGGCCGGCCAATGTGGACCTTTCGCTCATCAACGGCCGGGTGGTGGTGGAGGGCGGGCGCATACGCGGCCTGGATCTGGAGCGCCTGGTCGCCCGGCACAACGAGCTGGCCGTGGAGCTGGCCCGCAAGATGCCTTGATGGTGCCCCGAGGGGCACGGTCTTTTGCCTTGCGGGTCACGGCAAGGGGGTATCCGCTTGCTCCGTGGGCAGGGTGACGACGATGAGGGTGCCACCGTCGGCGGGAAAGTGGGCGTCGATGTGGCCGCCGTGGGCCTCGATGATGTGGCGGCTCACATAGAGCCCCAGGCCCAGCCCGGAGAAGGCCTGCCCGGTCTGCGCCTGGTAGAAGCGACTAAAGAGTTGCGCGCGCCGTGCGGGCGGCACGCCCGAGCCATAGTCGCGCACGATGAGGCGCGCCAGGCCAGGGCTGGGCTGAAAGAGCTCCACGTGGACGGGCCGGCCGGCCTGGCCGAACTTGAGCGCATTCTCCACCAGGTCGGCCAATACGCAGCGAAGGCGCTCGGGGTCGACGGTGGCTACCAGGCTCTCGGGCGCCTGCAGAGTGATGGTGTGCCTCTGCGTAGCGGCCTGTTGGGCCGCCAGCACGCTGCGGGTGAGTTTCACCAGGTCCAGGCGCTCGCGGCGCAGGGTCAGTGTGCCGGCCTCGATGAGCGACAGATCCAGCAGGCGCGAAACCAGGCGTGCCAGCCGGGCAGATTGGTTCCCAATGACCTCTATCGTCCGCCGTACCCGCTCCGGCTCATCCTGCCCACCCCGCCGGCTAAACCGCCGCAGTTGGAGCTGGGTGTAGCCGTAGAGATTGGTGATAGGCGTCTTGAGTTCATGAGCGGCGGCCGAGAGGAACTGGTCGCGGGCGGCAACCGCCTCTTGGGCCTCACGGTAGAGCCGGGCGTTGTCGATGGCCAGTGCGGCGCGGTGCCCGAGTTCGGCGGCCAGCTCGAGGTCATCCCGGGCGTAGCGGCGGCCGGGCGATGAGAGCACGAGCAGGATGATGCCGAGGGTGCGGTTGCGGGCCACCAGGGGCACGATGATGTAGGCCGTCGGGTGCAGCTCAGCCAGGAGGCCGGCCATCTCGGGTGTGGGGGCCGGGCCGAGCAAGCTGGCTGCCGGGGCCATCTCCGCCAGGTAGGGACGGCCCGTCTGCAAGGCCACCTGCAGACCCTCCGGCGACTGCGGGCCGAGAGGGTACTTGCTCGCAAGTTCGCGGACCAGCCGCGCCTTGTCCGGCTCGCAATGCGCTATTGTCAGGTAGCGCACCTGGCCGTCATCGGCCAGGATGGCCACCTCCACCCAATCGGCGATCATGGGCACGGCCAGTTGGGCCACGCTCTCCAGGGTGCTCTCATAGTCGAGGGAGGCCGCCAGTTGCCGGCTGCTCTCGGCCAGAAAGCGGAGCCTGGCCTCGGCCTGCCGCCGCCGGCTGATATCGCGCAGCAGCCAGTGCAGGGCAGGGCGCGGGCTGTTTGCCGGGCTTGCCGCCATGGCGGTGACGGCCACCGCTATCGGCGGTCCCTCGCGGGGCGCCAGGTCGATCTCCCAGTCTGACGGGTGGGCTGATGGATTGCGCTGCAAGCCCTGCAGGAACGAGGAAAAGGCCGGCTGATCCTTTGGGGCGACGAAAGCGGCCAGCGGCTGCCCACACAGATCGTGCCGGGCCGCACGCAGGAGGTGCGCTGCGGCCCGGTTCGCTTCTTGGATCGTGCCGTCGCCATCAGTAAGCAGGCAGGCGTCGGTGCCCACCAGGTCGGTGATCTCTCGATAGCGGCGGCGCTCTGCTTCGAGCGCCTGCTGTTGGGCCTGCAACTGCTCACCGGCAACCAGCAACTCTTGCAGGCTCGTATCCAGCGCCGCGAGGGTCTCCTTCAGCTCTTCTGGATCCGGGCGCTCAACCGCGCGTTCTCTCAGGTCCTGAACCCTCTGGCGAAGCGCTGCGACCTTTTGCACGAGGTCCTGCACCTCTTCCTCCGACACCCCTGCTTCGGCAAGGCGCGCAACAATAGCGGGCTCGCACCCTGCCGACCCGCTACGTACATTATACATTGCGGTGCATGTATGGCAAGTGCGAGCCGCGGCCGGGCATGTCAGAGGACTATCGGTGAGCAGTAGGGCTGCTCATAGTGCAGCGCAGAGGTTCTGATGGGTGCGACTCGCCCCATGCGGCGCCATGTTACTCATCAGAACTTTGCGGCGCAGCACTAGGCCAACACCATTTCGCGCCCATAAGCCAGGCGCGTGAACTCGCTCATGGCATCGGAGAGCGACATGCGTGGGAAGGTGATGGCGCCGATGCGTCCTTCGCCCAGCTTGAGGCGGTGGGCCTCAAAGATGTGGCGGACTGCCTGCATGTTGAAGCCAAAGAGCTGCGCCCCCACAGCGTCGGCGGAGACCGGGTCGCGGCTGGCGATGACCAGGCCGGTCTCTACCGGTATGCCGCCCAGTGGTCCGGTGCCGATCATCGCCGGGTGCCCGGCGATGATGGCCAGGTGCGGCCGGAAGCGCTGGACCATGGCCGCGATGAAGAGTTGCATGTCGCCGAAAAAGTCGTTGTGATGGATCTCGCCGCTGCCCCGCGGGTGCCCATAATAGTCGGCAGCGGGAAAGCTCATGGCGATGTTCTTCATGCTCAGCGTGACGGTCGCTGTTTCGTGGAGCTTGAGCTGGGCGAGGGAGACGATGATCTCGTAATCGAGAATGCGCGGGTTGACCATCACGTGGCGCTGCGGGCCGAATTCGAGCGTGACCTCCTGGAAGGGGCCGCGGTTGTGGTCAAAGAACTCGACCCCCTCTTCCTCGACGACCTCCATCATGCCGGTGTAGCGGAAAACGTCATCGGATTGGGATGCGCCGGCGCCGCCGGTGACCACAATGTGTCGCGGGTTCTGTCGCTTGATGTAGCGAACGACAGCCTGCAGGGTGTCCGCATGGGTGACGCCGCTGATGTTGGTGGGGGTGGCGGCCGTATCGTTGGGGTGGATGGCCACCAGCCGGCCGTTGAACAACCCCTCGAGATCCAGCGCATCGAGGGCATCAAAGATGGCCTGGCCGATGTACTCGCTATCCTGGGTGATGGCAACGGTAGACATTTCGCCCTCCTCGTAGATAGTACCTACTAGTGCAGCGCAGAGGTTCTGATGGGTGCGACTCGCCCCATGCGGCGCCATGTTACTCATCAGAACTTGTGCGGCGCAGCACTACGCGGTGGCGCCCTTGGAGCGCCTGCCGCCTGAGCGATCAGCGCACCGGTTGACAGGGCCAAACCTGCAAGAGCTTCGGCCGAGGAGGAGCAAAAGCCGTGCCATACGGTCAGCCCTACGTGCCGACCGGCCTCTCGGCCAGCACATTCAGTGCGGCCTCGTCGATAGCGCCGGGCGGCACGACCACCGGCCAGATGCCGGCCGCCTCGAGGCGGCTGAGGGCCTGGGGTTCGATACCGGAGACGAGGATGGCATCACAATCGTCGATGGGGTCGATCATTGTATCGTGCCCCTCGGCCGTTTCGGGGGCGGCGGCCGCCGGACCGTGGTGCTCGGCATGCCCGGTGGCCCGGTACCAGCCCAGAGGGCGCTTGGCGCGCAGCTCGCGCCCGGCGATCAGGCCCGACTCGATGATCAGGACGGTATAGTAAGCGGCGCTCTCGAAATCGGCGGCAATGGTGTTGCCGTCATTGGTTGCGGCGGCTATCTTCATCCGCCAACCTCCGGTTGCTCATGGGAACTCGTGGGAACCCGCAGCCGGGTTCCCATGAGCTCCTACGAGTCCCCATGAGTTGTCCTCAGCCCATGGCCGGCCGGCACTTGGCGACGGGGATGCGGTCCCACACCTCGTCGGCAAGGGGGGCGAAGGCATCCGCGGCATAGGCCTCGATCTCGCCCCAGTCGGCGCGTTGGGCCAATTCGGGGTCCAGGGGCAGGTGGCCGAGGAGCGGCACGCCCAGGCGGGAAGCCGTCTCGCCGGCCAGGCTGGGCCCAAAGACCTCGATTTTGCGGGCGCAGTCGGGGCAGAGGACGTAGCTCATGTTCTCGACCAGGCCCACGATGGGCACATGCAAGCTGCGGGCCAGGTCCGCGGCCTTGCGCACGACCATGCCGGCCAAATCCTGGGGCGAGGTGACCATCAACACCCCATTGAGGGGGATGGATTGCATAACGGTCAGCGCCGGGTCCGAGGTTCCGGGCGGCAGGTCCAGGATGAGCACATCGAGGTCGCCCCAGACGACCTCCGTCCAGAATTGGCGGATGGCGCCGGAGATGAGGGGGCCGCGCCAGATGACCGCCTCGTCCTCGGCGGAGAGCAGCAGGTTGATGGACATGACCTTGATGCCGCTCCGGCTCTCGACGGGCATCAGGCCGTGAGGGCCGACGGGCGGGGCCTGGCGCAGGCCGAACATGCGCGGAATGCTGGGGCCGGTGATATCCGCATCCAGGAGACCCACGCGTAGCCCCTTGCGGCGCAGGGCGACGGCCAGCAGCGCGGCGACCGACGATTTGCCCACCCCGCCCTTGCCGCTCATCACGGCGAGCACACGTTGCACATTGCTGGCCTTCTGAGCGGCCGTCAGCTCGGGCGTGCGTGGGCCAAAGATGCGCCGGCGCTCCTCGTCGCTCATCTCGGCCAGTTGCACCTGCACCTGCAGGTCCGGATCGAGGGCCTGCACGGCCGCCTTGGCCTCGTCGGTGAGGCGCCCCTTGAGCGGGCAGGCCATGGTGGTGAGTGCCAGGGTAAAGCCTACGCGCTGGCCCTCGATGGCGATGTTGCGCACCATGCCCAACTCGACAATGTTGCGCCCCAGCTCGGGGTCCATGACCTGGCTGAGCGCGTTGCGTACCTGTTCCTCTGTTGGCATTCTCTACTCCCTACAAGTTCCTATGGACCATTTGAAGGGGGGCCTCGGGAGACGAAGAGCCACAGAGGGAACGGTTTCGTCCCTCTAGCATAGACTCTGCGGCCCTCTGCATCCCCGAAGCCCCGCCATAGGTACGGTTGCAGTATCCGGGATAATCGCTCCAACAGTCTACCTCCCAGCGGATACCTGTCAAGCACGCAGACCTTCCGCCGCCGGCACAGGCACGCCCTCAACCTCGGTGCCCTCGGCCGGCGAGCCGAGCAGGCGCTTGGGCAGCTCGACGCGCGCCGAGTGCTGGGGGTTGACCACCTCGTTGAGCCGCAGGTCGCCGACGGCGGCAAGGAGCATGTTGGCCTCTGTGGCGTCCACGCCCAGGCGCCGGCTGAGGAGGTTTGTGGCGCGGTGCCTGGCCACGGCGATGGACTCGGCGGTGTTCTTCCCACAGCCAAAGATCATCCAGTGCTCGCCGGTCTCGAGCAGGGGGCCGGGGATGCGCCAGCCCCTGTAGAGGTGCAGGCGCAGCGTGACCTCGCCGTTGCACTCGAGGGCCGTGCCGGCGACCTCGCCGTCGCCCATGGCGGCGTGCACATCGCCGAGGGAGAGCAGCGCCCCGGGCACCTGCACCGGCAGATACAGGGTGGACCCCGCCCGCAGGTGGATGCAATCGTGGTTACCGCCATGGTCACCGGGGGTGAGGGTATCCCACGGGTCGCCAGCGGGGGCCACGCCGAGGGCACCGACCATCAGCCCGTAGGGGAACTGCAGGTGCTCATCGTATTGGATTGCGCCGTGCCTCAACTCGACCACGCGCACTCGAGCCACAGCGCCGGGGTGTGCGTCTGTTTTGAGGATGTGCTCGAACCCCGGCAGCACGAAGGCATTGCCCGTAGCGACCAGGCCGACGACCTCGGCCCCGATGACGTCGCCCGGCTCGGCGCCGCGAAGGTAGATGGGGCCGGTCAGCGGCAACGCGCGGTCGGGGTCAAAGCCGCCGTCGGGGCAGGTGGCCTCGATGGTAGACAGGCCGGGCGAGGTCTGGCAGATCTGACCGTCGGCGCTGTCTGTGGTTTCGACGATGATCGTCTCTTGGGCATTGACCTCGATGGCCGGTGGGCTGTGGCGGCTGAGCTCGTAGACCTTGCTGCTACGCGCGAGACACCTCACGGGCTGCCTTCCTTTGGACGGTGTATCGCACACCCAGGCTCCGCAAGGCGTGTGCCAGAGACCGCACGGGGCTTCCAACCCCGTGCTGCGAAGGCCAAGCCCCGCAGGGGCTGCAGCCCGTAGCGCTTTTCGGTGTGATAGCTCGACGGCTGAGCGCTAGCTTCTGGGCACTGTACCACAAGCTGGGGGAGCGTCTCTGCCGGCAGACGCCCCTCTCCGGCGCCGGCTTGGCGCTGCAAGGGCCGAGCGCCGGGGAGGGGTTGGGGTGGGGTTCACGGCCCCTGTGGCGCCTGGCGCCCTATTCCGCCTCGAACCCCTGGCTCTCGAACTTGAGCGTGCGGCCGTTCTCGGTGACGATGCGCACGATGTTTGCCGGCACGCCGTTGGGGATGTCCGCCTCAATCTCCAGGGTGACCCGCACCGTGGCGCCGGGGATGCCGATGAGATGGGAGATGACCTCTTCGCTGATGCGGCCGACCTCCGAGCCCGCGCGGATCGGGTCCACGGCGACGGTGCCGTGGTAGCGCTTGGGCCTAATGGCCGGCTCAGGCGTGAGGACTGGGCCGCCTCCCCCGCCGGAGCCCCCGGTAGTCTCGGTTGTGTCGCCCCCTGTGCCGCCTGTGGGCGTAGGCGTAGGGGTGGGGCCACCGCCGATGGGCGCCGTCTCTGCATTCATCTGCTTGCGCGCCACCTCGGGCCGCACCAGGAGCCCCCGACTGCCCTCGGCGATGATGATCTGTTGCCCTCCGCGCAGGCCACGGTAGCGCCCGGCCTCTTCATCATAACTGTCGGCGTAGGCAAAGGTGTCCTGCTCCCAGGTGAGCAGGCCGACCCCATCGCGGATGGCCTGCATCAGCACGTTGGCATCCTTGAGCCGTGGCAGGTAGGGGTAGCGGGCGAAATACTCGGCCAGTTGGTCGATGGCGATGTGGTCGCCCCGCCAGAGGGGCACGCGGTCCAACTCCATGCGCAGGCGCGTGCCGGCCAGCACGGTGACCAGCAGTTCGTCGTTACGCAGCTTTTTCGCGGCGCGGGAGGCCAGCGCCTCCCGGCCGGAGAGGGGGATGGCCTCCCACTCCATAGGCCCCTGGGGCGACTCCTGCACCGGCACCAAGAGCCAACGGTAAGCTTCCGGCAACCGGGCGGCTATGGCCCCGTCAGCGGCGGCGCGCTGGGTTTCGGCCTGCTTGACCTGATTGGGCGAGAGGTCGAGCGCCTCCTTCTCGGCTAGGATCGATTCCCAGGCCAGGTAGCGGCGCACCGCCTCGTCCAGGTCCTGCAGGCGCGTCTGGTCCACGGCCAGGAAGACGAGGGTGTTGCGGTATTGGCGGGGCATGTTGCCGCGCATCTCCAGGATGGCCTTGGCTGTGGTAAGGGCGGGGTTCCCCTCGTCTTTGCTATAGGGATGCTCAATGCCCAGTACCACCAGGCGCGCATCCGTATCGTCGGGCACGTCTTGGTTGGATTGGGCGACGCTGTGCACCCTGCGGAAATCGCCCTCGCCATGGGGGGAGGCCTCTAGCCGCCTGTTGACCTCGTGGGCCACGGCGTCGGGGTTGCGTTTGAGCTCCTCCGCCCGGTCCTCGGCCAGCTTGGTCACCGTCGCTTGGGTGGCGTACCAGTAGCGCGTGCCGTCCTGATAGAGATAGGTAGCGGCGGCGCTGAGCCGGCGGAGGGCATCGCCAAAGACGGCCGGCGACTCGCCGGGCATGACGCAGCCGAGCCGGATGCGGCGATCCTCCAGGCCGCGGTTGGCGACTCCCGCCGTGGGCGCGGAGCCGAGGTAGATGGTCCGGGCTACGCGGCGAGCCGCCGAGTGGCGGCCCAGGTTGGGCATTTGGCCGTCGATGTGCAGAGGCAGGGCGTTGGGGCCGTCCACGTCCTTTTCGATCACCGGTACCCAGTTGTCGGAGAGGTAGCGGGTGAGCTCGAACTGCACGCGCGGGTCGTCGATGGCGATGTGGGCCGGCAGGATCAGCGGGCTGCGGTCGCCCTTCTCCCAGAGGCTGTGGATGACCGCCGCCATCAGGCGCAGCACGCCGCGCGTGCGCTGGAACTTGACCAGGGCCGACCAGTCGTTGTAGAGCCGGTCAAAGACCTCGGGGTGGATGGGGTAGGCGGCGCGCAGCCGCTTCTCATAGTCGGCTTCGCGGCACTCGGGCGGGAACTCTTGCGGCTGGGTGCGGTAGAGGTCGTAAAAGGCGCGCGCTACGGTGTCGCGGGCGACGAACTGGGACGGCTCGACCAGGGGCTGGAAGAGGCGCCGGCGTACGATTTCGAAACCTTCTTCGGCGCTGGCCGGCCGCCAGGAGGACTCGACACGGCCGATGACGTTGCGCAGGCGGTCCAGCGCCTCGCGGCCGCGCTGCCCGCCCACCTCTACATCGTCGGACAGGGCATGGGGCGAGGCGGCCGTGTCGGAGGCGGGCAGGCTGATGACCAGCAGGCACCCCTTGGCCAGCTTGGCCGATTCGCTGAGGGCCTGGGCGAAGGTGAACTGGGTCTCAAAGCTGCCGGCCGGCAGGTCGCTGGTGTCGTGGAGTTGGCGGGCATAGGCCACCCATTCATCAATGAGGATCAGGCAGGGGCCGTACTCGTTCATCAGCTCGCGCAGGGCGTCGCCCGGGCTGGTGGCCCGCTCGTCGTCGGCGCGGATGCGCTCGTAGGCCGGGCGGCCGCCGAGCTGCCAGGCCAGCTCGCCCCAGAGGGTGCGCACTAGGGTGCCGTCTTCTTTGCGCGCCGGGTTGCCCGGCGAGATGCGGTTGCCCACCAGCACCACCCGGCGCGCCGTGGGCAGGGCCGTCACGCCGGCCTCGCTCAGCACCGCGTCGACCCCGGGCAGCTCGCTGGCCGGGGTGCCGGAGAAGAGGTGGTAGAGGGCGAGCATGGAGTGGGTCTTGCCGCCGCCGAAATTGGTCTGCAACTGCACCACCGGGTCGCCGCCCTGGCCGGTGAGGCGCTGGACGGCGCCGACGAGGAGCCGCTTGAGGCTCTCGGTGAGATAGGTGCGGCCATAGAA
>DAOUGZ010000155.1:0-5431 GCA_034428955.1 Anaerolineae bacterium | reverse complement strand
CCAGTGCACTCTGCCCCCATGGGCGGCGACCGGCAGGGTCTCCGCGAGCCACCGCAAAATGGGCCCAATGGCATGATGACATCTCAGCTTGCCGGCAACCGCCGCTGCCGGAAAACTGGAATGCCGCCATGCGCCAGGAGTACATAATCTGCACGTCGCACCGGTCCCTGGCCCGGCCCCTTGCAGGCACCAGGCCAATCAGCACGACCGGCGTGGCAGTCACTATGCTACCACGCACAGTAGCTTATGTCAATCACCAGGGCGAGACCGGGTATGCGAGGAGAGGAAGGGATACGTGAGGGTGATGTGGTAGGGGAAGCGAGCCTGATGCATGATGCGCAAAGGCAGGTGTGGGGCGTGAGGGAGGCCCCTCACGCCCCACACCTGCCGCGTCAGGATCATCCGGCGCCGCCGCCGCCACCTCCGCCGCCGCCGCCACCTCCGCCGCCGCCACCACTCCAGCCGCCACCACCACCGCTGGAGCTGGGCGAGCTGGAGAGGGTCGACGAGGCAGAGTTGAGCATGGCCGTCAGGCCATCGCTCATGCCCTGCAGCGAGCCGGCCAGCCCATCGCTCATGCCCTGCAGCGAGGGCATAGAGAGCCCACCACCGCCACCACCAGAGATATCCGGCGCCATGCCGCCATGGCGCCCGCGCCCATCAATGATGACCGGCGGGTAGGGCCGGTACCAGTGCGGTGCCGGTGCATCCACCGAGGCGAACTTGCGGATCCACTCCCGCTCCAGGCCAAAGGCAATGGCATAGGGCAGGTAGCGATCAAAGATGTCCTTGGCCGCAGCCAGGTCTGTCTGCTTCTCGATATCGCTCAGGTAGCTACGAAAGGCGCGCCAACGCGCAGCCATCTCGGCGCCCTGCGGCGTGCGACGCGGCATAGCCGTCGCCGCGATCGCGGCTAGCACGCCCACAGCAGCGAGGGCCGCACCGGGGCAGAATGCCGCCCCCGTATACTCGCCGAGGAGCGCAGCACCCGCCACAGCAGCGCCTACCCCTAGGAAGAGCACCAGCATACCAAACAGCGTATAGCGTTGGCGCGTAGACTCGGGGCTGCGCGGGAAGAACCCCGCCTTGACCACCGCGTTGTACATCGCGTTGCGAATGCCGGGGATGGCGGTGTAGAACTTTTCCTTCAGATCCGACATGCGCCGCTCGCTGCGCCCCTGAAAGATGTGGCTGACGATCGCCCGTTCAAACGCGGTCAGCGACGGCTGCTCGGCCGCCTTCCAGCGAAAGATGAAATCGCGCTGGCTGCCCAAGCCCATGAACCGGCTTTCCTGCACCTCTTCCATCTCGATCACGCCCCGCCGCGCCAGATCGACAATGGTGGCGATGATGTCGCGCATGTCCGCCTTCTCGTCGACCAGCACCCCGGCCAGGCCAGGCGGCAGATCCGACGGCGGCTCGCTCAGATACTGGGCCACCAGCCCCGACGACTGGTCGCGGCCGCGCAGATACCAGAGAACCAAGAGGCCCAGAGAACCACACAGGAAGAGCAAGGAACTGGCAGCAACGGTCAAGAGCGACACCTTAGGCCGCACATTCTCATCGTAGGCCGCCTTGCGGTCAAAGGCTTCCTGCCAGCCCGGTTTGCTCGCCTGCACCAGCCCGTGGGGGAACTGGATGCGCACCTCGAGTTCGCGCCCATCGTCAATCCGCCCTGCGGCGAACTCGACCGTCTGCGCATCGACAATGTCGTATTCCGCCTCCGCCCCATAGGTCGCCACCAGCAGATCCTCAGCGGCCACCGCCGCCGGCAAGTGCACCGTCACCCGTGCCGATAGGACGTCGAAATCGCGGTCGGCAAAGATGGCCTTCCACCAGAGCTGGTCGCCGCCTTCGTAGAGGCGCAGCCCACCATGCACGACGTAGTGGATGTTGAAGGTGCGGGCCGCATTCCGGGTCGAGGGATAGTGCCAGGTGACGCGCAACGAGTCGCCACTGTGCTCCGTCTCGAAGCGAGTTGCCCCCTGCTCCTGCCCCTCTTCCAGAACCCAGACGTCGTCGATGCTCTCGACACGGTCAAGGGGGATGTCGCGGTAGGCAAAGGTGAAGGAGCCCCGGGTGAATACGTAGCGATGAGTCTCGATGATCTCCATATCGCCGTTCGGCCGCACGGCGATGTCCACGTTAATATAGTCCCAGTGATAAACCTTCTCGTCGGCGCGGGCCGGCCGCCCGACGCCGAGCTGCAGCATACACAGCAGCAGGAACACCAGCAGCAGCAAGCGAGTTCGGTGTTGGCGCATGCGATAACCCTCCGCAGAGCTGGAACAGGAAACCGGAAAGACCGCTTGGCATTGACGGATTCAGTTTACCATATCCGGCCCCCTTCATCAACCAGGGGCTGTTCACCGCGTCCAGTTGCGCAGCCGGTTGACGGCTCTTCGCTTTGATGGTATAGTGCTCTTGGTGGCACTGCCCGGCCCAGAGCCGGCGATGTGCCTGAACGAGCCCGGCCGCTGGGCCGGCTTTTTCGTTCCGGTTGGTATGCAAGCGCGATCCGAGCGCTTCAAAGGAAACCGTCGGGGGCTACGCCGTCCATGCGACTGGGCATTGATGCGCGCCTGGTTTACTATCACCAGGCTGGCATATCCCGGTACTGTCTGCAGTTGATGCGCGCTCTGGCCGAGATAGACAAGGAAGACCAGTTCTACGTCTTTCAGAGCCGGCGCGACCGCCGCAAGCTCGTTGATCAGAGCAACTTTCAAGCCAGGCCCCTCTGGACGCCCAGCCATCACGCCCTGGAGCAGTGGCTGCTGTCTTTGGAACTCCGCTTCACGCCGCTCGATGTGCTGCACAGCCCGGACTTTATCCCGCCCTTCCGGCGGCACTGCCGCTCCATCATCACCATTCACGACCTGGTCTTCCTGCTCTACCCACAGTTCCTAACCAAGGGCAGCGCGCGCTATTACGGTCAGATCGACCAGGCCGTGCGCCGCACCGATCACATCATCGCCGTCTCGGAGAGCACCCGGCGGGACATTGTGCGCCTTCTCGGCGTGCCCGAGCAGATGATCACCGTCATCCACGAGGCACCACGGCGCTTTTTCCACCGCCTGCCCGATGTCGACCTAAAGCCGCGCCTCAACAAGCGCTTTGGCCTGGAGCGCGACTTTATCCTCTTCGTCGGCACCGTCGAGCCGCGCAAGAACATCCCCACCCTGCTGAGCGCCTTCCAGCAGTTGCTGGATCACTATCACCCCGATGTGGACCTCGCCCTCGCCGGCGCGCCGGGGTGGCTGACCGACGAGGTCTATAGCCTGGTCAACCGGCTCAAGCTCAGCGACCGCGTCCACTTCCTGGGGCGCGTATCCGACGAAGAGTTGGTCTGGCTCTACAACGCCACCCAGATGCTCGTCTTCCCCAGCTTTTACGAGGGGTTTGGCCTGCCGCCGCTAGAGGCCATGGCCTGCGGCGCGCCGGTGGTCACCTCGAACACCTCTTCGCTGCCCGAGGTGGTGGGCGATGCCGGCCTGCTCATTGACCCTACCAACCCCAACGAGCTGACGGTGGCCATGTGGCGGCTGCTCAGCGACAGTACCCTGCGCCAGGAGATAGTAGCGAAGGGCTTCCGCCGTGCGGCCTGCTTCTCCTGGGAGCGCGCGGCCCGCGAGACCCTCGAACTCTACCGCCGCGTCGCCGGGCAGGCCTGACGATGGCTGAACGAGCCGACCGCAGCCGGCGTATCCTCGTACTCACCCCCCAACTGCCCTACCCACCGCATCAGGGGCGCAGCCTGCGCAACTATAACCTGCTGCGTTACCTGGCCGAGGGCGCCGGGCATCAGGTTTCGCTGCTCTCCTTCGCCACTCCAGACTCGCGCCCGGAGGACCTGGCGCACTTGCGCGCGTTCTGCCGCACCGTCGAGGCCATACCCGAGCCGGTGCGCACCATGGGCCGGCGCCTGCGCACCCTGGCCACCTCGCCCTGGCCGGATATGGCCTGGCGCCTGGCCTCGCCGGCCTTTGAGCGCGCGCTGCTCAGCCGGCTGGCCCAGGAGCCGTTTGATGTGCTGCAGATCGAGGGCATCGAGCTGGCGCGCTACCTCTGGCTGCCCGAGCTGGCCGGGCCACAGCGGCCCCTCGTCGTCTTTGACGACCACAATGCCGAGTACCTGCTGCAAAAGCGTGCCTGCGCCACCGATTCCCGCCGTCCCAGGCGCTGGGCGGCTGCCGGGTACTCTTTCGTCCAATGGCTGCGCCTGCGCCGCTTCGAACGCGAGGTCTGCCGGCGCTCCGACCGGGTCATCGCCGTCTCTGCTGCCGACGCCGCCGCCCTCCGCGCCCTGGACCCCGCCCTCCAGCCCTCGGTCGTGCCCAACGGGGTCGATCTCGAGTACTTTCACCCCGCCTTCCGGCCCTCGCCGGCGCTCGAGCACCCCTGCGTGGTCTTTACCGGCAAAATGGACTTTCGCCCCAACATCGACGCCGTGCTCTGGTTCGCCCGCCGGATACTCCCACGCCTATGGGCGCAGCATCCGGGGCTGTGTTTCTACGTCGTGGGGCAATCGCCGTCACCGCGCCTGAGCGCCCTGCAAAGTGAGCCGCGCATCACCATCACCGGCCGCGTCGACGACGTGCGCCCCTACATCGCCGGCGCCGACGTCTATGTCGTCCCTCTATTGGTAGGTGGGGGCACGCGGCTCAAAGTCCTGGAGGCGATGGCCATGGGGCAGGCGCTGGTGTCGACCCGCCTCGGCGTGGAGGGGTTGGGCGTTACAGGCGGCGACGAACTCTTGCTGGCCGACGAGCCCGCAGCCTTTGCCGCCCAAATCCTCGCCCTCCTCGATGACAAGGAAAGCCGTCGCCGCCTGGGCCGGCAGGCACGCGAGTTCGTCGAGCGACGCTACGGCTGGGGGAGCATCGGCCCGCGCCTGGAGACGGCGTACGGCCCCCTCAACCCACGCTGGAGCGGCCAAACAGGCCAGTAAATCCCCTCTCCCCCAGTGGCGCTGGGGGAGAGGGCAGGGCATAGGCGGTAACTTCGCGGGAGCTGGAGGAGAGGCTCGCTCGCCTGAGCGTAGACCCCACCCCAACCCCTCCCCGGCGCTGTCTCATCGCCACGTTCGTCCAGCGCCGGAGAGGGGCCATGCCCCTGGCGCCACGCGCGTGCAGACCGGCCCCGCGCCCCCATGGAATGTGACTCTGACCGCCAGTGCACACGGGAGCCTGAGGGCATGTGCCGGCGGAAGCGCTCCCCCTCTCCCGCGCTGGAGCGGATTAGCTCCAACACAGCGCGGGGGAGGGGGCAGGGGGAGGGGTCTTCTACGCCAACAGCTCGCCATGTCCTGCTAAAGTTACTGCCTATGGAGGGCCAGGGTGAGGGGTAAGCACGCGCCCAGAGAAACGCCCCGACAAACAAGACCTAGACTCTCACCGTAGCGAAACGCCTACCCGAACGCGAGGCTGTCCCC
>DAOUGZ010000154.1:0-14616 GCA_034428955.1 Anaerolineae bacterium | reverse complement strand
GAGGGTCATCCACATCGACTGGATGGCCCCCGAGCCCTCGATATCGGCTAGGGTGATCGTCTCGTGGGGCGCCACACGCAGGCTGGGCGAGATCTTCCAGCCCTGGCCCAGGTCCCGCGCGCAGAGCAGGCCGGTGCCCTCGGTGGCCATGCCGCCTTTGCCCTTTTCGCCCGTGCGGTTCTCAGGGCTGATGGAACGAGTCTGGGCGTTGGAGAGCCGCGAGAGATTGCCCAGGTTCAGATGCAGGCCGTCGAATTGATCCACGTTGTTCTCCTTCGTAGCCTAATCGATCGGGTCAGGAAGCGTTCTTGCTTCCGGCATAGACACGCAGTTCCTCTCTCTGCCATTATACCTTCTTTCTGGCTATCACCCAGGACAGGAAAGGGCCAATAGTCGGCCACAGGAAGCGGGTGGAGGGGCCACCCTCCGCTTCAGGGCTACTGCATTAGTGTTATACCGCCTAGTTGTAGGAATCGGCAAAACGTAGTACCCTTGGCGCCTATTCGTTATGTGATGGTACTTTGCGGTGGCAGCCTCCCGCAGCTTCCTGAAACCTGCGGGAGGCTGCCACTGCACAAGTCTATTGAGATGCGTTTGTGCCCGTGACCCACGTGGGCCGGCGGTGGGCGTGCGCCGCAACGGAGTAGGGAGTGACCAGGATGGACGAGCAGGCGAAAAGTTCGCAGGCCGTGGAGCCGGAGATCCGAATCTCGCCTGTCTGGATTGTCATTGGGCTGATTGCCATAGCCGTCGGGCTCTTTCTGTGCGGAGAGGCCCTTGGCCCCGGTCTCCGGGCACGTGCCCACACATTCGCGCTGGGGCTTGGGGTTGCGGCCTGCGTTACATGGGTACTCTATGGCTGGCGGCCAACGCTTGGCCGCTGGTTTGTCGTCGTCGCTTTGGTCTTGCTGGTGCACGTGGGAAGCGTATTCCTCGCCGTGCCGGGATTGCTTGCTCTGCTTGTTGTGCCGGTGATTGCGGCTTTTGCCCTGCTGGGACCTCTTGCTGCGGCCCTGGTTGTCGCTACCGAGACGGTGGTGGCGCTTGTGCCGGTGCCGGCTGTGGTGCCGCTGATGGAAAGATCCGTGTTTGGGGTATACGTCGCCGGGGCCTGGATGGTTGTCGGGGTGCTGTTCGCCACGGATCGCCAGGTGCACGAGGCCGTGGTATGGTCCTCGGCCTATGTGATGCGAGCGCGCGAACTGCTTGAGCAGGCGCGAGATCGCAAGGCGGAGCTGGCGCAGGCGCTGGAGGATTTGGCGCAGGCGAACCGCCAACTGGCGCTGGCCAACGAGAGGACTGCGGCCCTACGCCTGGCAGCGGAGGAGGCGCAGAAGGCCAAAACCGACTTTGTGGCCAGGGTCAGCCACGAGTTTCGTACGCCGCTGAACATGATTATCGGCTTGGTAAGCCTGATGATTGAGACCCCGGAGCGCTATTCGGAGGACCTCGCCCCCGATATCCAAGAGGACCTGGCCATTGTGCACCGCAATTGCGAGCACCTCTCGAGCATGATCGACGATGTGCTGGACCTCACCCGCGTAGAGGCGGGGCGCCTCACGCTGCACAGAGAGCTGGTCGACCTCGCAGGTGTCATATCCGGTGCCCTGGTGGTAGTACGCCCGCTGTTGGAGAGGAAGGGGCTCTACCTCCAGGTTGACGTCCCCAGCGACCTGCCTCAGGTCTACTGCGATCGTGTCAGGATCCGCCAGGTGGTGCTGAACCTGGTGAGCAACGCCGCTCGATTCACGACGGAAGGCGGCATCACCGTCCGTGTCGTCAGGCAGGCTCAGGATGTGGTGATTGGGGTGACCGATACCGGGCCCGGCATTCCGGCCGAGAACGTGCAGAGGATGTTTGAGCCGTTCTATCAGGTGCCGGATGCCCGCCAGGGCAGGAGTGGGAGTGGGCTTGGGTTGAGTATCTGCAAGCAGTGCGTTGAGCTCCATGGCGGGCGCATCTGGCTCGAGAGCCAGGTGGGGGCCGGTACTACCTTCTTTGTGCAGTTGCCGATACTCCCCGCAGAGCAAAAGGCGGCGCTGCCCAGCCAGTGGATACGGGAGGATTGGCTCTGGCATGAGCAGGCGTTCAGGGGAGCGCAGGCGGCCGCAACCGAAAAGCTCACCAGGCCGCGCGTTCTGGTATGCGACGAGTCCGGAGTCTTGTACCCCCAGCTCACTCGCTACTCTGACGCCGTCGAATTCGTCGACACGCGCGATGTATCCCAGGTTCTGGACCAGTTGCAGCAATGCCCGGCCCATGCGGTGCTGGCCAACGTCGCCTCGCCCCAGGAGCTTGGGCCGCTTATCGACGAAGCAAAGCGATTGATCCCGCTGACACCCGTCATTGCGTGTTCTGTGCCCTCGCCTACGCAACGGGCCGTGGCGTCTGGTGCGCGAGGGTATCTGACCAAGCCCGTTAACCGTGCCGGCCTGGAGGGCGCTATTCGGGCGGCGGGCGGAGCCGTCAAGCGTGTGCTCCTGGTTGATGACGACCGGGAGCTTCTCCAGCTCTTGACGCGAACGCTGCTAGCGTGTGACGGCACCCTGCAGGTTGATGTGGCGGCAAGCGGCAAAGAGGCGCTGGAGGCACTGGGCAAGGTGCTGCCCGATCTGGTTCTGCTGGATGTGGTGTTGCCGGACCTGAGCGGCTGGCAGGTGCTGGAAGCCATGAAGCAGGACGAACGGACGAGTGGCGTGCCCACGTTCATCGTGTCGGCGCAAGACCCGGCGGAACGGGCGTCGGCCAGCCAGTTCCTGCACGTCTGGATCGACGGTGGGCTGTCGATCAGCAAGCTGCTGGGTTGCTCGCTCCAGGTCTCGTCGTTGCTACTGGCCCCTGACTCACGGCCTGATCAAGCGCGGCGATAAAGTCGCGATGGTTCACGGGTTTGGGCAGATAGAGCACAGCGCCGAGGGCCGCCGCGAGGTCCTCCTCGCGCACAACCGAGCACACAATGACCGGGATGGACTGGGTTTTCGGGTCGCTACGCAGGCGCGAAAGTAGCTCCCAACCATCGGCATCCGGCAACATGATATCCAAAACGATGACGTCCGGTATGGCGGACTGGATCGCCTCGATGGCGCCTTGGCCTTGGCTGGCTGAGGTGATGCGGAAGCGAGTCCCAGCCGTGCAGCGCCGGTAAAAGTGAATAGAGTCCGGATTGTCATCCACCACGAGGACATTGACTTCGCCGGCAGAAGGCAGTTTCAGACGGTAAGAGATGCGGCCGGCATCTATGCTGATGACCAGATCGCCCCCCTCTGCGAGGAGGAGTTCGCGAATCAGGTCGGCCTTGGGCATTTCGGTTGTCTCTGCGGCCTGGGTGCACAGGGCGATGACGACCTCGCCGCCCTCGCGTTGGGCACGGATGGCGATTTTGCCGGCGGATCTGACGCGCGCCAATTGCGCAAAGGTCATGATCAGGGACTGCCTCAACACAGAGGGATGTACGGTCGCCAGCAGTTCCCCTTCCATCGGCCTCACGTCCAGCGTGATATCTTGCTTGGACGTCAACACACTCTCCAGCTCGACCACAGCCTGAATCGTCTTGCCCACGTTAACGATGCTTGCCGGGGAACTCGACCGCAGGGCTGCAAGCTCGTTCTGGAGCTGCGATTGCCAGTCCAGCGGGCCGGCAGCCGATGGCTCCGTCTCACCGTCTGAGAGCCTGTCATCCGGTTCTGTGGCTATGGCTGCCGCGGTTCGGGCCAGGCTGCGTTCCCAAAGGAGGCGGGCCAGGGTGTGAGTGGCCGCTCGCTGCGCTCGCCGCAGGCTGCGTACACTCATGTGCAGGCGCTCAGCCGCCTCCTCCTGGGTGAGCCGTAAAACGAACCGGTGGTGGAGGACGTCATAGTCGCGCATAGGGGGCGCTTCCGGGGGGGTATTCTCTGGCTCGAGATCTTTGATGGCATCGATGATGGCTGACTGGAGCGTGGCCACGCCCATCTCGGGGCTGCAGCCCGTTACCGTCCACAAGAGTTCTGTGGGCTGGCAGTCAGGGTCGTGCAGGTGCGGCAATACACGACGAAGGTCCTCTCGAAGACAACTAAAAGAGTCCATGGAATTCCTGTGGCCGACTATTGGCCCATTCCTGTCCTGGAAGATGAGTAGAAACGCAGATAGAATGAAAGGAGAGATGCCCAGTTCCGTATCTACTGGATGATAACACGATGCGGAACAGCAGTCAAAGCTCCGTCTGCCGGGTTGACCCCCGGAGGTAGCGTTACATTCAACCCTGCCGTAATAGTCCTCATCGGGGTGGGGTTTGGAGTATACACACGCGGATAGTGCAGGCCGTCTTGACCGGTCAACTCTTGCTTTCTTTTGGACATGAGCCGTGACGGAGGTGTAATGACTCAGAGCGATCATGCAACCGTGATGCCGTGGACACAGCCGCGCAAGGGCAGGCATTCTCTGCTGGGGTCCCCCCTCCAGCGCCGCGAAGCTATCGCAGGCTATGTCTCGATTCTGCCCTGGCTTCTGGGCTTTATCGGCCTCTCTCTGGGGCCGATAGCGGCTTCGCTTGTGCTGACCTTTACCAAATGGGAGATCATCACGCCGGCTACCTGGTCCGGCCTGGAGAACTTTCGGCGCCTGGCCGCTGACCCGCTCGTACGCGCGTCCCTGTGGAACTCGCTGTACTACACCATCTTTTCCGTTCCGCTCAACCTTGCGGCGGCCCTCTGCGTTGCCTGCTTGCTCAACGTCGGCGTAAAGGGCACGAACATTTACCGTGCGCTGATCTATTTACCGTCGCAGATGCCGGCTGTGGCCACGGCCATTCTCTGGTTCTTTATCTTTAGCCCAACCTATGGTCTGGCTAACGCGGTCCTGGGCTGGTTCGGCATCGCGCCCCAGCAATGGCTTTGGGATGTGGACCTGGTCAAGCCCTCGCTGGTGCTCATGGCTGTCTGGCATATGGGAAACGCAATGATCATCTTCCTGGCGGGCCTGCAAGGCATCTCGGAGACGCTCTACGAGGCTGCGCAGATCGACGGCGCCGGTCCGCTTCGCCTCTTCTTCCACATTACCTTGCCCATGCTCTCGCCGACCATATTCTTCAACCTAATCACAGGCATTATCGGTTCCTTCCAGGTGTTCACCAACGTGTTTGTGATGACTTCGGGAGGGCCTGGGAACGCCTCGCTGATGTACGTTCTGTACATCTATCGCAACGCTTTCGTGAACTTTCGCATGGGCTATGCTTCGTTGCTGGCCTGGGTGCTGTTCTGTATCGTTTTGATCATCACGCTGATTCAGTTCAAGGTCTCCAGATCTTGGGTCTACTATGAGGGGGAAGTTAAATGAGTGGCGCTGTCGTTTCGAGGCCAACCAGCACCCGTGGGTCCCTCTTGCGCGGCTCGACGCGGAAAACGCTCAAGCATGTGGTTGTTCATCTACTGCTGCTGCTCGTCGTAGTCGCTACGAGCTTGCCCTTGGTGTACATGGTGAGCACATCGCTCAAGCCTGACGGCACCGAGTACGAGTTCCCGATCCGCTGGATTCCGGAGCGCCTTGCCTGGGAGACCTATCGCACGGCTTTCGAGGCTGTGCCGACCCTCACCTTCCTGCGGAACACGCTGATTATCGCCGCGGTATCCCTGGTGGGCGAGTTGTTGACGGCTTCATTGGCCGCATGGGGCTTTGCGCGTTTGCGCTTCCCTGGGCGTAACGTGTTCTTTACCTTGATGTTGAGCACCCTCATGATGCCCTATTTCGTCACCATGATCCCGCTCTTTGTCCTCTATCGCAATCTGGGGTGGGTGAACACGCTCTATCCCTTTACGGTTCCCGCCTTCTTTGGAGGGAGCCCGATGTACATCTTTTTGCTGCGACAGTTCTACATGACGCTGCCGCCGGAATTGGATGACGCTGCCAGGATCGACGGCGCCGGTTACTTTCGCACGTGGTGGTCGGTGCTGTTGCCGCTGACTCGACCGGCCCTGGCGACAGTGGCGATCCTGTCGCTCATGTTCCACTGGAACGATTTCACCGGTCCGTTGATTCTCTTGAACAGCCAGGATCGGTTCACCTTGGCCCTGGGTATCCGCATGTTCCGCGACCAGCATCGCACATACGTCAACCAGACCATGGCCTACTCGACGATGATGACGATACCGGTGGTGACCGTATTCTTCATCTTCCAAAAGTACTTTATCCAAGGCATATCCATGACTGGCCTGACCGGACGCTGACCAAAGGGGCGTGCCCTGCAGGGCCACCAAGGAGGTAGGCAATATGGTCTGATAGGGCAGAAAGCAACTCATCCTGTTCAGAGACGCGTCTTGTTGGATTGGAAAGGGCCGCCAAGGCGGCACTGGTAACCTGGAGGAATGACATGCACACGAGACATTGGTATCGGGCCTCTCTGGCGCTCCTGGTCGTGGTTGGCATGCTGCTGAGCGCCTGTGCCCAGCAGGCGCCGACGGCTGCGCCCGCCCCCGGGGAGCCCACCGCGGCTCCTTCCGAGGGAGGGCCCTCATCCCCAGCGGGGAAGGTCAAGATCCGGGGCACCGTCTGGCTCGGTGCAGAGGAGCTGGATGCGCTGCAGCAGATGACCAACGCGTACGTGGAGGCTCATCCCGATATTGAGGTCGAGTGGATCAACATCACGGGCGGCGGCCCCTACGGGCGCGACAAGCTGCAGACGATGATCGCCGGTGGTGATGCCCCCGACCTGATGATGCTCAACACCGGTCAGTTTGAAGGCCTGGCCGCCCGCGGCGCTCTGCTGGCCCTGGACGACTTTGCCGAGCAAGAGAACTTTGACTTTAGCGCCTACTGGCCGCAGGGCATCGAGGGGTCCAAGTATCAGGGCAAGCTCTATGCGCTGCCCCGAGACATGAGCGACGTTATCCTCTTCTACAACAAGGACCTCTTTGACGAAGCCGGCGTCGAGTATCCTACTGACGACTGGACGTGGAATGACCTGCTGGCGGCTGCTCAGGCCCTGACGAAGGACAAGGATGGCGACGGGCAGATCGACCAGTGGGGGTTTGGCCTGCAGAACACCGTCTGGACGTGGGCCGGCTTTGTGTGGGGCAACGGCGGCGAGGTTCTGAGCGCAGACCGTAAGGAATGCCTGCTCCAGGATCCCAAGACCGTAGAGGCGCTCAAGTTCTACTATGACCTGCAGACCGTGCATCAGGTTTCGCCGCCGCCGGGTGCTCTGCCGGAGCAGGCGGGGGCCGGCGACTATTTCCTGACCCAATCCGTGGCCATGTCCTTCTTTGGCCCGTGGTACCGGCCGACCGTCGCCGAGATGGAGAACCCGTTCAACTGGGACGTGGCCCAGCCGCCCAAGTCGCCCAACACTGGCAAGCGGGGCTCGGTTGTGTACACCGACCACTGGTCCATCTACTCGGGCAGCAAGGTGGCCGCTGAGACCTGGGAGTTTATGAAGTTCCTCACCGGCCAAGAGGGCCAGGAGATGTGGACGGACCTGATCGGCGCCCGTTCCATCTCGCCCATCAAGGCGGTTGCAGAGAGCGATGCATGGCTGCACTATGGAGGGTCCACAGGCGAACTCATCCTCGAGACGCTGACCTACTCGCAGGCGCCGCCGGTGAACTTTGCCAATGCGAATGAGGCGGAAACGATCTGGGATCAAGAGTTCGGCATGGTCATCGCCGGCGAAAAGACCGTCGAAGAGGCCCTGGCCAGCATCTGTGAACAGATCGCCCCTGTCTTGGCTGCGAGCGAGTAAGCGGCCGGATACAGCGCGGCGGAGGCCGGCCGCACTAAGCGACGGCTCGAACCCGCTATAGAGAAATGACGCTATTGGTGTGACGCTCGCAGTGCTGCACTGCGAGCGTCACACTAGAGGCCCCGGATGCAACGGTGTACAAGGCGCGCCTGGCCTGTGCCCGGCACGAACACGGACTCAGCAGAGCGGGTAGCATACCCGCAACCGGAAGGATACGGATATGGAATTGCGCGAGATCTATGAGTACACGGTGAGCGGTAACGCTGCCAAGGTAAAGGAACTGGTGCAGCAAGCGCTGGATGAGGGTGTAGCTCCCAGCGAGATCATCGCCAAGTACTTGATCCCGGCCATGGGCGAGGTCGGCGACCGCTTTGAGCGGAACGAGTTCTATGTGCCCGAGTTGCTGATCGCGGCCCGCGCCATGCAGGGCGCGCTGGCGATCGTAAAGCCGTTGCTGGCCGATACCGACCTCAAGCCGACGGGCCGGGTCGCTATTGGGACGGTAAAGGGTGACCTGCACGACATCGGCAAGAACCTGGTGTCGATGATGCTGCAGGGCGCAGGCTTTGAGATCGTGGACCTGGGCGTGGACGCGGCGCCGGAAAAGTTTGTCGAGACGGTCAAGCAGAACCAGGTCAATGTGCTGGCTCTCTCAGCTCTGCTGACGACGACGATGCCTGCCATGAAGGCCACGATCGATGCCTTGAGCGCTGCCGGTGTGCGTGATCGGGTAAAGGTCGTGATCGGCGGCGCGCCGGTCACTCAGCGGTACGCCGACGAGATTGGCGCTGACGGCTATGCGCCCGACGCTAACTCGGCGGTGCGCAAGACCAAGGAACTGCTTGGTCTCTAACCCCAGGAGGTACAATGAGCGGCAAGAGCACGTCGGCGCTTTGGCCGAACATACAGCCCGACTTTAAGCGCCTGCTGAAGGTGTTCCGGCGCGAAGGCATACCGGACCGGGTACCGTTCATCGAGCTTTTTGCCGATCCCGAGATTGTGGCCGCGGTTCTGGGGGAAGAGCCCGTGGACCAGATGGCGATGCTCAGGGACCCAGTGGCCCGCGAGGTTGCGCTTCGGCAGCGGATCCGCTTCTGCCAGAAAGTGGGCTTTGATTTTGTGTGGGTGTGTACACACCCTCCCTTCTTCAGCACGCTGGCCTGGCTCGTAGCGGAGGATACGGCAGAGCTGAGCAGACCCGGGCGCATATGGGTAAACGAGGATAGCGGCACTATCCGCTCGATGGCCGATTTCGAGGCGTTCCCCTGGCCGTCGCCCGAGATGGTGGATTACTCGGAGCTGGACTTTATCTCCCAGAATCTGCCAGAGGGCATGAAGATCATCGCAGAGACGTCCGGCATCCTGGAGTATGTGATGTGGCTGATGGGCTATGCTTCGTTTGCCGTAGCCCTCTATGACAATCCAGAGCTGGTGCAGGGCCTGTTCGAGCGCGTTGGTAGCATCATGACCTCGATCTATGAGACGATGTGTGACTATCCCACCGTGGGTGCGGCCTTCATTGGTGATGATATGGGGCACCGCGGCGGCACGATGATCCACCCCGATCACCTGCGCCAGTATGTCTTCCCGCGGCAGCGCCGGTTTGCCGAAATTGCTCACGCGCATGGGATGCCCTTCCTTCTGCACGCCTGCGGCGACCTGCGCGTGGTCATGGACGACCTGATCGAGGACGTCGGCATTGACGGCAAGCACTCCTTCGAAGACACCTATCTATCCGTCCAGGAGGGCAAGAGGCTGTACGGCGATCGTATCTCCATCCTTGGCGGCGTCGACATGGACTTTTTGGTACGCTCCAGCGAAGACGATGTGCGCGCCTACACGCGCCGGGTCCTAGAAGCCTGTATGCCCGGCGGCGGCTATGCCCTCGGCACCGGCAACAGTGTGGCCAACTATGTTCCCGTGCGCAATTACCTGGCCATGCTCGATGAAGGGGTCAAGCTCGGCACCTACCGCTAACGGTCTGGGGCCTCCGGGCTATGGCCGGGGCGCCTGACCTGCTCTGCAGGCCGGCACCGATGGATGATAATCGCTCTATGCCAAAGGCCCGCCCCGTGGCGGGCCTTTGGCATGCCCGTAGAGCGTCGATGCCTCGCGGGGCGGCCGGCGCAGGCGCCGCTGATTCGACGGTTTCGGCCGCTTGTTCTACTATATCCTTGCCGGCATGACTTTTCGGTATCGCCCCCACCGCCGGCATCGCGCAAGTGGCCAAAGAGGCGCACGATCCGAGAGGCTCACAGACGCTTGCCGTCTGCGAGCATGGACTCCCATGGAGGATGGGCCATGTCACCTGACTACAAGCACATCGCTACCGGCTGGGTCGACGAGCACGCGCAGATGCTGATCGACGTGCATCAGCGGATCTGGGAGCGGCCCGAGATCGGCCTACAGGAGCACGAGACGGGCCGGCTCCTGGCGGATATCCTGGAGGAGCAGGGCTTTGCGGTGGAGCGGGGGGTGGCCGGCATGCCCTCGGCCTTTGTGGCCACCTATGGTTCGGGCGAGCCGGTGATCGGCCTTCTGGGCGAGTTGGATGCGCTCCCCGGCCTGTCGCAGAAGGCGGTGCCCTATCGCGAGCCGGCGGTAGAGGGCGGGCCGGGGCACGGTTGCGGCCATTGCAGCTATGCGGCGACGGCCCTCGGCGGCGCCTTGGCCGTCAAGGCGGCGATCGACGCCGGGTTGCCCGGCACGATCAAGTGCTTCGGCTGCCCCGCTGAGGAGACGCTCATCGGCAAGGTGTTCATGGTCCGCGACGGCGTCTTTGACGGCGTGGCCGCCTGCCTGGGCCACCATCCGGGGCAGGCCAACGGCGTGTCGTTGGGCAGCTCGAACGCGATGAACTCGGTCAAGTTCGAGTTCTTTGGCCAGGCCAGCCATGCCGGCGGCTCGCCGGAGCAGGGGATCAGCGCCCTCGATGCGGTGGAGCTGATGAACATCGGCCTGAACTATATGCGTGAGCACGTGGTGCAAGAGACGCGCATGCACTATTGCATTGAGGATGGGGGCCAGGCGCCCAACATCGTGCCGGCCTATGCCCGGAGCTGGTACTATGTCCGCGCCCCCACTCGTGCCCTGGTGGAGCAGTACTACGAGCGGGTGCTGCGCATCGCTGACGGCGCGGACCTGATGACGGGGACGACCCACAAGGTGCACTTTTTGACCGGCGTGCACAACGGGATGCCCAACCGGGTGTTGGCCGAGATGGTCGTGGCCAACATGCGCGAGATCGGCGCCCCCACCTACAGCGAGGAGGAGTTGGCCTTTGCCCGCGAGGTGGCGCGGAGCATCCCCCGCGAGGCGAAGGAGGCGTCCCTGCGGCGCAGCTTCCTCCCCGGCGCGCTGGAGCTGATGGATGTGGACCTGAACACGCGCATCTACGACCCCTACGGCGAAGAGAGGAAGGGGGGCGGTGGGTCCACCGACGTGGCCGAGGTCGCCTGGAGCATGCCCACGGTCGAGTTCAGCACCACCCAGTTCGTCGTCGCGGCACCGGGTCACTCCTGGCAGAACGTGGCCCTCAGCGGGATGAGCGTTGGGCACAAGTCGACGGTCTTTGCTGCCAAGGTCATGGCGGCGACGGCCCTTGACCTGCTGGCTCAGCCCGAGATGTTGGCCAGGGCCCGCGAGGACTGGCAGAAGCGGATGGAGGGGCTGACCTACAAGTCGCCGCTGCCGCCGGACGCCAGGCCGCCGCTGGCTTAACCCAGGGTCTGGGGACCTGTGCTAGCAATCTCCCGCAGGTTTCGGGGGGCTGCACCGGCGACGGACCTGCCCCGGAAGCGGCGATTCCGCCAACGGAACAGGTCGCGGAACCTGTAAGTACTGTCACACAGATGGGCCAAACGAGGAAAGTGTGCCTTGAAACGTTCAGAGATCAATGCCATCCTGCGGGAATCGATTGATTTGCTGCGGCGTTGCCGCTTTTACCTGCCGCCCTTTGCCTATTGGGCGCCGGATGAGTGGCGGGCCAAGGGGAAGGAGGTGGCCGAGATCGCCACGAGCCAACTTGGCTGGGATGTGACTGACTTTGGCTCGGGGGATTTCCGGCGGCGGGGGCTCTTTCTCTTTACCCTGCGCAACGGCCGGGTGGAGAACCTGAAGAGCGGCCGGGGCAAGCTGTATGCGGAAAAGATCATGATCGTCCGTGAAATGCAAGAGACGCCCCTGCACTTTCACTGGCAAAAGACGGAGGACATCATCAACCGCGGCAGCGGGCGCCTGCTCGTCCGCCTCTACAACGCCGGCCAGGATGGTGCCTCGCTTCTGGATACGGACGTGACCGTGTACACCGACGGCGCCCGCCGGGTGGTGCCGGCCGGCGGGATTGTCGCGCTGGAGGCGGGTGAGAGCATTACCCTCGAGCCGGGAATGTACCACAGCTTTTGGGGCGAGGAGGGCCGGGGACCGGTTCTGGCCGGCGAGGTGTCTGTGGTGAACGACGATCAGGCCGACAACCGTTTCTACGAGCCCATCGGTCGCTTCCCGACGATTGAGGAGGATGAGCCGCCGCTGTACCTCCTGGTGGGGGATTACGAGCGATTCTATCACCCCTGATATGCTGCCGGGTTGCCTCCTGAGCCTATTCTGCCCTGGTCAGTTGACAGGCCGCCGGAGTCCGTATACCATGGGCGCGTGCTCCCAACCGGCGCGGTGATCGCTCAAGCGGCAGGCGCTGCAGAGGTGCGCAAGCCGCTTGAGCAATCTATGCTCCAGCCGGTCAATGCCCAGAGACCCAGGGCAGTGAGGCCAGACGGGAGGTGCAGTCCAATGGCGGACGAGGGCATACGATTCGACACCAGCAAGGCCATCGATCCGGTGCAGCTCCTGGCCCTCTATCGCGACGTAGGATGGACCACCTACATCGAGGAGCCGGAGCGCCTGGTACATGCTGTGGCGAACTCGACGCGCGTGGTCACCGCCTGGGATGGCGACCGTTTGGTCGGCCTGGCGCGGGTCATCTCGGACGGCGAGCACATCGTCTACGCGCAGGACTTGCTGGTGTTGGAGGGATACCGCCGCCGCGGCCTGGGCAGCGCCCTGCTGCGCAAGGTCCTGGAACCCTTTGCCCACGTCCGTCAGACCGTCCTCGTGACCGACGACACCCCCGAAATGCGCGCCTTTTACCGCTCGCAGGGCTTTGAGATGATCCGCCGCTCGGGCATGGCGGCCTATGCCCGGTTTGTGGCGAGGCGGCGTGGGAGCTCGTAGGAACTCCGAGTTACCCCGCCCTCACCATCGCCTCGGCGGCACGTTCGATGGCCGGGACCATGTACTCGCGGTTGCGGCGGGTGACGCCGGCCAGGTCGAAGGGACGGGCGCGCACGTGCTGGAGGAAATGGCTCAGGCTGCTCAGGCAGGTCAGTGTGCCGCCGCCGCTGCCGCCGGCTGCGGCGACGAGCAGTGCCCATTTGCCGGCCAGCGCGCTCTCCTCGCCGCGGGTGGCCTCGCAGCGCCGCAGCCGATCTAGTAGGGCCTTGGCCGTTTCGCTTGGCTCGCCCCAGTAGACGGGCGTAACGATGATGTAGGCATCGGCAGCCGCGATGCGGGCTTGCAGGGCCTGAAAGTCATCCTCTTGCTGGCAGCGGTGCTCGCTGCGGCAGGCGCCCCAGCCGTCGCCGCAGGCATCGCAGCGCTCGATGGCCAGGTCGTTCAGCCGCACATCCTCCACCTCGGCCCCGGCGCGCCGAGCGCCCTGTGCCGCAGCGGCAGCGCAGGCGGCCGTCAGGCCGTTGCGGTTGGGGCTGGATTGGATTACCAGGACTCTCATCTCTCCTCCTCTATGAACAGCAGAACGCTCTCACCACATCCCACAGCACGCGCAGGCCAAAGTGCAGCGAGGCGACGGGGATGCGCTCGTCGTGGCCGTGAATGGCGCGCATCAACGGCCGGTCCTCCGGCGGTTGCCCCGGCATAAAGCCGTAGACGGTCGTGCCGAGCCGGGAGAAAAAGCGCGCGTCTGTAGAGGCCGAGACCATATAGGGCACGGGCAGCGCTGCCGGGTCGTGGGCGATGAGCTTGTTCCGCAGGATGCGGAAGAGTTCGCTGTGGCTGTCAAAGGCTGTAGCGGGGCTGACCCTGCTCGTCTCGATCTCGATCCCCGGCCCGGCGAGGGCCTGCATCTCGCGCAGGGCATCCTCTGCCGTTTGGCCGGGGAGCAGGCGGCAATCCAGCTCGGCCTCGGCCTGGCTGGGGATGACGTTGACCTTGACGCCGGCTTGCAGACGCGTGGGGGTCACTGTGTTGCTGAGCATGGCGCGGAAGAGCTGGGCCTGCTCCGCCGGCAGGCGCGACAGGATAGCGGGCGCCAGCCGGGGGATCAGCAGCCCCCGCAGGAGCAGCCCCCTGGGGAAAGGCAGCGCACCGGCCAGCGCGCGCAGAAAGTCCGTCGCCACCGGCGTGACGTGGATGGGCATGCGGCGGCTGTCGCCGATGTTGGCGATCGCCTGGGCCAGGTGTACGACGGCATTGTCGGCATGGGGCGTCGATCCATGGCCCGGCAGGCCGCGAGCGCGCATGCGTAGCCAGCAGATGCCCTTCTCGGCGACCTGGATCGGATAGCAACGCTTCCCGGCGATGGGCATCAGCATCCCACCCAGCTCGTTCAGAGCATACTCGGCGCGTATCAGGTCCGGGTGGTTCTCTACCAGCCAGCGCGCGCCGAGGTCCGAGCCCGCCTCCTCATCGGCCACGGCGGCAAAAATGATATCCCGCTTGAGCGGCAGCCGCTGTCGCCGCGCCAGCACCAGGACCATCAGGCTCAGGGCGGCCATTTGCTTCATATCCAGCGCGCCGCGCCCCCAGATTGCCCCATCCGCCACCGTAGCGGCAAAGGGCGGATGCGTCCAGCGTTCGGGCTCGGCCGGCACCACGTCGAGGTGCGCCTGTCTCTT
>DAOUGZ010000153.1:0-9113 GCA_034428955.1 Anaerolineae bacterium | reverse complement strand
GAGCTGGACCATCGTCGACTACTACCTACGGCGCACGCCGGCTTTCCACCCCGTCCGCCGCGCCTTCCAATCCCTCGCCGTCGCCCTGGCCGTGGAGGAGGGCAAGGTGCGCGTGTTTGGCGTGAACGAGGGGCCGGCCTGGGAAGGCGAGCTGCGCTGCGGCCTCTTTGCCCTCGCCAGCGGCTACCCCATCGACATCCGCCGCCAGGTGGCGCTGCCGGCCAACGCCTCCACCCTCCTCGCCGAATTCGACGAGGCCGAGTGGCTGCGGCTCGGCGGCACGACCCACGGCGCCTTTGCCCTGCTCAGCCGGGGCGGCCGCGAGGTGGCCCGCGACCGGCTCTTCCTGCCCTTCTTCAAAGAGATGGCCTGGCCCAAGGCCAAGGTTCGCGTGCGCCGGGAGGGCGGGCTCGCCGTCTTTGAAAGCGACACCTTTGCCTGGCGCGTCTGCCTGGACCTGGACGGCGAAAAGCCCCTGCCGGACAACTTTTTCGACCTGCTCCCAGGCGTGCCGACGGTGCTGGAGTGGCCGGAGGCGTTGGGGGAGCCGAAGGTAATGAGAGTGGGGAATTAGGGAGAGCGGAAGAACCAAGGGAACTGGGAAGCGGGAGAAGCAAGGAACCGAGGAACCAGGGAACTGGCGATGTGGCCGTTCGGTCGCTGAACACGTCACCCCCCAATAGCCGACGCGGCTCCCACCCTTGCCCTCCGCTGCGGCAGGTGGCTCACCATCGCGCATGCCCTGGTTCCTTCGTTCCCTGGCTCCCTGAGACCCTACCGAAACGACCCTCGCATCCTCGCGGGATCGTCATAGATGAGGTGTTGATATGGAGAAAATCGTTCTAGACGGTAATTGGCAACTGACCTGCTTCCCCGAGGGGGAGCACAAGGTCGAGCATCCGGACGACCTGGCCCAGGCCGGGGTGCAAGCGATTCCGGCGCAGGTGCCCGGCAATGTGGAGCTGGACCTGGTGCACGCGGGCCTGCTGCCCGAGCCCTTCTACGCGGACAACATCCACCGGCTGCGTCCCTACGAGTTCTACGAGTGGTGGTACACGCGCGAGTTTGACGTGCCCCAAGGGGGCGGAGACTGGCGCCTCGTCCTGGCGGGGGCCGATACCCTGGCGACAGTCTGGGTCAACGGCGTGCAGGTCGGCGAGGCGGCCAATATGCTCATCGAACACCGCTTCGACGTCACCGAGGCACTGCGCCCGGGCGAGCGGAACCGCATCGCCGTACGCCTGCACTCGCCCCTGAACTATGCGCGCCGCTTCCACTACGACGCCTCGACCTCCGGCGCCGAGGGGCGCATGGAGAGCCTCTTCATCCGCAAGGCCCCCCATATGTGGGGGTGGGACATCATGCCGCGCGCCGTCTCGGCGGGCCTCTGGCGCAGCGTCTGGCTCGAACCGGTGCCCGCGACGGCCATCGAGCAACTCTACTATTGGACGGCCGGCGTCGATACCGAGGGGGCGGTGCTGGGCGTGCGCTTCCAGTTCCGCACCGATGCCCCCACTCCCGACGGGTTCGTCATGCGCTTTCACGGCGCTTGCGGCGACCACACCTTCGACTACGAGTGGCCGGTCGAGTTCATCGCCGACGGCTGCCGCATCCCCATCTCGGGGGCCCGGTTGTGGTGGCCCAAGGGCTACGGCGAGCCCAACCTGTATACGGTGACGGCGCAGCTCTGCCGCGACGGGCAGGTGCTGGATGAGCGGGTCGAGCGCATCGGCTTGCGCAAACTCGTCGTCGACCGCACAGAGGCCGCCGGCGCCGCGGAGGCGCCCGGAGCCGCCGCAGCCGGTGTTGCCCGCATCGACAGACCGGCGGACCCCAACAGCCACTTTGTCTTCTACGTCAACGACCAGCCGATCATGATCAAAGGGTCCAACTGGGTGCCCCTGGACGCCTTCCACAGCCGAGACGCCGGGCGCGTGGAGCGGGCCGTCGCCCTCTTTGACGACCTGGGCTGCAACATGGTCCGCTGCTGGGGTGGGAACGTCTACGAGGACCACCGCTTCTACGACCTCTGCGACGAGAAGGGCATCCTGGTCTGGCAGGACCTGGCCTTCGCCTGTGCGCGCTACCCGCAGACGGAGGATTTCCTCAGCCAGGTGCGGGCCGAGGTGCAGGCGGTCGCCGAAAAGCTGCGCAACCACCCCTCCCTCGCCCTCTGGTGCGGCGACAACGAGATCGACGCCTTCTATGTGCTGGAGGGGCTCTCGCCGGAGCAGAATCGCCTTACGCGCGAGGTCGCGCCGCAGGTGCTACACCGCTCGGACCCCTACCGGCACTATGTGCCCAGTTCGCCCTACGTCCCGCCGGCCATCGGCCTGGACCCCCAGGTGTGGCGGCGCACGCCCGAGCAACACCTCTGGGGCCCGCGGGGCTACTTCAAGAGCCCCTTCTACACCCACCATAGCGCCCATTTCATCGGCGAGATGGGCTACCACGGCTGCCCGAACGTCTCATCCATCCGCCGCTTCATCTCGCCCGAGAACCTCTGGCCCTGGCCGGGCAACGACGAGTGGCAGGTGCACTCGGTCTACCATTGGCAGCACAAGCGCACCGATCGGGACCGCATCCAACTCATGGCCAATCAGGTCCGCGAGTTCCTGGGCGAGATCCCCGACGACCTGGAGACCTTTGCCCTGGCCAGCCAGATCACCCAGGCGGAGGCGAAAAAGTTCTTTATCGAGTCCACACGTTTGCGCAAGTGGCGCACGAGCGGCGTCCTCTGGTGGAACGTGCTCGACGGCTGGCCCCAGTTCTCCGATGCCGTCGTCGACTATTACTTTGCGCCCAAGCTCGCCTACCACTACATCCGGCGCGTGCAGCAGCCGGTCTGCGTCATCATCGGCGAGCAAGGCCCCGACAAATACCTGCCGGTGGTGGTGGCCAACGACAGTCTGCAGGCGGCCGAGGTCTCCTATCGCATTTGGGATGCCGACAGCCGGGAGACTGTGGCCCAGGGTGCGTTCACCGCGCCGGCCAACGAGAACTGGCAGGTCGCCCGCATCCGCACCTATGCCGGCGACCAGCGGCTGTACCTGATCCAATGGACAGTGGGCGGGCAGGCCTTCGGCAACCACTATCTGGCCGGCCAGCCGCCGGTCTCCCTCGCGCGCTACCGCCGGTGGCTGGAGGCCATTGCCTCTCTGCCGCGCCCGTTCGATGCGGAGGCAGTGGCCCGGTAGACTCGGAAGCGAGGGAACCAAGGAGCCAGTCTCCTTGGTTCCCTCGCTTCCCTGGTTCCCTCGTTAGCGAAACATGGGCTCTTCAGAGGCACTTGCAGCCTTGCCGCATATGGGGTATCTTTGACCTATCCCTGTTCCAGCCTTCGGTAGATACCGCCCGATACGGTTCTCACCCAGTGCCAATGGAGGCCACCATGAGCCACGTCAGCGAGCACTTGCGCATCCCCTTCGCGCCCGTCGCCGCCCCTCAGGCCGTCGTCGTGGGCCCCGGCGTGCGCTTTACCGTCCTCACGCCGCGCCTCATCCGCTTGGAGCAAAGCAACGGCGCCTTTGAAGACCGAGCGAGCCAACCCTTCTGGTATCGCCGGCAGCCCGTGCCGGACTTTCGCAGCATGGTCACCGATGCCGGCATCGAGATCGAGACCGAGTACCTGCACCTGCGCTACGACCCGCGGGCCGGCGGGTTTACCCCCGAGTCCCTCGCCATTGAGCTCAAGGGCTGGGGCGTGACCTGGCGCTATGGCGACCCCGACAGCGGCAACCTCCTCGGCACCGCCCGCACCCTCGACCGGGTCAGCGGCTCGACCCCGCTGGGGCCGGGGCTCCTCTCTCGCAGCGGCTGGGCCATCGTCGACGACTCGGACACCCTGGTCTTCAACGAAGAGGGCTGGCTGGAGCGGCGCCCCGAGGACCCGTCGCGCCGGGACCTCTACTTCTTTGGCCACGGCCACGACTATCTCGGCTGCCTGCAGGATTACGCCCGCGTCGCCGGTCCGGTGCCCCTCCTGCCGCGCTGGGCCCTCGGCAACTGGTGGAGCCGCTATTGGGCCTACTCGCAGGACGAGCTCAAAGGTCTGATGCACGAATTCGAGGCTCATGGCATCCCCCTCTCCGTCTGCATCATCGATATGGACTGGCACATCACCGAGACCGGCAACGCCTGCAGCGGCTGGACGGGCTTTACCTGGAACCGCGAGCTGTGGCCCGACCCCGAGAGCTTTATAGCTTGGCTGCACGAGAAGGGCCTGCGCACGGCGCTGAACGTGCACCCCGCTGAAGGCGTGCACCCGCACGAGGCCATGTACGAGGAGATGGCCCGCGATATGGGCATCGACCCCGCCACCCAAGAGCCGGTGCCCTTTGACATCGCCGACCCGCGCTTTGCCCAATCCTACTTCCAACGCATTTTCCACCCGCTGGAGGAGCAGGGAGTCGATTTCTGGTGGATGGACTGGCAGCAGGGCGAAATGTCTCGCCTGCCGGGGCTGGACCCACTCTGGTGGCTGAACCACCTGCACTTTTACGACCTGGCCCGCGACGGGCGCAAGCGGCCTTTCATCTTCTCGCGCTGGGGCAGCCTGGGCAACCACCGCTACCAGATCGGCTTCTCCGGCGATACGGTCGTCACCTGGGACTCGCTGGCCTACCAGCCCTACTTTACCGCCACCGCGGCCAACGTCGCCTATAGTTGGTGGAGTCACGACATCGGCGGCCACATGGGCGGCATCGAGGACCCCGAGCTCTACACCCGCTGGGTGCAGTTCGGCCTCTTTAGCCCCATCCTGCGCCTGCACTGCACCAAGAACCCCTACCAGGAGCGCCGCCCCTGGGGCTACGGCGCCGAGGTCCTACGCATCACGCGAGACGCGATGCAGCTCCGCCACGCCTTTATCCCCTACATCTATACCATGTCTTGGCGCAACCACCAGGAGAGCATGCCGCTCGTCGCGCCGATGTACTACCGCTACCCGGAGCGGGAAGAGGCCTACTCCTGCCCCAACCAGTACCTCTTTGGCAGCGAACTGCTCGTCGCGCCGCACACCCGCCCGGCCGACCCCGACACACGCCTCAGCCGCCAGGCCGTCTGGCTGCCCGAGGGCGACTGGTTCGGCTTTTTCGACGGACGGCGCTACGCCGGCGGGGGCTGGCAGGCCGTCTACGGCACCCTGGAAGACATCCCCGCCTTCGCCCAAGCGGGGGCCATCGTACCCCTGGGCACTAGGGTCGAGTGGGGCGGAGTGGAGAACCCGGCCGAGATGGAGGTATGGATTTTTCCGGGGGCCGACAATCGCTTCGAGCTGTACGAGGACGACGGCCAATCTATGGCCTACACCGAAGGCCGGTCCTCGCTGACCGCCTTCTCGCAGACCTGGCGTGGGAACGAGCTCGAGTTCCACATCAACCCTGCCCGCGGCGACTGGACCCACCTGCCGGCCGAGCGCTGCTACAGCCTGTACTTCCGCGGCATCCGCAACCCCAGCACCGTACAACTCCGCATCAATGGCCGGGAGCGGCCCGTGGCCATGGCCTACTGCCCCAAGACCGACACCCTGCGCGTGCAGAACATCTGCCTGGCCCCCGGCGACAATTTGGCCCTGACCCTGGCCGTGCCGACAGGCGACCTCATCTCGGACCGCGACCGAACCGTCGAGACCTGCGACCGGATGCTGCGCGCCTTCCGGCTCGACAGCTGGGTCAAGGCCTCCCTCGGCGCTCGCCTGCCCGAGATCGTGCAAGACAGCAAGGCGTTGCTGGACTATGACCTCGCCCTGCCCGAAGCACAGACCCGTGCCCTGATCGAAGCGATCGAGGAGGCGGGTGTAGACATCATCACCCACGCCGGCGCGGCCAACCGTATCGTCCTCTGGAACAACCGCCAACAGCCGGACATGCGCTACGTCGTCTCCGCCCTCGACCGCCGCGGGCTGGCCAACGCCGAACACGGCGCCGTGCCGCGCTTTGCGGCCATTCCGCTCGACGAGCGGCTGCACTGGCGGGTGCGAGTGGACTATATGGGGATGGCGCAAGTAGTGTGGGAGCGAGAATAGAGCAAAGACCTGGCGGGTTTCGGAAACCCGCCAGGTCTGAGCGACGCCTGGCGAAGCGGCGCTTACGCCGGGACCACCCCGCGCAGATAGCGGATGGCCTCGGCGGCCGCTGCGTCCGAGTCCGGGTAGGGGAGGATCTCGGCTGTCGCCCACCAGTCGTAGCCGATGGACTGCAGCGCGCCGACAATCGCAGGAAAGTCCAGGTGACCCCGCCCCGGCGCCCAGCGGTTACTATCCGCAAAGTGGATGTAGCCGACCGCCGGCCCCGCCTGCTTCAGGCTGCCGGGGATCGAGGCGTCTTCGATGTTCATGTGAAAGACGTCGGGCATCACCTTGACGTTGGGCCGGCCAATCTGGCCCAGCACCTCCAGCGCGTCGGTGACGCTGTTGACATAGTTGATCTCGTAGCGGTTCACCGGCTCCAGGAGCATCTCTACGCCCAACGGCGCCGCGAAATCCGCACACTCACGGATGCAGTCCAGGAAGCGCCCCTCCGCCACCTCGCGCGGCTCGCCCTCGGGGATGAAACCCCGCACACGGCCAATATTCACCTTGGCTCCAAACTGGGCGGCCAGCCCGATCAGGCCCTTGAGGCGCTCCACCGCCCGACGGCGAATGGCCTCGTCCGGGTGGGTGCACCAGACCTTGCCCTCGCCAAAGACGCGGCCGGATGAGATAACCGGCAGCTCCAGCCCATAGCGGTCCAGAAGCGCCTTGAGCTGCGCGGGATCCACCTCCGCCGCGTCGAGCAGGGCGAGTTCGACGCCGTCGTAGCCCAGGCGGGCCGCCTTCTCCATACTCACCTCCAGCCGGTCCCGAAAGACCACAAAGGCCAGAGGCGACGCGTTCTCGGGTGCGATTGCCAGGCCGATTTTCATTGCTCCTCCTTACTTTGTTGAGGGGCTTTGGCGGGCGGCAAAGCCATCCGCTCCCCCCATTCCTTCGTTCCTCGCCTCACGATCGGCAGCAGAGTTGATAAGGGGGTTTGGAGCGGGCGCCCGCTCCAAACCCCCATTCCAATAGCTGCCTTGCCGTTCAGGCCGAGCGCTCCGCGACCCACACCACAGGGAGTTGGGGGAGCGAGGCGGTGACGATCAATCCACGTTTGGTTGCGCTGCAAGCCAACAAGCCCATCCGGCTCGACGCTGGGGACAAGCTGAGTCTCTAGCTTTCGCGCTGAAAGGTGCGCGTGCCGGAGGGGTAGGCCACGATCATGTCGGCCACCTCATCGCCGGTGTTGACGGCATTGTGGAACACCCCCGGGGGGATGGTGATGGTATCGCCCGCCAACATGGTGATCGCCTGATCGCCCAGCGTGTGTTCCAGGCGGCCGCTGAGTAGGTAGAGCACCTCTTCGCAGCCGGGGTGAGAATGCCTCGGGTTGGACCGGCCAGGCTTGATCGTCACGCGGCCAAGGGTCAGCCCCTCGGCGTTACCGAGTTGCCTGCCGGCCAGCCAGAGCAGGCTGCCCCAGTCTTCGTCCACCTGCCTGGCCGGCAGGCCATCGTCTCGCGAAAGTAAAGGTTTCATCTCCGGCTCCTGTCCACTCCTTCGCCGTCGGGGTAGCCTTTCAGCGCATGGGGCCGCTGAAGCGCAGGTCGGCGCCGGTGCACAGCACCTCTTCGGCCTCGCCAATGAGCCCCAGCGAGATGTCGTGCCGGCCGCCATCATAGGGCGTGGCCAGCCAGGTCTCCAGCATGTCCAGCGCCTCGTACTCGCCCGTCGTCTTGCCGCCCAGGCAGAGGATGTTGGCATCGTTGTGGGCGCGGGTCATGCGCGCCATATAGGTGCTGGTGCAGAGCGCGGCACGCACCCCCCTGAACTTGTTGGCGATGATGCTCATACCGATGCCGGTAGAGCAGATGAGTATACCACGCGCCGCTTCGCCGCGCGAAACGGCGCCGGCGACCTGAGCCGCGTAGTAAGGGTAGCGCACGATCTCGGTCGAGTGCGAGCCGACATCATGCACATCGTACCCCATCTCCTTCAGGCGCTGCACGAGGCGCAGCTTGAGCTCGTAGCCGCCGTGGTCATTGCCGATCCAAATTGTCTGTTTGTCCATAGCCATCCGATATCATCTCTTCTGCATTGGGTCTCGCGCTGCCGTGACCGTTCCCAGCGGTGCAGGATCCTGGCAGTGGCGGCTAGACCGCTTTGCGGCCGCCCAGCTCTAGCTAGCATGGGGGATGTGAAGCAGATTGCCCGGTTGCCGACCAATGGAGGAGCAATTGCGGTAGCAAGCTTAGCGCGAAATCGCCTCGAGCCGCGCGTGCGCCGCCAACTCTCGCTCGTGCTTGGCCACAGCCACCTGGGCCAGCTTGGCGGCGAGGGAAGTCTGATCCACGCTGGTCACCTGCTGCACCTGGCTCACCCACTCGCTCTTGATCCCCTGCATGCCACACAGGGCGCCGGCGATAGCACCGCCCATCGAAGCGATGGTGTCCGCATCGCGACCGAAATTGGCGGAGTAGGTGACGGTCTTTTCCACATCGCCATCGGCCAGATAGAACAGGGCCAGAGTCAGGGGCACCGTCTCGCGCGAGTCGCACATGATGCGGCAGAAAAAGCGCTCGGGATCGGCGTACACGGCCGCGCGGAACGCCTTATAGTCGGCCTTGGCCCGCGCCAACTCTACGGCTGCGGAGATGCGATCGCGCATTTCCTGCCCGCTCAGGGGCACGATCACCCGACTCGCCGCATCGAGGATCGACTCCACGCTGGCATCAGCGCTCATCGCCTCGGCCACCGCTGCGGCCATCGACGCTGCACCGTCCTGGCAAAAGCCCACATCGTGGATATGAATGAGGGCGGCCAGGTCATAGGCCTGCCGGGCGGCCTGCTCCGGGTTACAGGCGTTGACGATGCCCACCGGCGAGATACACATGGCCGAACTGGAGCTGGGCATATTGCCCAGAGCGGCCATGCGCGGCACGCTGTGGCGTTTGAGCTTTTGCGCCGTGTGGATGACCGACACAAAAAACTTGGCGAGCTTGCTGCCAAAGATGTCGTCCCAGTGGTCGAGCCAGACCTCGGCCCAGTCGTCCATGGTAGCATAGCCATCGGTGCGGATGAGCGCCTCGGCCAGCAG
>DAOUGZ010000152.1:0-4350 GCA_034428955.1 Anaerolineae bacterium | reverse complement strand
CCTGCGCGTGCGCAACCTCAACGCCATGCACTACACCAAGCTGCACTCCGTAGAGAACGCCCGCGAAGCCTACCGCGCCGTACAGCGCGGCGCCCTGAACATCGACATCATCCTGGAGAACTCGGACCGCTACCGGCTCGACCAGCTCCCCGAGGTCTTTGCCCGCGAGGCCGAGGCCCTGGCTACGCAAGGCTCGCTAAAGACGCTCATCATCCCCTGAGAGGGGGAGTGGCCTTGGCGTCGGTTGAGGGAGTCCCGCGCGAGCGTACAGCGGCCGGCACGCAACTGCAGCCATGTTGAGCGAGCTCGGGACGGCCCCAACAAGCGCCAAGCCTCGCATCCGCGCAAACACCGTCCTCAGCTCGCTCCCTCGGCGCCCACGCGCTGACCGGCTGCCGGCCCCGCTCGCGGAGGACTCCCCCATTCGGCGCCAGATAGGGGAGTCCCGCGCGAGCGTGCAGCGGCCAACTCGCAATCGCCGCCATGTTGAGCGAGCTCGGGACGGTGCCAACAAGCGCCAGGCCTCGCATCCGCGCAACACCGTCCTCAGCTCGCTCGCCTGGCGCCTACACGCTGACCGGCCGCCAGACCCGCTCGCGGAGGGCTCCCCCATTCGGCGCCGGTTGAGGGAGTCCCGCGCGAGCGTACAGCGGCCGGCACGCAACTGCAGCCATGCTGAGCGAGCTCGGGATGGCCCCAACAAGCGCCAAGCCTCGCATCCGCGCAAACACCGTCCTCAGCTCTCTCCCTCGGCGCCCACGCGCTGACCGGCTGCCGGCCCCGCTCGCGGAGGACTCCCCCATTCGGCGCCGAGAAGCGCAGACCGCATCGCCCTCTTTTTCGCGCCCTTTCGCACCCCTTCGTGTTCCAAGCGGCCGCCCGAGCGCCCACAACGTTCTCTTGACAGTCCCCAGCCTTCGCCGTATCATCCTCCCTGCCCTCCAGGCCCGGCGTCCTCGTCTTCCTCCCATTCTCTGCGGAACCGTAGCGCACGGCGAAAATCCCCCAGCAAATGGGTTAACCTGTCTCTTGAGAGCCTGAAGGCGGAAACGCGTGCCGCCGCAAGCGGCCACTGAAGCCGATGAGGTAACACCTATGACCGAGACATACGCACCCGGTAGAGCACTGGGGATGGGCCTAGAGTTGGCCGACCTGCGCCAGACCCTAACCTCGCGTATCAGCCTGGCCCTGCTGCTGGCGGGCTTTCTGACCACCTGGCTGGCGCCGGCCGACGACCGTTTCCTGCGTGGCCGTTTTGCGGTCTTTCTTTCGCTACTCCTGGAGGGGATTCTGGCTTATGCCTGGCGCCAGCGCCACCCGCGGCTCACCCAGGGCATCCTCCTGCTCGGGCCCACCCTCAGTCTGGCGGGGGCGCTAAGGATCATGGAAAGCCCGTTCGTACCCTTCTATGCCATCCCCCTCGTCCTGGCCATGTTCGCGATCAACCCCAAGTTGGGCCTGACCGCGACGATTCTGAACAGTGCTTCGCTACTCCTGCTGCGCCCTCTGGACCCCACCCTTGCCAACGCCCTGCTCCTGCTCTGGATGGTCGCCGGGATCGAGCTCATCGCCACCCGTGCACTCTACACCGCCATCGATTGGGCATCCAACAGCGAGCAGCGGGCAGTTTCCCTGCTCAGCCAGCTTCGTAGCCGTCAGGGCGAGCTGAACCGCACCCTGGCGGCGCTGACGGAGGCCAGCCGGCGCCTCGAGCGGACAAACCGCGAGCTCGATACCGCGCTGCAGGAGGCCGAAGAGGCCCGCGACGTCAAGCGGCGCTTTGTGGCCAACATCTCGCACGAGCTGCGCACGCCGCTGAACATTATTGTCGGCTTTGCCGAGATGCTCTGTACATCGCCCGAGACATACGGCGATTTCCACTGGCCGCCGGCGCTCCGCCAGGACCTCTTATCGATCCGGCGCAGCGGCGACCACTTGCTCAAGATGGTCGATGACGTGCTGGACTTGGCCCAGATCGAGGCCTCCCGCCTCCCCGTCGTACCGGAACCGACGGACCTGACCCAGTTGATCCAGGATACCCTATCTACCGCAAGCACCCTACTGCAGAACGCCAGCCTGGAGTTGCGCGTCTCGCTGCCGGCGCCGCTGCCGGTCCTGAACCTGGACCGCACGCGCATCCGGCAGGTGCTGCTGAACCTGGTCGCCAACGCCGTGCGCCACACCTCTTCGGGTTACGTCGAAGTGGGCACTCGCCTTAGTAACGGCGAGGTGGTCGTCTATGTGCGCGATTCGGGCGAGGGCATCCCTGCCGACAAACTGGAGACCATCTTCCAAGAGTTCGAGCAGGCGGATGCCTCCCTGCGCCGCCCCCACGAGGGCACGGGGCTCGGGCTGGCCATATCCAAGCATTTCATCCGCCTGCACGGCGGGCGGATGTGGGCTGAGAGCGAAACGGGCAAGGGCAGCACCTTTTGCTTTTCCTTGCCGACTGCAAACGAGCAGACCCGCGCTGCCGACCTGCGGCGCATCCCACGCAAAGCACTCACAGGCGCAGAGAATAGCCATACCGTGGTGGCCCTCTGTCAGGACCCGGTCGCAGCGCGCATGCTTGAGCGCCACCTGGAGGGAGTAGCAGTCCTGCTGGCCGGAACGATCTCCGAAGCGGCTGCCTTGGTCAGCGAACAGCACCCGGGGGCGGTCCTGGTCTCCGGCGATGCGCCGGGCCGCCTGGGGACGGCCCTCGAGTGCGCCCGGGCCCTGCGCAGTGCCGTGGCGCCCCTCGACCTGCCAATCATGGCCTGCAACATCCCCACAGAACGGCACGCCGGCCTGGCCCTGGGGGCCGACGAATTTCTCATCAAACCGGTCACGCGTAGGGATCTGAGCGCCGCTATCGGCCGCATCTGCAGCGAGCCCCATCGTGTCCTGATCGTCGACGACCAGCCGGATATCCTCCGCCTCTTATCCAGAATGGTGAAGCAGGAGTGGCCCGAGGCGGCGGTGCGGGCGTTGGGTTCGGGGAAGGAGGCCATCGACGCCCTCGGCTGGCTACCGGACGTCATACTTTTGGACCTGCTGATGCCTGAGGTCACTGGGATGGATGTCATCCAGGCCCTGCGCGCGCGCCCCGATGCGGGCGGGGTCCGGGTCGTCGCCATCACGGCACGCGGGCCGGCCGAAGAGTTGGCCGCCATCGAGGGAGGAGAGGTACACGTCGTGAGGAACGGCGGTTTCACCGCCGGAGAATTGATGCGCCTGGTCGAACTGCTGACTAAAGGCCTGCCGCCGCGCTACGCGGACGTCCGAGAAGGCCGGCAACACATTCCTGCAACTGGGCCGGCATAACCGGCTTGCGCAGATAGGCATCGGCGCCCAACGAGGTGGCCAGTTCGGCCTCGTCGAGCACGGAACAGACGGCCACGGGGATGCCCCGCAGGTCGGGGTCGGCACGCAGCCTGCCCAGAATCTCCCAGCCGTCCGTGCCCCCCATCATCACGTCCAGCACGACGGCGTCGGGCGCACTGGCGGCAATGCGCTCCAGCGCGGCCTCGGGCTCATTCACAGCGATGACCCGGTAGCCCCGGCGCGAGAGATAGCGCGAGTAGAGCTCTGTTAGTTCGCAGTTGTCTTCCACAACCACCAGCGTCCACTGGCCCTCCACGGCGGGCAAGGCAATGCGAACGCCGCAGCCATCGGCCTCCGACCGCAGGCTGATCTCGGCGCCGTTTGCCTCGGCCAGGGCCTGCAGAGCCTCCGGCAGTTCGGACAGCGCGCCTTCGCCGGCGCGAGCCGTTAGCGAACATACGAGCCTGGCCCCGTAACGCTTCGGACTGACCTCTACGACACGCGGCCCGGTCCGCACCAGAAGTGAGAGCGCCGACACCAGGAGTTGGCGAAAGAGGGCAGGGTCGCCCAGCACACGCACCGGAGAGGCAACACCGACCAGGCGTACTTCTGCGCCGTAGCGCTCGGCCAGCACACCTACCGGCGCCAGCGCCCGCTGCAGTTGCTCACGGGCATCAAACGCCTGCTGCTCGCGGGCGGCGCGGGCGATCTCTTGCGAAAGGGTGTCTCCCGTTGGAGAAACCGCCGGCTCCATCGCCGCCTGCTTCTTTGCCCAGAGCTTGCCCGCCAATTCGGCAAAGGCGCGTTGCTGCTCCCGCTGCACCTGGCGCTCGCCCAAGCCCAACTCATCCTCGAGCTCGGCCAGCTCCTTGCCCAGTATGTAGCGGTTGTACAGAATGTGGTACGGGCGCCAGGCCAGGCTGCTCGTGGGGACGTTGGCCGGTGGGCGCAGCTCCTCGACCGTGTCCAGAAGCAGGGCGCGCAGCTCTTGCACGGCGATCGCCGGGTCAGCGCTCACCAACTCGCGTAGCGACTGCAGGATGG
>DAOUGZ010000151.1:0-9380 GCA_034428955.1 Anaerolineae bacterium | reverse complement strand
ATGCTATACTGTGTATGGTCTACGATGCCACATACACTCTATACGATATTCTTGGATGGGAGTTGCCATGATACTAATAGTAATGGAAGGGAAAGGATACCATGATGACACACCAGTCCAGCAACCCGAGTTCAGGTAAGCGACAGAAGAACCCCTTTGCACTTGCGATGGGGCGCCGCATGCGAGCAGCGCGCAAGGAGCTTGGTTACGACCAAAAGACGATAGCGCAGATGCTAGGCATTACGCTGGAAGCATACGGCTCTTATGAGCGCGGCTGGCACCCGATGCCCCTTGAGCTTGCGATCAAACTTCCTCCACTTCTAAATCGTCCGCTCTCGTTCTTCCTGGGCGTAGAGGAGGAGACAGAACTCCAGGGAGACGAGTGGGGCCTTGTGCGGGATTACCGAAACTGTCCCGATCCGCATACCAAGAAGGCGATTCGCACCATTGTTCGGCAGCATGCCGAGCTGTGTGCGCGATACGCGGAGCAGCGAGACGAACTCAAAGACGACTAGTTCACAGCGCAGCGACTAGCTCGCAACCTCCATTCCCGATTTCGTCAAACATCGTTCCCATGCTACGACGCTGGGAGCCTTTTTGCGGCATTTCCGACCTAACGCTTCTGGCCGAACCTATCGCTTTTTCGCCCAGATATAGGGGTCGATTAGCCAGCGAAGGCCACATATAGTGGGTAGAGCCACTTATCGTCAAACCGAGCACCCGAACTCTTCGTAAGCGCTAGGTTATCGGTTCAATTCCGATGGGTGGCTCTACTTGCCGTCAGATGCCTCCGGACCTCTCCACCCGGAGGCTTTTTGTTTTCCTCCGCTCCGCCCCTCAACGATGGCACCGTCAAAGACAAAAGTAACGACATGTATACCTTGCTCCAGTCGGGTTGTTACCTCCGGCGCCCCATCCACCGCCAGTCAGTTGTATAATAGGTACAAAGTGGGCGCGCCGGCTCACGCTTCAGAGCCGGCGGCTGCAGCCTCGCAGCCGGCCGGCAGATGTGCATCCCGAAACCCAGCGCGCCTGTAATGACCTCGACGTGGAACCTCATGCCCAGGCCGGGCGCCGACTTGGTGCGCCCCGGCACGCCCTCGTGCTGCCTCAGCACGAGTCCTCGTAAAGGAGTCTTTGATGGCACATGGCGATGCTGTGAGTGTGGAGCGGCTCCCCATTTCGTCCGCTGCCCCTGCCGAGGAATCCGCTCGCTCTTGGCTGGTGCTGGTTGCCTGGCTGGTCGTGCTCCATGTCATCATCTACCTCAGGCTGCCCGTGTTCGAATCGCCCATGTTGCAGCCCTACGTGGCCCAGCCCTTGCTCTGGGTCCTCACGGGGGCCCTGGTCATCGCCCTGCGGCGTGGCTGGGCCGGCGCCCTGCGCAGCGCCAGCGGCCGCCTGATCCTCATCTGTGGGCTGGTCGGGGTGCTGCAGCTTGTCACCTACGTCCTGGTCGGCGTTCTGCGCGGCTTTGGCCCCTCGCCCTACGTCCATACGCCCGCCTACATCGCTCTGAACATCTGGTATGCGGCCACCCGCCTGATCGGCGTAGAGCTCGCCCGCTGGCACCTGATCAGCGCCCTGGGCAAGCGCCGCGCCCGGCTGGGCCTGGTCGCCGGTTGGCTCCTGCCCTGGCTCTTCCAGGTCGGTCTGTGGATTTTCAGCTCGCTGGATTCGCCCCGAGCGGTGCTCTCGGTCACGGCGCGCAGCTTTTTGCCCGCCGCCACCGAAAACCTCCTGGCTACCTTCATGACGGCGACGGGCGGGCCTCTGGCCGCCCTGGCCTACCGGGGGGTCCTGGCGGCCTTTTCCTTCCTTTCGCCCAGCCTGCCCATGCTGAACTCGCTGACCGCCACTGTGCTGGCCATCGGCGCCCCTCTGGTCGGCTGGATTATCGTTGCAGAGGCCGCCGCCGCGACCAGGCGCCCACGGCCTGAAGACGAGGGGGCTACTCTGGAATGACGCCCAACGCCCCCGAGGCTGTGTGCCCTCGTCGCAGCGAGCCTTGGGCTGCGGCTTGGGGGCTGCACAACTGGCCGGCCTTGATCGTCTGGCTGCTCCTGCTCTACGGCTTCTTGGCCTGGGCCCAGCCGCGCCTGACCTTTTCGGCGTGGTGGAGCTATGGAGTGCGGCCCCTTTTGTGGCTGGCGACCGGGGCCTTGGCCCTGTTCCAGCGTCGCCGCGCAGAGCCGGGGGCCGCCCTGCCCTTCGACCGCCAGCTCGTGCTGGCGGCGGTCATGGCCGCCGGGCTACAGAGCGCCCTATATGTGTTCGGCATCATGGTAGACGGCTATCGGGGCCTGCCCTACGCGGCTCGCCTCACAGCCCTGACCCTGGGCGCTTGGTCTACGGCGGCCCAGCTTGTCGGTGTCGAGCTCGTACGCTGGCATCTCTACCGGTCGCTGGAGCGGCGCTATGCCTGGCTCGGCATCCTCCTTGCCTGGCTCGTGCCCGGGTTGCTCCAGTTCCAGGCGCCGGCTCACGGCGGGCTCCGCTCGCCGGCCGCCTTCATCGCCCTGGTAACCTTTACCCTGCTGCCTGCCGCGGCCACGGGCCTCCTGGCCACGTATCTCTCCGTAGCCGGCGGACCCTTCGCCTCTTTGGCCTACCGGGGCACCTTGGCGGCTATGGAGCTTCTCTTGCCCATCGAGCCCCGCCTCCGCTGGGTCACGGCGACGCTCCTGGCCCTCGGCGGCCCCCTCATCGGCTGGCTGATCATGTCGGACCGGTTGGAGCAGCGCCGGCTCAACAAAGACCTGGAGGAGGGCATCGCCGCCCGCACCGCCGAGCTGTCTCAGGCCAACCGCCTGTTACAGGGCCAGATCGCCGAGCGCCTGCGCATGGAGGAAAAGCTTCGCCAGCGCAACCGCGAGCTGATGACCCTGAACGCCATTGCCGCCGCGGTCGGCGGCTGCCTCGAGCCGGCGCGCCTGGTGGCGCCCCTCGAGCCGCTGCTGCGCGAGGCCCTGGGCGTTCAAGCCGGCGCCCTCTACATCCGCGACGGATCTCGCCTGTCTCTCCAGGCATCCTGGGGCCTGCCCGCCGAAGCCCTGGCCGATCTGGCCAATCCGCCGGCGGCGCCCCTTCTGGCCGCGCTGGCCGAGCCTCTGACGGCAGAGGCCGCGGCAGGGCTGCCCGCCGCCCCTCACCTGCCCGTCTGGCGCGCCCTGGGCCCAGCCCTCGCCCGCCGGCCGGGTTGGGAGAACTCGCCCGCGCTGCCGCTTCGGATGGATGGCCGGCTCTGGGGCCTGGTGTGCCTCTTCGGCCCGGACTCGTCCCGCTGGGGCGAGGGCGACACCGCCTTCTACAGCGCCCTGGCCGGGCAAATCGGGGCGGCCATGCACAACGCTCATCTATACGAGGAGGTCCGGGTCGCGCGCGAGCGCCTGCAGGGGCTCTCTCGCCGCCTGGTCGAGGCCCAGGAGGCCGAGCGCCTGCACATCGCCCGCGAGCTGCACGACGAGGCGGGGCAGGTGCTCACTACCCTGGCCCTCAGCCTGAGCCCGTTGGAGCAGGCAGCCGGTGACCCCGAGGCTGTCCATGCCCACGTAGCCCAGTTGCGGCAACTGGCCGACGCCACCCTGCAGAGCCTGCACCGGCTGGCCACCGACCTGCGGCCGGCCAGCCTCGACCATGCCGGCCTCATCGCCGCCCTGCGCCAGTACTTGCGCAGCATTGAAGACCAGCACGGCCTGGAGGTGCACTTTGAGGCGGTAAACCTGGCGGCGGAGCGGCTGCCGCCGGCGACAGAGACGGCTTTGTTTCGCATCGTGCAAGAGGCGCTGACCAACGTGCTGCGCCACGCGACAGCGACCCGCGCCGATGTGGTCCTGGAGCGCCACCCCGACCGCCTCTTGCTTATCGTGGAGGACGACGGCGTCGGCTTTGACCTACAGGAAACGGCGAAAAGCAGCCGCCTGGGCCTCGTGGGCATGCGCGAGCGTGCCGAGATGCTGGGCGGCACCCTGACGATCGACACGGCACCCGGCTCGGGAACCACGGTGGTGGTGGAGGTAAGAGATGGCGATTCGCATCCTGGTGGCTGACGATCACGGCATCCTGCGGGCCAGCCTGAAGGCCCTGCTGAGTACCAAGCCGGACCTGGAGGTGGTGGGCGAGGCCGCCGACGGCCATGAGGTCCTGGAGCGGGCGCGCGAGCGGCTGCCCGATGTGGTCTTGCTGGACCTCTCCATGCCCGGCCCAGGGGGGATCGAAACCCTGAGGCGCCTGAAGGAGCAGGTGCCCCAAGCCCGCGTGGCCGTCCTCACCATCCATGAGGATGAGAGCCTGCTGCAAGAGTGCATCCGCGTCGGCGCGGCCGGCTACATCATCAAACGCGCTTCCGACACCGAGCTGGTGGACGCCATCCGCGCCGTCCACCAGGGCCACATCTACATCCACCCCGCCATGACTCGCGCCCTCCTCGAGGGCAGGACCGAGTCGCGCCCGGCCGGCAAGGCGCCGGCGGAGGCGCTCACCCCCCGCGAAAGCGAGGTCCTGCGGGGCATCGCCGAGGGCTACACCAGCCGCCAACTGGCCGAACTCTGGACCATCAGCGTACGCACCGTCGAAAGCCACCGCGCCAACCTCATGAGCAAGCTCAACCTGCGCAGCCGCGCCGAACTCGTGCGCTATGCGCGGGAGCACAACTACCTCTAACAGCGAGCGCCGTGGGCGCCACGCCCACAGCCGGCCGGGCTCTCGCCCAACGCCAGCTATTCGCTCCTCGTCGTGGCGCCCCACTCGCTGTGCACGCGGCCCCTCACCAGCCGGCCGGGCTTCCACGCCTTGCCTGGAGCGCAGCGGAGGGTCTTACTCGGCCCCCAGGCGCGATGGCGGGTCGTTCGCCGTAGCGGAGGAACGCGCCATTTGCCGCTATGGGCGTGGGATAGTCGCATCTCCGTAGAAACTACGTAGAAACAACGCCTCTACGACAGGTATTTCCTACCCTTCCGCCACAACGCATTTTCGGGTAGACTAAATGTAACGTAAAGGCTCACACATGGCACTTGCACGATGGAGCCTCCCGCAGGTTGCAGGAGACTGCTGCGACGACGGACCTGCCTTGCAAGCGGCGGTTCCCTTGGAACCGCTCGCGGAACTTGGGGTAGGGACCGACTCAACGGAAGGAGCAGCAAGATGCGCTTACGCCTCACCCTGGCCGGCGCCGTTGGTCTGCTGCTGGCTCTGGCGCTGCTTTTGAGCGAGCAGAGCATGGTCATTGCCCTGAGCGACGTACAGAGCGCGCCGGATCAAAGGCTGCAGGCCGGCGACCTCGTCGTCCAGTACGCCGCCTGCCCGGGTGGCCCCGGCCTGCCGGTCAACGTCGAGAACATGGCCCCCGGCGCCTGGCACGACGGCGCCTGTGTGACCGTCTCCAACGAAGGCGAAAGCACCCTGCAATACCGCCTGCAGACCGTCGCCACCTCCCCCTGGGAATCGGTATCCGGCTTTTTCGACACCCTGTCGACCCGGGTGCGCGCCGCCGGCTCGCCGCCCGCTGCCGACCCCCTCACCTGGGGCGTGATCTATGAGGATTCCTTGCGCAACCTCTGGTTCGGCTCCACCCTCGAGCCCGGCGCCAGCCACCACTACTATCTCGAGTTCCAGGTGGACGGCGGCGCGGGCAACGCCTATCAGGCCGCCCAGGCCACCTGCGACATCCTCTTTGACGCCTCCTGGGCCAACCCACCCGGCGAGGACGGGCCGGTCGCGCATGGTCGGGCATCGGTCGAGCCCACACCCATCTACCTGCTGCCAGTCACCGGCGGCCTGTTTGCCGTCGCGCCCAGCCCCTTCCGCTGGCTAAGCGTGGGCCTCTGCGCCCTCGCCCTGCTCCTGCTGCTGGTGGCCGCCTTCAGGCACGCCCGCGCCCGCCGCTGATGCCGGGCCCATCACACCTGTCACCCAACCGCGACTTGGCCAATCAGTCGTAGACCCCACCCCCAAGCCCCCTTCGGGGGACAACCCCTCCCCGGCGCTGCCCCATCGCAATGTCTGGCCGGCGCCGGAGAGGGGGCAGGGGGTGGGGTCTTTTACGCCGACAGACCGGGCTCCCCGCTTCCCCCGCCCCTCCGCATTTCCTACGGACCCAACCCCGTAGAAACTACGCAGGCCCCTTTACCCCAATTCAAGTATCTTCTACCGTTCCCAATCTCCATGATTCGCGGTAAAGTAAAAGCAGGGTAAAGAACCATGAATCCGGCATAAACAACGCGGCCCCGGCGAGCACACGCCAGGGCCGCAGGGTGGAGCGCCGGGCGGCGCCCCCAGGGCAAGGTTTTATTCTACCGCATCTGCGGCCCTGGCGCAAGCCCGTGCGATCCCTAGAAGGAGGGATGCCTAGCGCGGAAACTGCCTCTTGTGCGATTCGGGCCGCCCGTCCGTTACGGGCTGCCGGGCGCAACTGCGCGCCCGGGGAACGCTTTGCAGCAACGAATAGGAGTGCAACCATGCGTACACGTCTCGTCCTTTGCGCCGTGGTCGCCCTGCTCCTGGTCACCATCCTGGCGACCGGCCTGCTGGGCTCCGGCGCCTACTTTAGTGACACCGAAACCAGCAAGGGCAACACTTTCTCAGCGGGCACATTGGACCTGGCCATCGATGGCAAGAACAACGAGAACAGCGTCAGGATTACCGTCAGCAATATCAAGCCTGGGTTCCAGAGGGTCGGCACCTGGAAGCTGGAGAACCTCGGCAGCCTGCCCGGTTACCTCGATCTGGAGGACATCAAGGTCACGGGCGCCGAGAACAGCATCGAAGGACCAGAGGCTGCACTCTCCGACACTGACGCCGACGGCGAGCTTCAGAACTTGGTCGGGCTAGAGTTGCACGTCGATGAGCCCCCGGTCAGCGGCTGGTTTGGTACCGAGGATACCAAGATCTACGATGGCAAGGCCAGCGGTGTCGCATCGAACTATGACCAGAATCTGCTAATCCCGTCCAAGGGCACCAAGCACATCGCCTACCAGTTCCAGTGGTGGAGCACAACCAACGACAACATCGCCATGAGCGACAGCTTCACTTTCGACGTCACCTTCCAGTTGGCTCAGACCGCCGCTCAGTAGCCACTGTCAGGGCTAGGTTCGGCAATGCTATAGAGGTGGAGCGGGCCGAGATGCCTCGCTCCACCTCAGCTCGAGCCAAAGCTCACACCTGAGCGTTTGCAGGAGGTAACCTCAATTCGAACACACCTGTCTTGAGGTTAGCTCTTGGTTCTGGCCCTCACCTGGAGGCATTCGCGTTTGGTTGCCTTGGGGTCCACCGGCGCCCGTCCCATCTGCCGGTTGCGCGGTTTAAGGAGGTAGCGGGTGAATAGAGCTCTTGCTGAGGCCCCTCACCCGATAGCTCAGTGTTTCCGAAGGAGTGCCAGCATGTCCAAGAGGGTCCTGAGGAGCCTGGCCGGCCTGTTGGCCGTCTGCGCCGCCGCGGCGCTGCTCGGCATCCTGGGCAGCGGTACGCTCGCCGCCCTCGGCGACGTCGAGACCAGCGCCGGCAACGCCTTTACCGCCGGCACGCTGGACCTGCAGGTGAACGGCGTCGACAATCCAGGCCAGGTCATCACCTGCGGCCCGCTCCAACCCGGCAAATCGGGCCAGCAGGGGATCACCCTGCGCAACGCCGGCAATCTCGATGGGGTGCTCTCCATCACCATCGGCAGCGTCAATGAGAGCCCCGCGGGCGATGCGCTGCGCATGTCCATGGAGTATGCCGGCAAAACGCTCTCCTCGGGGGAGCGGCTCAGCGACTGGTCCGGCAAGTCGTTCGGCGAGTTTGGCCTGCCCGCCGGCGATAGCAGGGAATTGGTCATCTCCTGGCACCTGCCGGAAGGGGACGAGAGCAACGCGGCCAGAAAAGAGAGCGCCAGTTTTGACATCCGCTTCGACCTGCGCCTGCCCTAGTACTGCAACGTCCCCCTGGAGCGCAGCAAGCCGTGCCCCTGTGGCCACGGAGCTTTTCGCCGTGGCGCCAAGCCCCGTCCACGCAGGTGGACGGCCGTAGGACTCGAGAGCGCGATTTCCAATCGGCCGGATAGCAAGTGTCGTTGCACCTGGAGGCACCACACAGGCCATCGAGATCAATGCGGCAGACCGCGAGTCCTGCGCCACCCGGCGCGTCCCGGTGATGGAATAGGAGGTAGTATGCGTGCAAGGCCCGTCCTGACCGCCGCCGGCCGCGTCGCCGGCAGCTTGCTGTTAGTGCTGTTGATCGCGGCGCTGGGCTTCGTGGCTCTGGGCCCCCGGCTCATGGGCCTGCAGTTCCTCACCGTCTATGGCGGCAGCATGGAGCCCGCGATTCCCCTCGGCGCACTCATCATTGTCCGACCCGTGCCGGCAGCGCAGGTCGGCGTGGGCGATGTGATCGTCTACCGTCAGGCGGACGGGCAGTCGTCCCTCGTTACCCACCGCGTCGTCGAGGTCACCCCCGGCCAGGCACCCTCGTTCCGTACCCAGGGCGACGCCAACGCCAACCCCGATACCGAGCCGGTGCCCGCGGCGCGCCTGGTGGGGCAGGTGGCCTTCCACGTGCCCGTGCTGGGCTATATCGCCCACTATGCCGCCACCCCGCTGGGCATCGCCACCGTGCTGCTCGCCCTGGTCGCCGTGGGCGTGGCGGCCTTTTGGCAGGAGCTGCCCCAAATCCGGGCCAGGAAGGGCGACGTACAGGCGCCCTCCGCCCCTTCATCCACCCAGCGCATGGGGACCTGGCTGCTCTTGCTGGCTATCACCACGGCGGGCGCGATGAGTGCCCAGGCCGCCGGCGCCCGCAGCGGCTTTTCGGATTCGGAGACGGCCTCGGCCAGCCTGTCCATTGGCGACTGGACCCTCACCACCACCCTCGCCCTCTCGGCCAGCGGTGAGGGCAACGCCGCCTTTGCGCCGGCGCCCCCCGCAGCCAAGGTACCCATGGACGGCCAGGCCAAGGCCCCGCCCATGCGGGCCATAACCCGCTGCGGCGTGCAGGGCAACATCGAGATTGTCAACACCGGCGGCGAGGCGGCCCAGGACCTGACCGTAACAGCCCAGGTGCAATACCGCTCTGACGACGGCTTCCGCGACGTGGACGGCGCCTCGCAGAGCTGGTTGCCAGGCTCCCTCGCGGCCGGCGCGACCCTGACCCTGCCCTTCGAGATAGGTTTTGCGCCGGTGGAGGCAGACGAGTACCGCCTGCTGGTACGGGTAACCATCACCAACTATGAGGGGCACGAGGGCGAGCCCTACGGGCCCGAAGCCTCGGTCGAGTTCTCCCTGCCCGTGCTGTTGGATCCCCTGCCGCTGCCCACGGAGGAGGCGACGCCAACCCCGGAGCCAACCGAGGAGCCTGAGCCTACCGACGAGCCGGAACCCACCGAAGAGCCCGAGCCCACCGAAGAGGCG
>DAOUGZ010000150.1:0-20656 GCA_034428955.1 Anaerolineae bacterium | reverse complement strand
AGTAAGCGTGTTATAATCAAAGTGCCATCGACCTGCACCTGCAGGCGGTGAGCGAACCCTGGTTCAAAGCCAACAGACGTCGCTTGGATCGCCGGCGCGACCGAGACGGCAGGGAGCTTGTTCCGCTTGGCCTACCCTCATGCCTCTGGGCGCGCCCAGAGGTTTTTTGTTGCCCCCTGCCGATATGGAGGTGCAGGCCATGCGCAAGCCCAGGCTCTTGTCGCTACTCATCCTCTCTTTGCTGGTTGTGTTTCTGGCGCCGGTCGCTTGCCGGCCCTCCCCCACGCCGACGACGGCCCCCACGGTGGAGCCCGGCGGTGGCGCCCTGACGGCAGCGCCTACGCAGACGGCCGGCGGGCCGGTCCGCGGCGGCACGCTCTCCGTAGCCATCGCCGCCGACCCCGACGGGCTGGACCCGCACAAGACGGTGGCCGCGGCGACTTTTCAGATCACCCGCAACATCTATGATACGCTCGTCCAGACCGACGCCAAGGGCCAGATCCTCCCCGACCTGGCCACGGAATGGACCCCCTCCGAGGACGGCCTGCGCTGGACCTTTACCCTGCGCGAGGGCGTCAAGTTCCACAACGGGCGCGAGATGACCTCCGCCGACGTCCAATACTCCTTCGAGCGCCTCCTCAGCCCGGAAACGGCCAGCCCGCGGGCCAAGGATTTTGCGCTGGTCAAGGCGGTGACGGCGCCGGACCCGAACACCGTTGTCTTTGAACTGAGCCAGCCGCAGGCCTCCTTCCTCTCCAGCCTGGCTTACGGGTGGGCGGCCATCGTACCCGAGGAGGCGGCGGATACCCTGCGCGACGAGCCCGTAGGCACCGGGCCCTTTACCGTGGTGGAATGGGTCAAGGATTCGCACGTCACCCTCGAGCGCTTTGACGGCTACTTTTTGCCCGAGATTCCCTACCTCGATGGGGCGACTTTTAAGGTTATCACCGACCCCGCCGCCCGCCTGGCGGCCCTGCGCGCCGGCGAGGTCGACGTCATCCCCGAGTTGCCGGTGCAGGAGGTTGCGGCCGTGCGGCAGGACCCGGCGCTCAAGATCATCGAGCAGCCCTTTAACGGCATTCAGTATATCTCGATCAACAACAAGATGCCGCCTTTTGACGATGTGCGCGTGCGCCAGGCGCTGAACTATGCCGTAGACAAGCAGACGGTCATCGAGATCGCCCAGTTCGGTATCGGCGTGCCCATCGGCTCGCACATGCCGCCCGTCACCGATTACTATGTGGACCAGGCCGGCCGCTACCCCTACGATCCGGAGAAGGCCAAGGCCCTCCTGGCGGAGGCGGGCTATCCGGACGGCCTGGAGACGACGATGATCCTGCCCCAGGCCTACGACTTTCACATGCGCAACGGCGAGGTCGTCGCCGATCAACTGGCCAAGGTGGGCATCACCTGCAAGCTGGAGACGATGGAGTGGGGCACCTGGCTGGAGCAGGTGTATGCAGGGCGCCAGTACGCCCTGACGGCCATCGGCGCCACCGGCCGCCTGGACCCCGATCCGTTTCTGAATGCCTATGTCAGCACGTCGCCGGAGAATCTGCGTAACTATGAGAACCCGCGCTATGACGAGCTGGCTGCGTTGGCGGCGGTGGAGAGCGACGAGGCCAAGCGGCACGACTATTATGCCGAGATGCAGAACCTGCTCGCCGATGATGCGGCATCGATCTACCTGCTTGCGCCGCTCTCTTCGGTGACCATGCAGGAGTCGGTGAACGGCTGGGTCGTCTATCCTATCGATATCTATGACCTGCGCACGGTCTGGAAGAGCGAGGGATAGAGAGATGCCGGCGCCGATGAAGGGAGTTCCGCGCGAGCGTAATGCGGCCGAGCGCACATCGGCGGCGCGCTGAGCTCGGGACGGCCCTCAGCTCGCTGGCCTGGCGCCGGCGCGCAGTTTGGCCGTTTCTGCCGCTCGCAGAGGACTCCCTGGGTGCTTCTGAAGAATGGGGTGTAGCTTGCCGTATCTTGTCCGGCGGTTGCTGGGGCTGGCCGCCAGCCTGCTGGTGATTTCGCTCGTGGCTTTTGTTATCGTGCATATCCTGCCGGGCGACCCGGCCACGCTCATTCTGGGCCATGAGGCTTCGCCGGAGGCGTTGGCCGGCATTCGCGCCAGCCTCGGCCTGGACCGGCCCGTGCCGGAGCAGTACCTAGCCTGGCTGGGCGGAGCGCTAAGGGGCGACCTGGGCACGTCGCTGCGCCACCATCTGCCGGTGGCCACGCTGATCGCCGAGCGCCTGCCGGTTACCGGCTCGCTGGCGGCGCTCTCCCTGCTTCTGGCGGTGGCGGTGGCCGTGCCCCTGGGGGTCTTGGCGGCGGTAAGGGAGCGTTCGCCGCTTGATGTGGGTATATTGGTGCTCTCACAGGTCGGCGTGGCCCTACCTGCCTTTTGGATCGGCATTCTGCTGATCCTCCTCCTGGCGGTGCGGGCGCGGGTTTTCCCTACCGGCGGCTTTGTGCCCTGGAGCCGCGACCCACTGGCCGCTCTGCGCAGCCTGGCCCTGCCCTCGGTGGCCCTCAGCCTGCCGCTGATCGCCATATTGGTGCGCCTGGTGCGTGGCTCCATGCTCGATGAGCTGGGCCGCGAGCATATCCGCACGGCGCGGGCCAAGGGCTTGCCGGAGAGGATCGTCTTGCTGCGCCATGCCCTGCGCGGTGCGCTGGTGCCCACGGTCACCATGCTCGGCCTGCAGCTCGGGTTCCTGCTGAGCGGCAGTATCGTCATCGAGCAGGTCTTTGCCCTGCCGGGCCTGGGGCGGCTGGTGCTGTTTGCCGTCTCTAATCGCGATATCCCACTCATCCAGGGCTTGGTGCTGTTCATCGCCGCCCTCGTGGTGGGCATCAACTTTTTCGTGGATGTGCTCTATGCAGCTCTCGACCCACGCATCTCTCTCTGGCGCTAGGGGCCGGACGGCGCGCCGGCGCAACGTGCCCCTCCTGTTGGGGCTGGCGCTGGTGGCGGTTGTGCTGCTCCTGGCCCTCACCGGCCTGCTTTACACGCCCTACGACCCCCGGGCCATGGACGCGCCGGCACGCGGGGAGGGGCCAAGCCTGGCCCACCTGGCCGGCACCGACCACTTTGGCCGCGACATCCTGAGCCGTGTGATGCGCGGCGCCTCGCTGGCCCTGTTAGTGGGGGGTGGCGCCGTGGCCCTGGGCCTGGCCGTGGGCGCGCCGTTGGGCGCCCTGGCCGGTTTTGTGCGCGGCTGGGTCGATGAGGTCATCATGCGCCTGATGGACGGCCTCTTTGCCTTCCCGGCGACTCTGCTGGCCATCGCCATCGTGGGCGTGTTGGGGCCGGGGCTGGCCAACGCCACGCTGGCCATCGGTGTGGCCTATGTGCCCATCTTTGCCCGGCTGGCGCGTGCCTCGGTCATCAGCCGGCTCGCCGCGGGCTATGTGGACGCTGCCTGGGCGACGGGCTGCAAGCCTCTGCGAGTGCTGTGGGTACATGTCCTGCCGAACGGTCTGGCGCCGCTGATCGTGCAGGCTACCGCCGGCTTTGGCGGGGCCATCCTGGCAGAGGCGGCCCTGAGCTACCTGGGGCTCGGCGTGCAGCCGCCGGACCCGAGTTGGGGGCAGATGCTCGGCGAGGCCGGGGACTATCTGAGCGTGGCCCCCTGGCTGGCCGTGCTGCCGGGCATCGCCATTGCGCTGACCGTACTGGGCTTTAACCTGCTTGGCGATGGGCTGCGGGACGAACTCGACCCGCAGCGGCGATAGTCAAGAAGGAGGGTTTATGCTCCTCTGTATCGATATCGGCAATACAAACATCACGCTGGGCCTTTATGACGGCGATGAGCTGCGCTATCACTGGCGCCTGGCCACCGACCACGAAAAGATGCCCGACGAGTACACGGTGCTGCTGCGGCAACTCTTCGCTTACGATGGTGCGCGCTCGGAGGAAGTGGAGGGGGCGGTTGTGGCCAGCGTCGTCCCGCCGCTGACCAGCGCCTTTGAGGCTGTCTGCCGGCGGGCTATTGGGCAGGCGCCGCTGGTGGTTGATGCCGGGGTCAAGACGGGCGTGCGCTTGCGCACCGAGAATCCGCGCGAGGTGGGCGCAGACCGCGTCGTGGATGCGGCCGCCGCCTACCGCCTCTACGGCGGCCCGGCCTGCGTGGTGGATTTCGGCACGGCCACCAGCTTTATGGCCATCTCCGGCGAGGGGGATTTCCTGGGCGGGGCCATCGCTCCGGGGATGCGCATCTCGGCGGAGGCGCTGTACCGTTTCACGGCCAAGCTGCCCCGCATTGACCTGGCCCGCCCGCCATCGGTCATTGGCCGGAATACGGTGCACAGCATGCAGTCGGGCGTGCTCTTTGGCTATGTCGGGCTGGTGGAGGGTATGGTCAGCCGCTTTCGGTGTGAGCTGGGCGAGGAGATGCGCGTCATCGCCACCGGCGGGCTGGCCTCGCTCATCGCTGCGGAAACCCCGCTCATCCAGACGGTGGATCCCTGGCTTACCTTGAAGGGCCTCCGCATTATCTGGGAGCTGAACCGCAAGTAGGCCGGGGACCTGCCGGGGCGGTCACTCCTGCCGGATCCGCCCCAGGAGTTGGTTGAGGGCACGGCGTGGGTTGGGCCAGACCTCGGGGTAGCAGAGGCTGGCCGCCAACACGCACCCTGCGCCGACCCACAGCAGGTAAATGTCGGCCAGGTCGGCGGTGGGCAGGCCGGGGATGTGCAGATAGTCGATGATGTAGCCGTGCATCAGGAGGTCAATGGCCTTGCCCAGCGACCCGCTCAGAAAGCCCAGGAACGCCGCCTGCCCCCAGATAATGGGCTCTTCCTCGCGCAGGTAGTAGCGGTAGGCGAGGATGGTGACCGGCACCAGCAGGATGGACAGAACGGTGATATAGGGTGCGGCACCGGGGATAGCCAGCATGGTTCCGTAGATGTTGTGCACCGGATCGATGGCCAGCAGCCCGGGCAGTACCGTCTGCGGGCGGGTGTAGAGGCTGGGCGTGGCTGTGATCCAGGCTTTGACGGCTACGTCCAGGCCGGCCAGGATGGCGGCAGCCAGGATCAGGTGGTGCAGGCGCAGGAGAATGCCCCGCTTGCCCCAGGCGGCGAGCAGGCAACTGCCGGCGTACAGGGGCAGCAGCGGCCAGCAGGCCACGAGCACGGCCTGAGCGGAGGGCAGTTGCCCCGATATGGCCATGTAGGCGATGTAGCCGGCCCAAAAGCCGGGCACGGCCAGCCCGGGCCAGGTGGGCCACAGAACGGCGAGAACTCGCTTCACGTTTTGCCTCTAATCTCTGATTTCCCCCCTTGCAAAGGTTTAGGACGGATCCATCTGCCCGCCAGCCAGCAACTGACGGACCCGCAGCTCGGCCTGCTCCAGTTGTTGGCTGCAGCAGCGCGCCAGAACGACTCCGCGCTCAAAGAGAACCATGGATTCCTCGAGAGTCAGGTCTCCATCCTGCAATTTCGCCACAACCTGTTCCAGCTCGGCATAGGCGGCTTCAAAGGTAGTCGGCTCGTCGGCCATAGCAAGTTCTCTCCGTCATTCTGCTTCGACCTGGGCGGGAATGCTGCCGTCGGCAACGCGAATCTCGAGGAGTTGCCCGGGCTGCGCTTGCTGCACCGAGCGCACGACGGCCCGGTTATCGCGCCGGCGGACGATGGCGTAACCCCTCTCCAGGGTGCTCAATGGGCTGAGGGGCTTGAGCTGCCCTTCCAGGCCACGGACGCGGGCCCGGCGCAACTCGATGCTGTGGCGAACGGCCATCTGCAGCGCCCGCAGCATCTCGTCGAGCATCTGGCGCTTGCGATTCAGAACGCCGGCCGGCGATGCCCGCCGCAGGGCGATAGTCTGGTGATCCAGGTCCCTGCGGGCCCGGTCGAGCAGGGCTAAGATGCTCGCCTCCAGGGTGGCCACGTTCTGGCTCACGCCCTCCAAGAGTTCGGCCCGGTCTGGGACGGCGACCTCGGCAGCCGCTGAGGGGGTGGGGGCGCGCACGTCGGCGACCAGGTCGGCAATGGTGATATCGATCTCGTGCCCCACGCCGCTGATTACCGGCCAGGGCGATGCGGCAATGGCCCGGGCGACGCGTTCGTCGTTAAAGGCCCAGAGGTCCTCCACCGAGCCGCCACCACGGGCCACGATGATCGCGTCCACATCGCCATAGGTGGCCAGGAGGTCCAGGGCGGCGACGATCTGGGGGGGCGCATCGGCGCCCTGAACGGTTGATGGCGCCAGGATGACCTCGACCAGCGGGTAGCGCCGGGAGAGCACGCGACAGATGTCGCGCCAGGCTGCGCCGGCGGGCGAAGTCACCACACCCAAGCGCCTGGGGAAGCGCGGCAGCGGCCGCTTGCGCGCCGGGTCAAAGAGGCCCTCGGCTTCCAGCTTGGCTTTCAGCCGCTCGAACTCGAGCGCCCAGAGCCCGGCGCCGGCCTTTTGCAAGTCATCAACGTAGAGCTGGTAGGCGCCGCGCGCCTCGTACACAGAGATATAGCCGTGGGCCAGGACGGCATCGCCGTCGCCCGGGCGGAATTGGAGCAGGGCGGCGTGCGAGCGCCAGAGGACGCAGTTGATGGCCGCATCGCCGTCTTTCAGGGTGAAATACACGTGCCCGGAGGGGTAGGCGCGCCAGTTGGAGATCTCGCCCTCGAGCCAGAGGTCCTGCAGGAGATCGTCCGTCTCGAAGAGGCTCTTGACATAGCGGGTGATCTGGCCCACGCGATAGATGTGCATGTTGCGATTATAGCATTAATGGGCCAGGCGCGAAAGTGGCGGGGGTGGAGTATCATACGCAAGGAACACTTCCTGCAGCTGCGCTTTGCTCTGGTCATGTGCGCTGGCTTCGTGATTTGGCCTCCCCCTCGATTGTACCCTATACTCTGGCATGACGCGGAAAGGAGTGAATGCCATGGATGAAGCGGGCGATACGAAGAGGGCATGCCTCCACAACATCCGGGCGGTGCACCACCCCCAGCTTGCAAGTAGCCGAGAGACCTATTGCGTCCCACTCTCGGGCAGACTCGCGGGTTCCAGAAAGGTCGAAAGCGAGCAGTCGGAAATGCACGCGCAGGTGCTGAGGCAGTGTAGTGCGGAGGGGCAAAGTGTGGCACACTCTCACTAATAGATCCACACCCACCGATGAGCGATTTGTCGCCTCAACGAATGAGCTGCTGCAGTCGGCTTCGCGCTCGCTGATCGTCGTCATCGCTGGTGCCTATCTGCTCCTCACATTCGCTACGGTGGTCTGGCCGAAGCAGATCGGCACGCCTGTCTTTCTCATCATGCCAATGGCAGCGCTGGCCTGTGGCCTGCCTCTGCTCTTGCTGCAAAAACACTATCTGGCGGCACACGTGGTTCTGCAGGCTGGGTTGGCTGTCGTGATCGCCCTCATGGCCCATCTCTTTCGTATGCCCCAGCTGGTTCTGCTCTTTGCCATCCTGCCGTTCATCGCCGTGCTGGCGGTGGGTTGGCCGCTGGGTGTGCTGTCTGAGGTGTTTATTGCTGGTGCGCTGGCATGTCTGGTCGGTAGAGCTCTTCCGAGCCCGCTGACATGGGGCTATGGCCTGGCTGCCGTGTTGGCTGGAGCCTTTATGGGCTTCCTAGGCTGGACGTCAGCGCGCTCACAGGTTATCGTGGCCGAGTGGTCGCTTTTCAGCTTCCAACAGGCGATGAAGAACCTGGAGGAGACGCGCGAGCGCCGAGCCGAGCTGGCTCGCTTGGTTAAGGAACTGGATCGTGCCTACTCTTCGCTAGAGCGCGCGAACCACATGTTGGTCTTGGCGCGCTCCGAGGCCGAGGAGGCGCGCGATGCACGCAACCGGCTGGCCTTGGCCATCAGTCACGAGCTGCGTACCCCGCTGAACTTTATCATTGGCTTCAGCGAACTGATGGTCAACTCGCCGGGCACCTATGGCGACCTTGCGAACTGGCCCCCCGACTTGTATGAGGATATTCAGGAGATCTATAGGAGCAGCTCGCACTTGTTGCGCCTGGTCAACGACGTACTGGACCTGGGCGAGATCGAGAGCCTGGAGATGGCGCTCATCAAGGAGTGGATCGAGCCCGCACAGATGCTGCGCGAGGTGGAGGAGATGCTCCGACCTGCATTTGCCCGCAAGCGGCTCTATCTGCACGTCGAGATAGAGCCGAACCTCCCACGCCTGTTTGTGGACAGCACACGTGTCCGCCAGGTGCTGCTCAACCTGGCCAGCAACGCCCTGCGCTTCACTGAGACAGGAGGCGTCACCATCCGCGTAGCGCGCCAGGATGACCACATTCTCTTTACCGTGCAAGACACGGGGCCAGGCATCCCGCCCGAGGATGTGGAGCGCATCTTCGAGCCCTTCCAACAGGTGAGGCAAAGCCAATGGCGCCGCCAGGAGGGCGCCGGCTTGGGGCTGGCGATCAGCCGGCGCTTCATCGAACAGCACGGGGGCCGGATGTGGGCTGAAAGCGAGCCCGGCGCCGGCGCGCGCTTCCTGTTTCTGCTACCCCTGCCTCAGGCATCACGCTTGCACGCTGCATCGGCGGTAGCCCAGGCGGCCGACGATGAGTACTGGCGTCGTTTGCGGGAAAAGGCCGAGCGCGAGCAATTGGTCCTCGTGGTCTCGCGCCAGCCGGATGCTGGGGAGGTGATCAAGCCCTTCGTTGAGGGATACCGGGTGTACGGCGTGCAGACGTTGGAGGAAACGCCACGGTGTGTCTCGGAGCTGCTTCCCAGTGCCATTCTTCTGGACCAAGCACTGGCGGCCGAAGACGGATTCGCAGCTATGCTCCAGGCGTTGCCCTATGACCTGCCGGTGATACGCTTCACCCTGCCCGGCAACTCGATCCGGGCAGGTAGCCTTCCGGAGGGGGCCGCAGGCTACCTGGTCAAACCTGTAGAGCGCGCAGCCCTGCTTTCGGCTCTAGAGAGCCTGGGGCCTGGGGTGCGGCGCATCCTGGTCGTGGACGATGACCCGGCGATGGTTCGCTTTGTAGTCCGCGCGCTCAGCAGCGCACAGCCCAAAGCAGGCCCGCAGCGCTATCAGGTGCAGAGTGCGCTGACGGGCGCCAAAGCTCGCGAACAGGTACAAGAGACTAGGCCCGATGCCGCATTGCTTGATCTGGCGCTGCCGGATATCAGTGGTTGGCAACTGCTGCGGGAATTCGCCCAGCAAGGCATACCTTCGGTCCTGTTGACCGCTTTCGAGAATGTGCGGGCGCGGGAGGAGCACCAGGATGCCCTGGGCATCAACATGCGGCGCCCGCTGACGCGCGCCGAACTGGGCAAAGTCCTCAGCTTTCTGCTCCAGTCCCTGCGGCCATCTTACCCCCATACCGGAGCTGATCCAAAGCCGCAATGAGCGCCTGCTGCGTGATGGGCTTTTTGAGAAAGCCGGCGGCACCATAGGAAAGGGCTAGTTCAGGCATATCCCAGACGGAGCACACGATCACAGGAATGCTCTTTGTGTCAGGGTTCGACTGCAACGCCTGCAGCACCTCCCAGCCGTCCAGGGAGGGCATCATAACATCCAAGGTGATTGCGCTAGGTTGCAGGCGGCGTGCGAGGGGCAACACCTCGCGTGCGTTACGGACGCCTACCACGCGCACCGGCAACTGGCGCAAAAAGCGCTGGAAGAGACGGATTGCTGGCTCCTGGTCATCGACGATCATGATGGTCTGCTGACCTGCCCGCGGCCAGGAGAGTACCAACTGTCCCCCTCCCCGCAGGTCATCGGGTTCCGCTTGCACAGTAGCCCCGAACTGCTGTGCCCAATAGCGCGCCACTTGTAACGAGGGCTCATCCTTCCAGCTTGGCGCCGTGCCCCCGGCGTCTTCATTCAGGTGCAGCACCAGTGCAATGCTGTCTGCGTAGACCTTGGCGCTGATTTGCACGACGCCCTGCGTCTGCACGCGCAGCGCGTGACTGATCAAGGCGAGCAGAATCTGGCGCAGGATGATCCGGTCACCCTGGATGGGGGGCAGGCTCGCCGGCAGCGACAGCGCAAACTCGACGCCGGTGCGCTCTGCGCTCGCACTCCCAATCTCCAGAGCCGCCTGCAGTGCCGCGGCCAGGTCCAGGCTTTCTCGGCTCACATCAAAGGCACCCAAGTCATCGATCATGCCCTCCACGCCAGCAGGTGAGGGCTCTGCAGTATCTGAGAGGGACTGTGTCTTCGGCGCTACCCTCTGCTCCAATAGGCTGGCCACCGCTCGCAGGGCTCGGCCATGCTCGCGACACAGATGGCGCGTGCTGAGTGAAAGGCGTGCCTCCAGGTCCTGCAGGTCAGCGCCGTCAACGTAGCGTCCGGTGAGAATGAGATAGGGGCGCCACTCCGGCGCCCCAGGGGACGACTCCTGCTGCTCAGGCCGGAGCTGTTCGATGGCATCGAGGAGCACGTCGCGCAGATAGGTGCCGCGGCTGATCTGCGGCTGCGGAGTCGGCGGCAGCATGCTGGCCAGAGGATGGATCTCGAGGGCGGCATTATCGTACAGGTTGACCAAGGCATCCTTCACGAGACGAGCGAAATCGGTATCCCGGGTCATCGTTTCCAACCTCCCTCTATGAACTGCACTGCTCGAAGAAGGGAGACTCCCTCGCTATCATCGAGGAGGCGGGCGGCTTGGCGGCCCTGATGGCCGAAGCGTGGCGGAACCATGGCCGAAAGGCCATTGTCCGGCGATAGAGCGTGTGCTAGAATGGCTATAGATCCTATCAGGGGCCAGCGGCTATCGTCGACCAGAGACATTTTAGCGCATAACGTGGGTCTGTTCAAACAGAAGGTTTCGTAGGTCAGAATCACCTAGTTACCTCAAAGGAGGAACCCCATGTCGAAGAGTATGAGCCGACGAGCTTTCCTGCGCGCCTCCACGATGACTCTTGGAGCCACCCTCGGTGCCCATGTTCTCGCCGCTTGCGCTCCGCGAGCAGCGACGCCCGCGAGCAGCGAACCCACGGTCAATGAGCCTGCCGTTCCCACCGTGGTCGCCGGCAGCCAGGAAAAGATCCAGTTGCGCTATTCCCACTGGGGCAACGAGGATGAAAAGGCCTCTACCAAGGCTACCCTGGATGCCTTCATGAAGCAGAACCCGAATATCGTCGTAGAGCAGATGTACATCCCAGAGTCAGGGGATCCCTATGTGCAGAAGATGACCGCCATGGCCGCCAGCAACACCCTGCCTGATGCGGCTCTCTTCCCGGATCCGCACACTCTCGACTGGGCCATTCGCGATCAGTTTCTCGATCTCTCGGACATTTTCACTGGTGAGCACGAAAAGGTTGATGCCATCCAGTATAGGACACCGGATGGCAAGCTGGTTGCTGCTTCCGCAGCGCAAGAGATCGCCCTGATCTTTTACAACAAGGATCTGTTCGATGAGGCAGGGATGGCGTATCCCCCGGCGAAGGCTGACGAAGCCTGGACCTGGGATGAATTCCTCGACATTGCCAAGCAACTGACGGTCGATACGCAGGGCAGGCCAGCCAGCGACCCGGGTTTTGATCCCGAGAATGTCGATCGCTTCGGATGCAAGATGGGTACCGGTGACTTTGCCATCTTGCCATTTGTACGCAGCAATGGCGGAGACTTTTTCGCGGAAGACTGGCTCAGCCTCACGATCGATCAACCAGAAGTTTACGAAGCGCTGCAACAGATGGCGGATCTCCGGACCGTCCACCGGGCTGCGCCTGCCTTTGGCCTCACGGGGGGCGTAGGCTCGATGAGCACCGATACGGCGCTGCTCTCCCGCAAGGTGGCCATGGTTCAGGATGGTCAATGGGCGCTCGAGACTCTGAACAGGGTTCGCCGCGAAGAGGGGCTGAACTTTGGCATTGGTGTACTCCCGCGCTTCAAGGACCCGGTAACGGTCGCCACGGGCGGACCGATCGTCGCCTTCAAGGCCACCAAGCATCCGGCCGAGGCAGCCAAGCTGGTCTCCTTCATCATGGACCCGCACAGTACGCCGGAGTACATCACTGGTGGCTTGTGGATGCCCAATGAGAAGCGCTGGTACACCGACGAGGAACTCATATCCAAGTGGATCGACAACGAGAATCACCCTCCGGAGTATAGGACGGCGGTTCTCGAATACTCCTTCCATGTGACCCGTCCGCTCCCCATATTCCGCATACCCGGTTGGACAGGAATGTTCCAGATCCTGAACGCGGCACTTGAGCAGGCCTGGCTGGGCGATGCGACTGTCGAGGAAGCGATCCAGGGAGTCCTGCCACAGGTACAGGACTATTACGAAAAGAACATACTCTCTCTAATGTCCTAGCCTGCACTTGGCTAACCGCCCTTCACTTCGTCCCTCGTACAATGGTACGACGCACGCTCTGCGTGCGTTGTACCGTTTTTCTTGAAGCTCGCGAGCTTGGCTGGGGAGAGTTTTCACATGCAACTTTCGACTGTACAGACGTATCGAAAACCGAGATTCCCGTTATCAATCATCAGCAACCGTAGACGAAGAGAAGCGATAGCGGGTTATTTCTTCACGGGACCTGTCATCCTGGGTTTTTTGATCTGGATAGCAGGCCCGATGATCGCGACGATGGGAATCAGCTTGACGGACTGGCCAGTTATCGGTGACGCCAAATGGGTTGGCCTGAGCAACTTTGTGACCCTGTTCACCAGTGATCCCTTCTTCCCCTCGGCTGTCAAGGCCACGTTATCCTTCGCCTTTGGCAGCATCTTCTTGCGGATTACCTACACCTTTCTGATCGCCATGCTGCTGAATCAGGAAATCCCGGGGAAGGCCATCTTCCGCACCATCTACTATCTGCCGGCGATTGTTCCGGTTGTCGCTTCCAGCATGATCTGGAGCTGGGCGTACAGCGTCGATTTCGGACTCTTTAATTCGATACTGAAGATCCTCGGCCTGCCCACCTCGCGCTGGATCAGCGACCCCAAGACGGTCATGCCATCCCTCATCCTGATGGACCTGTGGGCTTCCAGTAACACGATCCTCATCTTCCTAGCTGGGCTCCAGGGCGTTCCGCGGGAGCTAAAGGAGGCCGTTGATGTCGATGGCGGAAACGCGTGGCACAGATTCTGGGCGGTCACGGTCCCGCACATGACACCCTTTCTGCTCTTCAACACGGTGATGGGGCTCATCGGCTCGTTCCAGGTCTTTACGCAAGCATTTATCATGACCGGCGGTGGCCCCCAGAATGCTACCTTGTTCCTGGCCTTGCTGGTGTACCGGCAGGCATTCCAGTACAACAATATGGGAATGGCCTGCGCTCTCGCCTGGATCCTCTTTCTCATGGTTGCGGCAGTGACAGTCGTCGTTTTCCGGACGTCTGGAATGTGGGTCTTCCATTATGGAGAAGAACGATGAGTCGACGCAAGGCAATCGCCAAGATCCCGGTTGTACTCTTGCTCTTGCTCGGAGCTGGGTTGGCGTTCATTCCACTGTACTGGCTGGTGCGCAGCTCCTTCATGAGCCTGGGCGAGCTTTACATGTATCCTCCCCTGCTCTGGTCGCGGGCCATGCGCTGGAGCAACTATGCCGATGCCGTGACGGTCGTCAACTTTCCGCTGTATTTCCGGAACACAATGATCATCATGGTGCCCGTTATGGTAGGGACCGTGTTGACCAGCAGCATGGGGGCATATGGCTTCGCCCGCCTGCGCTTCCCACTGAAGCGGCTCTGGTTCACTCTGATCATGAGCAGTATGATGCTGCCATCTGCTGTGACGATGATCCCCACATTCTTGATGTGGAGCAAGATGGGAGGGGTCAACACCTTCCTCCCGTTGACAGTGCCGGTTTGGTTTGGCGGTGGCGCGTTCAATGTCTTTATGCTGCGCCAGTTCTTTATGACCATCCCCACCGAGATCGAAGATGCGGCGGTGATGGACAGCGCCGGGCCCTTTGATATCTACTGGCGCATCATGCTGCCGCTGGTCAAGCCCGCGCTTATCGTGGTGGCTCTGTTCACCTTTATGAACGTCTGGAACGATTTCCTGGCCCCATTGATCTACCTGAACGACGAAAAGCTGTACACCCTCGCTCTTGGCCTCTTGCAGTTTCGGGGCACATACAGCTCAGACTGGCATCTGCTCATGGCCGGTTCGACGTTAGTAGTCATGCCCCCGATCATCGTGTTCTTCTTGGGTCAGCAATATTTCATTGAAGGCGTTACTTTGAGCGGCATGAAGCTGTGACCGCAGATGCATTCTCAGGAGGGAATGATGAGTAACATGGCCAAGCTCCATCACAGAATCGACCCATCCCGGCAGTTGTCCCCGGTTTCTGTACGCGATATCCAGGTGACCGACCCGTTCTGGGCACCGAAACTGGGCACGCTGCGCACGGTGACAGTCAACGATGTGTTCGACAAATTCGAGCGCATCGGGGCTTTTGATAACTTTGATCGCGTTGCGCAAGGGCTGACCGGTGGGCATATTGGCGCGCCATTCTTTGATGGTTTGATCTTCGAGACCATGCGCGCTGCGGCCGATTTCCTCGCCGCAGATTACGACGCTCAGCTCGATGCGCGCCTGGACGGATACGTTGCACGCATCGCTGCCGCGCAGGCGACCGACCCTGACGGCTACATCAACACCTTTGTCACCTTGATGCAGCCCCGAAAGCGCTGGGGCGCCAACGGTGGGGACCAGATCAGGAGCCATGAGGAGTACAATGCAGGGTGTCTGGTCGAAGCGGGTGTACACCACTATCGTGCCACTGGCAAGACTAACCTGCTGGCCTTGGCCGTGCGCTTTGCCGACTATATGTGCAAGTACATCGGGCCTGCACCCAAGCACAATGTTGTCCCATCGCACTCTTTGCCGGAAGAGGCCTTTATCAAGCTGTATCGCCTCTTGCGCGATGAGCCCAAGCTGGCCCGGGAACTTGGGCAAGCCACCCCCAAACAGTACCTGGACCTCGTCCGCTTCTGGATAGAAAACCGCGGCAATCACACTGGGCGCATCAGCTTTACCGAATATGCTCAGGACCATCGCTCCGTGCTCGATCAGCCGGAAGCGGTCGGCCACTCAGTGCGCGGAACCCTGTTATACACGGGGTTGGCCGCTCTGGCTGCCGAGACGGGCGAGCCCAAGTACTATGAGGCGTCGTGGCGACTGTGGAAGGATGTTGTCGAGCGCAAGATGTTTATCACGGGCGGGGTTGGCCCAATCAGGGAGTATGAGGGCTTTGGATACGGCTACTATCTGCCCAACACTGGCTACATTGAAACATGCGCTGGCGTCGGCCTGGCTTTCTGGGCTAGGCAGATGAACCAGGCATCTGGCAGCGGCGAGTGCATGGACGTCTACGAGCGAGTTCTGTACAACATTGGCCTGGCGGCCATATCGTTGGCAGGCGACCGCTACTCCTACGAGAACCCCCTCCATAACCAGGGAAACCTGCATCGTTGGGAGTGGCATCGCTGCCCATGCTGCCCACCCATGCTGCTCAAGCTCTATGCCGAGATGCCCGGGCTGATTCTGGCTTCTGATGGACAGGATGTCTACGTCAACCTGTATATCGGCAGCCGCAGCAAGTTGGCGCTTCCGGCTGGTGAGGTAGAAGTTGACCTTGAGACTCGTTATCCCTGGGATGGAGCGATCAAGATCACTCTGCATCAGGCAGCAAGCAGCATGTATGGCCTGCACCTACGCATCCCGTCCTGGTGTCAGGAGTACTCGGTGCGAGTCAACGGCGGGTTGCAGCAGACTGGCGACCCCCAGGGCGGTTACATCACACTGAAGAGGGAGTGGCAAGACGGTGATATCCTTGAGTTGGACTTAGCGATGCCGGTGCAGCGAGTGGCCTCGCACCCTTCGGTGTGGTTCACGCGCGAGCGGGTTGCCATCCAGCGCGGACCGGTAGTCTATTGCCTGGAGGGCATCGATAACCCGGACCTTGCGGATCCGATGCTGGCAGTAGAGCCGCAGTTCCATGCCCAGTACCAGGCTAACCTTCTCGGCGGCGTTGTGACCGTTGTCGCGAAGGATGCCGACGGACGTAACATCTCGGCGATTCCCTACTACACCTGGGATAACCGGCCTGCTCCGAGCAGCGATCAGGATTGGTTACTGGTCTGGCTGAGGCAGGACGACTGGTTCCGTGTGCGGCAGCCGCTGGATGCCGATGGCTACAAGGCATGGGAGCACAACCTCTACCTGGCGGTGCCGACTCGCTCTTGATAAGACCTAGTAGGCAAGAAAACCCGTTCAAATACTGGAAGCGGACTCTTGGGTCCGCTCGGCAGGCAAGGGCCATCCTCCTTGGGGTGTTGAGAGGGTCTGCTGGGGCCGCCCCAGCAGACCCTCTCAACACCCATCTCAGGGCAAGCCGGGTGTCTGTGCTACCAGGCCCTGATCTCGCCATGTACGGCTGTAGTATTGCGATGTGAGGCTCTTTCGTGTGGCAGGCATGGAGGTAACCGTGGCTGGCAGGAAAACGACCTTTGCACTCTACTTTGGCAATCGCGGCTTTTTCCCCGCCTCACTACAAAGCGAGGCCCGCGAGGAACTACCCCGCAAGCTGCGGGAGTGGGGCTATGATACTATCATGCTCGATGAGTCACTGACTCGTTATGGTGCAGTAGAGACGTCCCAGGAGGGAGCCAAATACGCCGCCTTCCTGCGAGAGAATCGTGGCCACTTTGGCGGCGTCATCGTCTGCTTGCCGAACTTTGGCGATGAGAACGGAGCCATTGCGGCTCTCAGAGAGGCCGGCGTGCCTATTCTCATCCAGGCCTACCCAGACGATCTCGATCGCATGGCCCCCGCAACGCGGCGCGACGCCTTTTGCGGCAAGGTGTCGATCATGGACGTCTTTCGGCAGAATGGAGTCAAGTACACAGCCCTCAAGCCCCACGTTGTGAGCCCCACCAGTGATCGCTTCCGAGCCAATGTCGACCACTTTGATCGCGTGTGCCGAGTCGTGAGTGGTATGAGGAACATGACGGTCGGTGCAATCGGCGCTCGCACCACTCCTTTCAAGACGGTGCGGATTGATGAGGTCACTCTACAGCGGCATGGCATCACCACCGAGACGTTGGACCTCTCGGATGTGATGGCGCGCATGCAAGCTCTCAGCGCCGAAGAGGAGGCCTATAAGGCCAAGGCTGCGGTCCTGAGGGCCTACACCGAGTGGACGAAAGTTCCTGTAGTGGCCTTTGACCGCCTTGTGAGGCTTGGCGTGGTGCTTGACGCGATCACTGAAGAGTATCAGCTGGACGCTATCGCCGTGCGCTGTTGGGACGAACTGCAATGGCAGATGGGCATCTCGCCGTGCGTGCTCCTCAGTGAGATCAACAACCGGGGCGGAGTTGCCTCCTGTGAAGTAGATGTCGGCAACGCCGTGGCTATGTATGCTCTGAGTCTGGCCTCCGAAGGTGATGTGGCCTGTATGGACTGGAACAACAACTATGCCGACGATGATGATAAGTGCATTCTCTTCCATTGCGGCTCGGCGCCGGCGAGTATGATGACCGGCAGGGGCTTTATCACGGAACACGCGATTCTCGCGAACGCTGTGGGTTCAGGTAGGAGCTATGGCTGTAACGCCGGACGCATTGCGCCTGGTGATTTCACGTTCGGCAGTATGCAGACCGATGAGGGCAGAGTCAAGTTCTACCTGGGGGAAGGTCAGTTCACAGACGACGAAATCCCGACGGATTTCTTTGGCTGTGCCGGAGTCGCCTACATCCCAAAGTTGCAGGACGTGCTGCTCCATGTGGGCTACGAAGGCTACCGGCACCATGTGAGCCTGACACCGGGTCACGTGCAAGCTCCTCTGCAGGAGGCTCTGGGGCATTATCTTGGCTTTGAGATCGCGTTGCCACAGGGTAGCTGATATGCTGGGTGTAGAGGAGATCATCAAGCGGGCGTGGCGCACGCACACAGTTGTCCCCGCCTTCAATGTGCCGTATCTACCGATGATCGAGCCGGTGATTCGAGCCGTGGTTGACGCGGACTCGTTTGCCCTGATCGAGACGGCACGTCTTGAGTGGCGCAGGTTTTGCAGCCAGGGGCCCGCTGCCGTCTTTGCCGAATTCGCTAGGTGGGCAGATTCCGACCATGTGCGGCTTCACTTGGATCACGTGCCGGTCGTCGACGAGGATGGCCTGCATGTAGACTATCTCCCGATCATCCAGGAGGCGCTTAGCTTGGGCTATCACTCGGTGATGGTGGACGGTTCGCGCCTCGACCTGGACGCGAACATCACGGCTACACGCCAGGTGGTCGAACTGGCCCATGCGGTGGGGTTGCCCTGCGAAGGAGAGCTGGGATCCGTGTGGGGACATGAGCAGGGCCCCTTACCCCCGTACGAGGAACTCTTTGCTTCGGGTAGAGGGTTCACGGATATCCAGGATGCCGAGCGCTTTGTTCGTGAGACTGGGTGTGCTTGGCTCTCGGTGGCTGTCGGCAACGTTCACGGCGCCGTTTCCGGAGTGTTGAAGGATGCGGCCAAGGTCGAGGCGCGTCTTGATATCAAGCACCTCCAACGTTTGAGTGAAGCGACCAGTGTGCCGCTGGTCCTGCATGGTGGATCAGGAGTCAGGCAGGAATATCTTCTCGATGCGATCAAACATGGGATCACAAAGGTCAATGTGGGCACCGAGATCCGGCAGGTCTACGAAGCTACTCTCAAGGACACAGGAAGGGTGGTAGCTGCTCAAGATGCTATCTACGACCGCACATCTCAGCTCATCCATCACTACTTTAAAGTGAGCGGTAGCAGTGCTCTGGCGACGGGCTGAGCGTGTCGGAGAGAGACGAGGTATGACGCATGAGCTTGCTGGGCATCGATGTTGGCACCACGGGGTGCAAGGCAGCAGCGTTCTCTGAAGAAGGTGATTTGATAGCTCTGGCGTATCAGGAATACGACGTGCGCCGGCCTGAGCCCAGCTGGGCAGAGCTTGATGCAACCGAGCTATGGGAAAGGGTCAAGCGGACGATCAAAGAAGTAGCCCTCCAGTGCGAGGCCGATCCCATCAGGGCTCTGGCGGTGTCTTCCTTCGGTGAGGCCATAGTCCCGGTGACGGCAGATCGTGAGATCCTGGGGCCGGCGCTGCTGAATTTCGATGAGCGGGGTGCGGAGTACTTGCCGGACCTGGCGACAGCCTTGGAGCCGGAGCACCTATACCAGGTCACTGGTAACGTCCTGGGAAACCACTATTCCCTCACCAAGCTGATGTGGATCAAGGAGCACCGACCGGCTCTCTATGAGAGAGCGTTCAAGCTGCTCCTTGTGGGCAGTTTTGTCTCATTCATGCTTGGCGCAGAGCCAGTTGCGGACTATTCTTTGGCCAACCGCACGCTGCTCTTCGATATCGAGTATGAGACATGGTCAGACGAGATGCTCACGTTGGCTGGACTTGAGCGCGGTAAGCTTGCGGATGTCGCCCCCTCAGGCGTCACCATTGGCAGGGTCTCCGATCGTGTTGCTAGTGAATTGGGCCTTTCTCCGCGCATCATCGTCGTCAACGGCGCTCATGATCAGTGTGCCAATGCACTGGGTTGCGGCGTGGTCGCGGATGGGCAAGCCGTGTATGGTATGGGAACCTACACATGTATCACGCCCGCGTACAGCCAGCGCTGCGAAGCCACGGTTATGATGGAGCAGGGCCTAAACACCGAGCACCACGTTTTGCCTGGCAGATACGTGAGCTTTGTCTACAATCAAGGCGGCGCCCTAGTCAAATGGTATAGGGATACTTTTGCCGCTGCTGAGGCTCGATGGGCCCGCGAGGAGGGGAGAGACGTATACGATGACCTGATGGCTGAGATGCCGCAACGCCCTAGTAGCGTAGCCGTCTTGCCTCACTTCACCACAACCGGGCCGCCGGATTATATCTCCGATTCCTGTGGTGTCATAGTCGGATTGCGGCTCGACACGACACGGGGCGACATTCTAAGAGGGATAGTCGAGGGCAGTACTTTCTACCTCAAGCAATGCATGGACTCGCTCCCAGCAACAGGCGTAGAGGTAAGTGAATACCGCGCCGTGGGAGGGGGCAGCAGGTCAGATGCCTGGATCCAGATCTGCGCTGATATCCTGGGCCGACCATTCATTCGCCCGCGCATCACAGAAGCTGGCGCATTGGGTGCGGCGATCATCGCCGGGCTTGGGGCTGGCCACTTCGATACCTTTGATGCAGCAATCCAGGCTATGGTAGCGGTGGATCGGGCCTTTGAGCCGGACCTGCGGTGGCGCCAGCTCTATGACGACTCGTTCGCCAGATATGCGCAACTGTGGCCTCTCATGGCTGGCTATCTGCAGAGCTTTACTCCAGCATGACGACCGCACAACCGGGGCTTGGGCTCTGCCCTTGGTCAGCTTTGCCATGGATCCGGAATAGGTTGAATCCGCACGATGTGCGGCCGGAGATCTGCTTGTGAGTGTCCGGAAATGCGACCAGAAGTGCTAGCGATCGCTCAGGGAGACATGACATGATCAACAAACGCGACGCTCCGCGTGTTTCCAGATCAGATCGCTGGACAGATGGGGCCGATCTGCTAGAGCACCTGAACGGCGATTGCCGCACCCCCTGGGACGCCTGCCGAGCCGCCGGACGCTGGGGGAACCTATGAGCATATCTTCCCGGGCCACTCGTTCACCATCCTCCGCTTTGAGGTGGGTTGCGGGAGGTAGCCATGAACCAACGACTGCAGGAGATGAAGCAGCGAGTGCGCGATGGGGCGCACCACCTGTCTCTTATACAGATCT
>DAOUGZ010000149.1:0-2591 GCA_034428955.1 Anaerolineae bacterium | reverse complement strand
TGCTGCCCTTTCTCGCGGCCCGGCCGGGCAAGCTCCAACACAGGCGCACAGGCTCTACATAAGGCTGGCGCCATTGTACCACAGATGGGGCAGGAAAGCGAAAGCCGGGGGCGGCCGAGCAGCGCGCGCTGACTACTGTTCGCTCTCCACTGATTGACTCCCCTGCAGATACGGAGTAACATGCCCTCTGGTTGTCATTTGAGGAGTGCCGCGAGTACACTGTCGAAACGCCCGGCTCAGACGACCGAGGGGCACGGCGCATCGTCACCGGCGAGGGGGGCGAACTGTACTACACCGCCGACCACTATGCCAGTTTTCAGCGGGTCGTGCCATGAACGGGGGGCTCGACGCACTTCTCAGCGGTGGCCTCGCCCCGGGGGTCTACCGCCTGGCCTCGCGGGCCTCGGTAACCGCCATCGCCCATGTGGCGGAGGAGCACGGCTGGCGGCTCTTTTACCTCGACGGACGGCAAATCGCCAGCAAGAGCGACTTCCTGCAGGCCTGCGCCACAGTCATGCAGTTCCCCGCCTATTTCGGCCACAACTGGGACGCCCTGGAGGACAGCCTGCGCGATCTGAGCTGGGCCCCCGCACGGAACAGCTACCTGCTGCTCTACGATCACGCCGCCCGCTTTGCCGCCGCCCAGCGGGAGGATTTCGACATCGCCCTCGACATCCTCCACAGCGCCGTCGAGTTCTGGAGGAATAGCCCCACACCCCTGGCCGTCCTCCTGCGCCGCGCAGGCCGGGCCGGGGCGAGCCTACCGTGGTTGCCTACGAACCGATGAAGTGGTCACTCCATAGGCCACACCAACCCATGTAGTGATGGCCATTCGTAACCCCACTTGTCAGAGCGGCTTGACACCACTATACTGACGGTACGCAGCCTGCCTTATTCCTCAGGCAATCCATACGCCAATGCGCGCGGTGCAAAGGAGCCTGCAGGGTGACCAAGGACCGGGTATTGCTCTCAGCTCTCTTCGTCGTTCTTCTAGCGCTCCAGGGGTGCGCATCCACGCCGTGCACTCGGGCAAGCATAACAGAGTACCTCAACGGACAGCAGCGCATCTTGAGGAGTGGGATGCAGCCTGGCAGAGCATGCTCCTGACGGGGTATCGCGAGATGACGCGGGGCGTCGCGGGGCTCGATGCCGTGCGCTTCGAGTACAACCGCCTGAGGCCACCCCGGTGTATGCAGCGATCGCACACGCTGATACTCCAAGCCATGGATAAGAGCATGGATGCCGTCGATGCATACCGGGTAGGCCTGTCGGAGGAAGAAATCAAGGCACACCTTGCCGAAGCCGATGAACTCTTCATCGCTGCCGAGGCGGCCATGAACGAAGAGATTCTCCAGTTCACGCAGTCGGCAGGAGACTAGTAGGCCGGGTTTCCATACCCGGCTCCGCCCATTAAAGGCATAATACGGACGCCAGGCACCCAAACATCGGCCTACGCTCCGCATAGACCCCGCCTTCCCCTTTGCTCGTAGGCCGGGTTTCCATACCCGGCTCAGGGACTATTCGAACTCGCACCCCTCAATGGCATCAGGCTCCGTAGCTCCCCAACCCGGCTCGTAGTAGCCCAAATCGAGCCAATGCCGGTACGTCGAATAAGGCCACATCTCGGGATCCCGTACGTAGCCGTGCTTGACCGGGTTCCAGTGGATGTAATCGAAATGCCGCTGCAGGTCATCAGCATCCCGCACGACATGGTCCCAGAAGCGATCCTGCCACAGGTGGAGAGGCTTTACTATCCCGTGAGCCTTCTTGTAGTTCAGGGTATAGTTCCGCTTGATGCTGTGCATGACCGCAGAAAAGTTGCCCTGATCATCACCAGGACGAAGCAACCAGTGGAGATGATTGGGCAGGATGACATAGGCCAGCAGGCGAAACGGATGGATGACCTGCACGGCGCGCAGAGTCTCCCAGAAGAGGCGAATGTCATCCCCACGCGCAAGGTAGGATCGCCGGTCGTCGGTGACCGCGGTGATAAAGACGATGGCATCTGGAACGTAGTAGCGTTTGAACGTGCGCATGAGGGTTGCCTCCTTGGCCAGCCTGCGAGCCGGGTAAGAAACCCGGCCTACAGTCATTGGGCGAAAGGAAGCAGAGCAGGGTACAGCACGAAGCGTAGGCCGGGTTTCCATACCCGGCGCCCTGCCTCAACCCCATTTGCCTCACGCCTCCTCCCACCCCTTCAGCCTCTCCGCCCCCGCCATCTCCCGGATCACCGGCCAGCCTCTGCCAACGGTAACCACTCTTGCCGGCATTCCATGCCCAGTCCACAGACTGCCTCTGGTCGGCCGGGCGAGGGTGCCGGGGTATGCGATGAATTGCCATGTCTCTTCCCTCGTTCGTGTTGTAGCGATGATGGGCAGCGGTAGAGCAGGAGGCTGTCTACGGGGTGCCGGTAGGGATACGCCGGCCTATGCTGTGCGTGAGCCCCGTATCGTTCCTCTGATCATGCCTGCGACCTCGGGTTTTGGGCGTGCGTGGCTCTCAGAGATACCCCCTCTCTCTCAACCACTCCAGCGACTCCTTCGCCGCCTCCGCGCGCATCTCTACCGTCCAATGCGCCTCCGGGGCATGCT
>DAOUGZ010000148.1:0-11673 GCA_034428955.1 Anaerolineae bacterium | reverse complement strand
GCGGCCGCCAGCGGCCGAAAGGCCCCCAGGTCAAGAGGAATCGCACCCCCACACCGGAGAGTTGCTCGCCGACCAGCGCCCACACACCCCAGCCGCGCCAGGCCAGCCATGGGGCGATGATCGTCATGGTTGCCGAAGCAAGCACGTCGGTGACGGCTATCGCTGAGAAGGCCAACTCTTTACGCAGGAGCGTTTCCTGCACGTGGCTCAAGTTGGCCAGCATATGAGCCGCAATGAGCATGGGGAGCACAGTGCCCAGGCCGGCCATGGCCGGATAGGCGCGTTGCAGGAGGGGCGTCGCGGCCAGCAGGGCAACGGAGGACAGGGCGGCTGTTGCGATGCGGAGAACCAAGTAGGTACCGAGAACCGCCTCTCGGTCGTCCTGGCGGTGGATGATGGCCGCATCGAGACCCAGATCGCGTAGACGGGCAGACAGCCCGATCCAGAACAGGGCCAGGGCCACCAAGCCGAAATGCTCGGGAAGAAGCAGGCGAGCCAGGAGGATGGAGCGTGTGAAGCCGAGGCCCAAAGTGATCAGAGAGGCGCCCACGCTGTAGACAGAGCCCTTGGCCGCCTGGCGGGCCACGGACTTGGCATACTCGCTGCTCTCGGCCATGCTGGCTAACCCCCCAGACCCACGGCCGGACTGTGGGCCGACCGCGATGCCGGCTCATTATAGTGCAGTCGAAAAGAGCCGTCAACGCTCTACCAGCCCAGCCGCTCGGCCAGCAGTGGCTATACGGCCTCCGCCGCCTTGCGGTATACCACCAGCGTCTCCCTCGCCGCAATTGCCCACGAGAACTGGCCGGCTCGTGTCAGCCCGCGCGAGCGCAGGCTGGCCTGTAGGGTCCTGTCTTCCAGCAGGCGGGATAGGGTCTTGGTCCAGGATGCCACGTTGCTTGGTGGGAGCAGAATGGCCGCATCGCCGGTGACTTCGGGCAGCGACGATGCCGAGCTGCAGACGACCGGCGCGCCGCAGGCCATGGCCTCGAGCACGGGGAGCCCAAACCCCTCATAGAGCGACGGGAAGGCAAAGCAGGCCGCCCCCGAGTAGAGGGCGCGCAGGTCCTCGTCTGGGATGTTGCCAAGGGCCAACACCGAGCGGGAGAGGCCCAGTTGTGCGGCCCAACGCCGCGGGCTGGCGTAGCGCGAGTCGTGCTCACCGACCAAGACCAGGGCGGCGCGCTGCTCGGCCGGCGTGCGGATGTAGTAGCTGTGATAGGCCTCCAGCAAGACCGATAGATTCTTGTGCGGCTTGTTCACGCCCACGTGGAGGATGTAGCGCGCCGGGATGCTGTACTCCTCGCGCGTTTGCCGCACCTCGGCTTCCGCTACGGGCGAGAACATCGGAGCAGCCGCTTCGTGAATCACGTTGATGCGCTCGGCGGGCGTGCCGTAGAGGCGCACCAGGTCGTTGCGTGTGGACTGGGAACAGGTGATCACCTGCGCGGCGCGTTGGGCGGCCAGGCGCGTGGCTGCCCGGTAGACTGTGCGATCCAGCGGCCGCGGCATCGAGGCGGGGCAGACGATGGGAATGAGATCGTGCAGGGTGACGACCTGTGGGCAGGGCAGGCTGCGATAGGCCGTCAGGTAATGGGGCGCGTGGAAGACGTCGAGCGAGAGCCCGCGCAGCAGCTTGGGCAGCTTCCATTGCTGGCTCAGGGCGCGCGGTGCCACATCAAAGGGCACGAGTTCGATGCCCGGCTTGTCGGCCAGCGGCTTGATGTCGTAGCGCGTCTTGACTGCCGGGTCGTGGAGGATGACTAGTGTGTCATCGTCAAGGAGCGGCTGCATGGCCGCAATCAGGTTATGGACGTACCTCCCGATTCCCGGGTAGCCGTCGCGAAGGGAGCGCCCGTCAATGCCGATGCGCATCGGTTCCTCCTCCAGTGCACGAGTGGTGTGTTGACAGCTCGCCCACAACGAGCTGCTAGTGGCCTCCCGCGTCCTCGGGGCCGGGAAGAACTGGCGATTCGTCCACCGGGTCGCTGAGCAAGGCGTCATAGTACTCTTCGAGGGTGGCTACTTGTCGGCGCAGCGCGAACCGCTGCTCGATCGCTACGCGCCCCGCCCTGCCAAAGGTCCCCCACAGCTCGGGGTGCTCGACCAGGTGCCGCAGGCGCTCGGAGAGGGCGTGGGCATTGCGCTCGGAGACCAGAAATCCGTTGTGCCCATCGCTGATCACCTCGGGAACTCCAGAGTGCCAGGTGGCGACAACCGGCAAGCCTGCCGCCTGTGCCTCGAGTAGCGACAGTGGGATGCCCTCACAATCGCCGTCCGCGGCCGTGACGCTGGACAGGAGAAAGATGTGAGCCTTTTGCATCTCGCTCAGAACAACCTCGCGCGGCTGTACACCCATGAACCGGACGTCGCCAAGGCCCAGCTCTCGCGCTGTGGCCTCGGCCGCCGGGCGGCCGGGACCGTCACCGATGATGGTGAGAGTCAGCGAGACTTGGTGGTGGTAGAGCCTGGTATGGGCAAAAGCTTGCAGTGCGTAGGCCAGGCCCTTGCGTTCGGTCAGGCGCCCGATGATGAGCACGTTCACCGTACCGTCGTCTCCGAGCCGGCGCTCGACAAAGGGGATCTCGTCCAGGTCGACGCCGGGATGCAAGACGAACAGGCGGTCCTCCGGGCAGCCTGCCGCCAGGAGCGGTTTCCGCGTGCTTTCCGAATCGGCCAGGAAGAGGTCGCCCACAGCGAACAGCCGCTCGCTCGTGTGCGGGTCAAGCCGCAGCAGGTGTGCGGCATCCGGGCCGCCAAAGCGGGTCACGAGCGGCAAGTGTGTTTGCGCTTTGAGGCGCAGGCCACTCAGAGCCTCGGACCCGGAGTGGGCATGGATGAGGGCGCAGCCCTCACGGCGAATCTCTCCCTCAAAGAAGGAATAGGGCCGGCCCAGCCTGAAGGCCAGCCGATTCGCGGCTTGTACTGCGATACCCTGCCGGCTCAGCGCGCGCATCTCGATAGCCGGCTCGTCTGCCGGCGTGCCGGCCGTGAAAGCCAGCACGAGTGGGGTATAGCGGTTCATCAGGCCAAGTTGCCTGGCCAAGAGCACGTCGGATGGGGTGGGGAAGCAGTTCTTTAGATAAGCTATACGCAGCCGAGGATTGTCCTCAGGCATTGGGGTCACTCCCTGTGTTGCTGGCTTTGGATTCTAATAGCCTGCCGTAACAGTTGTACAAGTAAAGCGTGTGCATGTGTAGGTGATTATACCTGTCTCCTGCATGGAAGGCAAAAAAGAGCCGGCCTTGGGCGTGTTCCAGCCGTAGGGGCGCCCTCAGCGCGCTCTGCGCTCCAGCTCTTTCTCGACGGCGGCCCAGGTGAGGCCGCGGCTGGCCAGGAGGACCAGCAGATGGTAGATCAGGTCCGCCGACTCCTCCGTCAGGCGGGCGTCGTCCTGGGCCAGCGCCGCGACGACCGTCTCTACGGCCTCCTCACCGACTTTGCGCGCAGCCAGGGCCGGCCCCCCGGCCAGCAGCTTGCAGGTATACGATTCCGCCTTGGGGTTGGCCTGACGGTCGGCGATCACGGCGGCCAGGCGTTCTATGGTCGTGCTCACATTTCCTCCAAGAACTGGCTCAGCGAGCGGTAGAAGCAGGACTTCTCGCCGGTGTGGCAGGCAGGGCCATCGGGCCGCACACGGTAGAGCAGTGTATCGGCGTCGCAATCGACGCGCACCTCCAGAACGTGCAGCCGGTTGCCGGAAGTCTCGCCCTTGCACCACAGGCAGCGCCGGCTCCGGCTCCAGAAGTGGGCCAGGCCGGTTTCCAGAGTCAGCGCGAGGGCCTGACGATTGGCATAGGCCAGCATCAAGACCTCGCCGGTGGCGGCGTCCTGCGCGATCACCGGCACGAGCCCCTCGGCGCTCCAGACGATGGGGGCAGTCTCTAGTGTGCGCACCATAAACAAGCCTCCAGGGGACCTGACAGGTCTGGGCCTACAGCCGGACGGGGATACCTCGCTCGGCCAGGTAAGCCTTGACCTGCGGCACGGTCAGTTCGGCATAGTGGAACAGGCTGGCGGCCAGGGCCGCGCTGGCGCCGCCCTGAGTCAACACATGGTAAAAGTGCTCGAGCTGGCCGGCGCCGCCGGAAGCAATGACCGGGATCGATACGGCATCGGCCACCGCGCGTGTCAGTTCCAGGTCATAGCCGTCGCGGGTGCCGTCGCAATCCATGCTGGTGAGCAGGATCTCGCCCGCTCCGCGCGCCTCGACCTCGCGCGCCCAAGCGACTGCCTCCAGGCCGGTGTTTATGCGCCCACCGTTGATCGTGACCTCCCAGGTCTGCGGTGCGTCCGCCTTGCCTGGCCCATGGCCCTCGTGTTCTGTCGCCGTGGCGCTCTGAGCCAAGGGCCGGCGACGGGCGTCGATGGCCACGACGATACACTGCGAGCCAAAGCGCTGCGCTGCCCGGGCGATCAGGTCTGGGTTGCGCACGGCAGCCGAGTTCAGAGAGATCTTGTCCGCACCTGCCAAGAGGATTTCGCGGATGTCCTCGACGGTGCGCAGGCCGCCGCCGACGGTGAAGGGGATGGAGACCGTGTCGGCTACGCGCTGCACGACGTCGAGGACGATCTGGCGCTGCTCATGCGAGGCCGTGATGTCCAGGAACACCAACTCGTCGGCGCGGGCAGCGCTATAGGCTGCGGCCTGCTCCACCGGGTCGCCCGCGTCGCGCAAGTCGACGAAGCGTATGCCCTTGACGACCCGGCCATCCTTGATGTCTAGACAGGGAATGATGCGCTTGGCCAACATTTCAGTCCTCCTGCAACAGGGCCAGGGCGGCGCGCAGATCGATGCTCCCTGTGTACAGCGCCTGGCCGATGATGGCGCCCTCCACCTGCTCACCCAGGCTGAGGAGCGCCCGCACATCCTCCAGCCGGCTCATGCCGCCGGAGGCGATGATGCGCAGGCCCGTCTCCGCTGCCATGGTTGCTATGGCGTCGATATTGGGCCCGGAGAGCATGCCGTCACGGGCAATGTCTGTATACACGGCGCGTTCGACGCCCAGGCCGGCCAACTCGCGACCCAGGTCGACGGCCCGCACAGCCGTGACCTCGCGCCAGCCGCGAATGGCCACCTTTCCCTCGCGCGCATCGATCCCGGCGACGATCCGCTCGGGGCCGAACTCGGCCAGAGCGGCACGAACCAGAGCGTGGTTGCGGACCGCAGCTGTGCCCAGCACGATGCGACGCACGCCCATGTTCAGCACCTGCGCCACATCGTTCAGGGTGCGCAGGCCGCCGCCGAACTCGACCGGCACGGCTACGCGGCTCAGGATGCCGCTCAGGGCGCGCAGGTTCACGGCGGCGGCGCTCTCGTCTTCCAGAGCCCCATCCAGGTTTACCACGTGCAGCCAGGTGGCTCCCTCCGCGACCCAACGCGTCGCCATGGCTGTCGGGTCATCTCCGTAGACGGTCTCTGCCTGGGGATCACCCTGGCGCAGGCGTACGCAGCGCCCGCCGCGCAGATCGATGGCCGGCAGCAGAATCATCGAGCGCTCTCCTCACTCGACACAGACCTGACAGGTCTCCCCAGACCTGCCAGGTCGGCAAAGTTGCGTAGTATGCGCAGGCCCACGTCCTGGCTCTTCTCGGGGTGGAACTGCAACCCAAAGAGCCGCCCGCGGCCGACGACCGAGGCGTAGGGGCCGCCATAGTCGGTTGTGGCCAACACGACGTCGCCGGCAGTTGAATCTACATAATGGGAATGCACAAAGTAGGCATAGCTATCCTGCGGCACGCCCTCCAGAAGCGGGCTGGGCCGCAGAGCGTAGATCTGATTCCAGCCAATGTGCGGGACCCTGAGGCCGGCGGCAAAGCGGCGTACCCGGCCGGGGAGGAGCCCCAGGCCGGTGTGGCTGCCCATCTCGTCGCTCTGTTCGAACAAGAGTTGCATGCCGAGGCAGATGCCGAGCAGGGGCCGGTCTGCCGCGGCCAATCGCTGCAACACGGACGCGAGGCCGCGCTCGCGCAGGAGCGCCATGCTGTCGCCAAAGGCGCCGACGCCCGGCAGCACGATACCCTGGGCGGCCTGGATGATCGCCGGATCGGCGGTGATGACCGCCCGAGCGCCTACATGGGCGAAGGCCTTTTCCACGCTGCGCAGGTTGCCGATGCCATAGTCGACGATGGCGATCAGGGCCTCAGCCATCAGAGGGAGCCCTTGCTGGAGGGCACACCGATCCGCCGCAGGTCGAGGCCGATAGCCTCGTAGAGCGCGCGCCCCAGAGCTTTGAAGACGCCCTCGGCGATGTGATGCGCGTTCCGCCCGCTGAGGAGTTGCACGTGCAGGGCGACGCGGGCGTTGTTGGTAAAGGCGCGCAGGAACTCTTCCAGGAGCTGGGCGTCGAACCGGCCGATGATGCCCTGGGGGAAGCGTACCTCGTACCCCAGGTAGGGACGCCCGGAGAGGTCGATGGCCACCAGCACGAGCGCATCGTCCATGGGTATGGTTGCGTTACCGTAGCGGGCCAGGCCGCGGCCGCTGCCCAACGCCTTGCGGAGCGCTTGCCCCAAGACAATGCCGACATCCTCCACGGTGTGATGATCGTCGACGTGTACATCGCCCTGGGCGACGATCGACATATCGATCAGCCCATGGACGGCGACTTGGGCCAGCATGTGATCGAGGAAGGGGACTCCGGTCGAAATCTTGTGCTCGCCGCTCCCGTCCAGGTTGAGCCGCACGGTGACCGTCGTCTCCTGGGTCTCACGGGTGACCTCAGCCCTTCGCTCTTGCTCCATCGCTTTCCTCCGCAATCTGGCGCAGTGCCGCCAACAAGGCCTCCGTCTGCTGGGGAGTGCCTGCGCTCACGCGGATGCAGTCCTCCAGCCCGGGCTGCGCAAAGTAGCGCAACAGGATACCTTGCCGGCGCAGCGTTTCCCACAACTGCCGGGCCGGTATGCCGCTCACCCGGCAGAGCACAAAGTTGGCCCGGCTGGGGTAGGGATGCAAGAACGGGAACTGGGCCAGTTCGCTCTGCAGGCGCTCGCGCTCGGCGATCAGGCGTGTCACGTTGGCCTGCAGATAGTCGATATCGGCGAGCGAGGCCAGGGCGGCGGCGGCTCCGGCGACGTTCACGTTATAGGGCTGCTTGATCTTCCACAGGTGCGGAATGAGCGCCGCCGGGAAGAGCCCATAGCCCACACGCAGGCCGGCCAGCCCGGCCCACTTGCTAAAAGTCCGCAGAACCACCAGGTTCTCGGCCTGCTGCAGGGTGCCGATCAGGCTGGGCTGACCGCTGAACTCGATGTAGGCTTCGTCGACCACGACCAGGAGGGGCAGGTCGAGAAGCTCCTCGATGACTCTGAGCGGCGTCAGCGAGCCGTCGGGGTTGTTCGGCGAGGTCACAAAGAGAGCCTTTGCTCCCTCCTCGGCGACGGCCTGCCGGATCGCCGCCACGTCGAGGGCAAAGCCGGCCCGCCGCGGCACATAGCGCACTCGCCCCCCGGCAACGGCTGTGGAGAAGCGGTACATCCCAAAGGTTGGCGGGCAATCGATCACGACATCCCCCGGCTCCAGGAGCAGGCGCAGCGTGACATCGATCAACTCATCGGCGCCGCTGCCCACCATAATGCGCTCCGGGTCCGCGCCCAGGTGCCGGCCCAGCGCCTCTCGCAGCTCCCGTTGCGTCGGGTCCGGGTAGATGTGGCTGTTGGCCAGGTCGGCCAGCGCCCGGCGCGCCTGCGGCGAGGGACCGTAGGGGTTCTCGTTGGCGTCCAGCTTGACCAGGCGCTGCACCGGTATGCCCAGGCGTGGCGCCCAGACCTCGGGCGGCTCTACCGGGACGTATGGAGCCATCGACTCTACGTCGGGCCGGATGCGCAGGCTACTCACCGCCATCCTCCCGGGCTGCCCGCGCGTCCGCTGCTGCGGCATGCCCATCCAGCCCCTCGAAGCGCGCCAGCCGAGCGGCAGCGGGCGCAAGGCGCGCGGCTTCGGCCGGCCCCAGGGCCACTATGCTGGTGATCTTGATAAAATCGGCCACGTTGAGCGGCGAGGCAAAGCGCGCCGTCCCACCGGTGGGCATGATGTGGCTGGGCCCGGCGATATAGTCGCCCAGGGTCTCGCACGAGCCTTCGCCGATGAACACGCCGCCGGCATTGCGCACGTGCCCCACCCAGGTCCAGGGGGCCTGTACGGAGAGGCAGAGGTGCTCGGGCGCGTAGGCGTTGGCCAGCTCCAGGGCCTCCTCCAGGGTGGCCGTGACTACGGCCCCTCCCTGCCCGCGCAGCGATTCGGCCGCTATTTCGCACCGCGTGAGCCGCGGCAGCTGCGCCTCGACCTCTGCAACGACTCGCTGCGCCAGCTCGGGCGAGGGTGTCAGGAGGAGGGCGGTGGCCAGGAGGTCATGCTCCGCCTGGGCCAGGAGGTCGGCGGCCACCAGGTCCGGCCGGGCGGAGGCATCGGCGACGACGACCGTCTCGGTAGGGCCGGGCAGCCCGTCGATGCCCACCAGCCCCATCAGTTGGCGCTTGGCCAGGGTGACGAACAGGTTCCCCGGCCCGCAAATCTTGTCCACTGGGGCGACGGTTGCCGTGCCGTAGGCCAGAGCGGCGATAGCCTGGGCACCACCGATACGGTAGACGCGGTTCACGCCGGCGATCTTGGCGGCTGCCAGAATGCCCGGCGTGGGCAGGCCCGTATCGCGGCTTGGCGGCGTGGCCACGACGACCGAATCCACGCCGGCCACGCGCGCCGGAATGGCGGACATCAGGAGCGATGAGGGGTAGGCGGCGCTGCCGCCAGGCACGTACAGCCCGATGTGCGGTATGGGTCGCACGAGCTGCCCCAGGCTGCCGCCCGGCTGAGCATCGAGCCAGGAGTGCAGCGGCTGCCGGCGGTGAAAGTCCTCGATGCGCTCGGCAGCGCTCTCTAGGGCCTGCCGCAGTGCGGGCTCTAGCTTGTCGTAGGCGGCGTCGATGGCTGTGCTGGGGACGGCGACGCTCTCCAGCGTTACGCCGTCAATGCGTTGCGTCCAGTGGCGGACGGCCTCGTCGCCGCGCTCGCGGACGTCCGCCACGATGCGCGTTACGGCCTCCGCCGCCGAGACCTCGGCGCCAAAGAGGCGCACCATGCTACGGCGCACGCTCTCCGGCAACTCTACGGCATCCAGCGGCCGGCGGCGCAGGATGGTGCGCTGCGCTTGCTCCACATTGTAGACTCTGAGCGCCGTCTCCATAATCACTCGTCCTCGGTATTGTCTTGCACAAAGCCGGCGATTTGTTCCAGCGTCCAACTGATGCGCGTCAGGTGTACCTTGTGGGAGGCACGGTTGACGATCAGGCAGGCTTCGGAGGTGAGAATGGTCTCCATCTCCTGCAGGCCGTTGGCCACGAGGGTGCGGCCGCTATCGACCACGTCCACGATGAGGTCGGCCAGCCCCACCTGTGGCGCCAACTCCACCGACCCGGCCAGGGTCACGATCTCAATCGAGAGCCCACGGTTCAAAAAGTGCTGACGCGCCAGACGCGGATACTTGGTGCCCACGCGCAGGATAGGCCGGCGCACCAGGTCGGCGGCAGCCAGAGAGGGGGGGACGGCGACGACGAGGCGGCAGCCGCCAAAGCCCAGGCGCAGGGGCTCGTAGACGTCGCGGTCCAGCTCGCGCACCACATCCTGGCCGACGATGCCCAGGTCTGCAGCGCCATACTCCACATAAGTCGGCACGTCCATGGGCTTGACCAGCACAAAGCTAAACCCGGCCTCGGGCTCCTCGTGCAGTAGGCGGCGACCCGAAACGAGATCGGAGACGTTCCGGCAGCCCAGGCGCCGGAACAGGTCGGCAGCCGGGTCAAAGAGCCGGCCCTTTGGAAGAGCTACGCGTAACATGCTCATCGCCTCGCCTCCGCCAGCTTGGCCCAGGGGAGCCGGATTTCGTCACCCTCAGCCAGACGGTGCACACGTACCTGCTCGCCGTCCGCGGCCAGGGCCACGTAGGGCACGCCCTGCTCCGCCGCAGCCTGCCGCAGTGCGTCGGCGTCGCGCTCCAAGACGTCCACCTCCACCCGCCAGCCCTGCCGGCGGAGCGCCTCGATGCCCTGCGTGTTCCCTCGCATCACCTCAGCGGTGGCCAGGAGGTCCGGCCTCAGCAGCCGCTGGTCGACCCCGTTGAGCGCCAAACGAATCCGCTCGGTAACCAGGGCCACACCGACGGCCGGCCGCGCCGGGCCATAGCGGGCGATGAGTTCGTCGTAGCGCCCGCCGCTGCAGATGGGGAAGCCGAGGCCCGGGGTAAAGCCCTCAAAGGCGATGCCGGTATAGTAGCCCATGCCGCGCGTCTCGCCGAGGTCAAAGATCAAGTGGCCCAGCAGGCCGCGGCGTTCGAGGGCCGAGCGGATCGCCTGTAGGCGTTCGATGGCGGCCCGGGCGTCGGGGTGGGTGCTCAGGCGGTCGGCGCGCTCCAGGACCTGGGGGCCACCGCAGAGGGTGGGCAGTGATTGCAGGGCACGAGCGGGGGCGCCACTGACATCCGCACGGGCCAACGCTTCTGCCAACGCCTGGGCGTCCTTGCGGTTCAGCGCCTGACGGACCCGTTGCGTATCGGCTGGGCTGAGGTTGCTTTCGGCCAGGAGGGCTCGCACCAGCCCCAAATGGCCGACGTTGAGCTGGAACTCGGCCAGGCCGGCGCGGCGCAGCGCCTCGATGGTTAGCGCCAGTACCTCCGCATCCGCCTCGGCCCCTGGGGCGCCGATGAGTTCGACGCCGGCCTGGCGAAACTCGCGCTGGCGGCCGGCCTGGGGCTCTTCGTAGCGAAAGACGTTGGCCAGGTAGTAAAAGCGCAGGGGCAGCGGATAGTCGAAGAGCTTGCTGCCGACGATACGCGCTACCTGGGTTGTCAGGTCCGAGCGGAGGGCGAGGATGTTCCCCTCGCGGTCCAGGACGCGAAAGACCTGCTCCTCCAGCTCCACGCCCGACCCGGCGAGCAGCACATCGTAATGCTCGTAGGTCGGCGGGATCACACGGACATAGGCCCAGGCTTCAAAGAGCCGGCGCCAGGTGTCCTCAAGCGCTGAGATTTGGGCAGCTTCGTCCAGAAAGAGGTCACGCACACCGTATGGCAAGGCGCCGACAACGGGGCGGTGAGTTGACATTGGGCACTCCTCTCACCACGAGGGCGCCAGTGCCTCCGCGGGGTTGGTCGGAGCGTGGATGGCCGTCGCGAGTTGCCGGACCCTCCCGCAGGTTCCGCAACCTGTTCTGTTGGCGGAATTGCTGCTGGCGAGAGATCCGGCGTAGCTGCACCCTCCCGAAACTTGCGGGAGGGCGCCACCACGCAAGTACTATCAGGAAGTACTATCAGGGGGCATGATACCATGCCGGGCGCGCTCTTGTCAAAGTTCTGTCAATCCGTTCATCGACCCGAGCCGGGCGCCCACAAGCAGAGCCTTGAAGAAGTCTGTGGTCCTCGGCGTGCCGTACGCCATCGAGGGAGACGCCACCGGCACGATCTCCGGCCGGGACCGGGAGCAGGTTCGCGACGAGTACGCCGATCATATCCTCGACATGATCGCGGCACACTATATCCCCGATCTGAAGGCCAGGTTGCTGAAGCGAGTGGCCCATGCGCCAGGGGATTGACCTGCAGGCCGCCGTCGTCGGCCCTGAGCGCAAGTTGGCCCTCGCCCGCTAGCTGCTGCCCGCCCTGCCTAGCGGCGGAGCGAGGGCCAACT
>DAOUGZ010000147.1:0-21591 GCA_034428955.1 Anaerolineae bacterium | reverse complement strand
GGGCACCATAAACCGGATCCTTGTACCAAGGAGCACTCGAGCCTTTGAAGAGCCAAATCGGGTCTGCTGCCGGCCCAGAGAGATCCTCAACCAGTTGAACAGCCTCCATCGTCGCATCAATCTTTTGGATCCAGTCACGCGCAAGCACCATCCATGGCGTCCCATCCGGTTCGACGTATAGGGTTCCATCGAGCGTCATGAATCTGGGGTTGGTAAAGGGTGCGGCCGCGTCCATATCCACGAACGGCCCCAGGGGCGAATCCGCCACGGCAATGACCGACGCGCGCGCCCACTGAGTCTGCCAGTAGGGCATTGAGCCCTGCTGGGATACGCCCAAGATTGTGCCGCGATTCTGCAAAGTAACGAACAGATAGTACTTGCCGGCGTAGAAATGCACCTCGGGTGCTGCTGCCCCACCATCCGCGGCAGCCCAGCCGTCGCTGGGAACAGAGTAGACCTTGGCAGGGCTCGACCACTCGCGCAGGTTCTTGCTCTGGTAGACCATCACGCCCGAGCCGCCCTCCCCGCTCAGCGCTGCGTCATTCTCTGCATACAGAAAGTAGCTCTGCGTCGCCTGATCCACCAGAATGAACGGATCGCGCAACGGCATATCCGGTAGCCTCAGCGAGTACGTAATGGGTGACATGTCTATCCTTCCTTCTACTCTACGGTCTACAGTGCGATCCGACTTTTGGTTGCCGGGCGTGCACCGCGCCGTGCCTCATCGAGCAATGAGCAACGACGCAGCAGGACAGGCAAGCGTTTCCCGCCCGTCAGCTTGGCCTTATCATATGTACCACCCCCTTTTTGCGATCTCTATGCTCTCGTACCCAAGACGGACCTCGCCCAATGCCGCCGGAAGTGACGGAGACTGCCCCCGCGCGGCACAGGCAGGCTCTGCCCCGAACCGTGGAGAACCAAGGGGGAATCACCAGCGGCATGCATGCACGGGGCTGGGTCTATCCGCGTGGCAACGTCAGATGACACGCCACTGCCGGGCGAGCACTGTTACGTGCCTGTATGAATTGTACCCAGGGGAAGTGGTTGCCCAGCTTCCGGGCAACCTGGTGGAGCACTGCTTGGTCTCAGGGTAAAGCGGTTATCTGAGGTAGGCATGACCTCATCGCTTTTGAATCCCTATCCGTGGCGGCCGGCCCTCCCCCCTGTGATAACCGAGGGGAGGGCGAGTCCTGGCGATTTCAGAGGCCCGGAAATCACCCCTTGAGCCCGGTGAGGGAGATACCCTCGATAAAGGTGCGCTGAGCGAAGAAGAAGGCGATGAGGATAGGCACCGTGGCGACCGTGCTCACGGCCATCAGGTAGGGGTAGGCCATGGGCGCAATTCCGACGCCCGAAAGCATGGTACGCAGGCGTTGGATGCCCAGGGCCAGCGGGTAGAGCTGATCCCTGTTGATGTAGATCAGCGGTCCCATATAGTCGTTCCAGGCCGACATGAACTGGAACAGGGCAACAACAGTGAGCGCAGGGCGCGCGAGCGGGATGATGATGCGGAAGAGGATGCCAAACTCGCTGGCGCCGTCAATCCGTGCCGCGTCAGACAGCTCCTCAGGGATGCTTAGGAAGAACTGCCGCAGCAGAAAGATGAAATAGGCAGAGCCAAAAAACGCCGGCACGACCAAGGGCAGGTAGCTGTTGAGCCAGTCCAGGCGCCGAAAAGTAATAAAGAGAGGCACCATCGTAACCTGGAAGGGCACCATCATGGTCGTCAGGCAGACGAAGAACAGGATATCGCGGCCCCGCCAGCGCAGGCGCGAAAATCCATAGGCCACAATGGCCGACGAGAGCGTGACGCCCAGTGTAGCCGGCAGCGCATAGCGGACCACTGTATTGACCATGTAGAGGTTAAAGTCATACTGCAGCCACGCATCCGCAAAGTTGCTCCAGTGGGTAGGGCGAGGGAACCAGACGGGCGGCACCGTATAGACCTGCGAGTCGTTCTTGAGGGCTGAGGTGACCATCCAAAAGAACGGCAGCAGGAAACTGACCGCCAGGATGACCAGAATCAGGTGCCTGAGAATGCTACCCACGAGCCCAACAGCACTGTACCCTCGCGCAGGTGCTTTGCTGTCAGAGCTAACAGGGGCAAGAGAAGCTTGCATATCCATCTCCGTTTCTCCTCAGCCCTCGCTCACTCATCACCAGCGGCGTAATAGACCCAACGCCCCGAGGTTCTGAAGAGCAGGATGGTAAACGTGACAATGATCGCAAACAGAATCCAGGCCAGGGCTGAGGCCTTGCCCATGCGCATATAGTTGAAGGCGTTGCGGTAGAGATGCAGGCTGTAGAACTCGGTAGCCTGGTTGGGTCCCCCACCGGTGAGCAACCAGGGCAGGGTAAAGTTCTGAAAGCCCCCGATGAGGCCCATGATCAGGTTGAAGAGGATGACAGGGGTGCACATCGGAATAGTAATGTTCCAGAACTTGTGCCAACCGTTCGCACCGTCAACCGTCGCGGCCTCATAGAGCGAGCGCGGGACGTCCTGCAAGCTGGCCAAAAAGATGACGATGGCGCTTCCTTGCGCCCACATATGGATGAGTATCAACGTCGGTTTGGCCAGATCGGGTTTGGAGAGGAAGGGGATCGTTGGGAACCCGAACCCGCGCAGGGTGGCGTTGATCGCGCCATATTGAACGTTGAGCAGGAACGCCCACACCATCGCGGTCACAACAGCAGGTACGATGGACGGGAAGAAAAAGATGGCCCGGAACGCCGAGCGACCTACGATCCTGGTATTCAACAGGCTGGCCATCAGAAAAGCGGTTGCCACCCCCAGGGGTGCGCTCAGCCCCACATAGTACACCGTGTTGTACATCACCCGCTTGAACAGAGGGTCCTTTGTGAGGATCTCGATATAGTTGTTCAGCCCCAAAAAGTTGGGCGGGTTCAGCAGGTCAAAGCGGGTAAAGCTATAGTACATGGAGGAGACCAGCGGATAGAGGGTGAAAGCGAGAAAGCCGATCAACCAGGGAGACACGAACAGCAGCCCCTGCAGAATGCTCCGCCACTCCTGCCGGCTCATACGACGTGATTTCGCAGCTGATATGGCCATAGAATCCTTCCTCAATCGATCCCCGTATCGCCTCCCCGGCAATAGGAGTGGGAGTTGGGCAGGGTAGCCATCCTGCCCAACTCCCCAGCCATCGCATCGACAGGTTAGTCCAAGCTAAGAGGCGAACCCCGCAGCCTGATACTCCGCCTCGCAGCGCTGCTGGAACTCGGCAGCCGCCTCGGCGCCCGTCATCTGGTCGCGATAGACGGCCTCGCGCAGCTCGGTGTACTGGGTCTGGACAAAGCCGGTGATGGGGCAGCGGGCCGGCGTGTGCCAGTCCGTGGCCTCATTGATCGAGTCCATGTAAAAGTCCAAGCCGTTAAAGGTCTTGGGATCGACCGTCTCCAGGTAAGGCTTGAGCGCCGGCAGCCAACCGACAACGTTGAACAGGAGGTCGCAAGCCGGCACAGTGTTCACCAACTCGGCGATCTTGAAGGCCTTCTCTGCGTTCGGGGCCTCCTTGAAGAGCAGGATATAGTGCCCGCCATAGCCCTGGACCCTGGCGCTGCTGCGGCTTGACGGCACGGGGGCCCAACTGGCGCGGTTGAACTCGGCGACCTCGGGCTTCTCAAAGGTCGTCTCGCCGGGGTGCCAGTAGCCCTCGATGATCATGGCCTGAACCTCGGTGTTGAAGGAGCCGCCCCAGGTGCCCTGCCCCTCCACCTGGCGCATGCCGGCCATGTTGTCCGGCCCGGCGATCCGATAGAACTCGGCCATAACCTCAAAGGCCTCGGCCATCTTTTCGTTGTTCAGGTCAAAGGTGCCGTTCTCTTCGTCGAACCAGTCCCACCCCCACGAGAGCGAGGCAAAGAACCCGTTGTCGAACTGCAGCGAGCCGCCCATGGCGTCGTAGGGATCCAGGCCGATCTGCACCAGGTTGCCGGCATCATCGAACTTGGTCAGTGCCCTGTGCCACTCCAGGCACTCGTCCCAGGTGATCGGCGGCTTATCCGGATCCAGCCCGGCCTCCTCGACCAGCTTGACGTTATAGTTCAGGCCGTAGCGCAGGAAGCCTTCGTTCGCCGGGATACCGTACTGCACACCGTTGTAGAAGCCGTTGTTCCACGAGCCCTCGAGATAGTTCTCCTTCTTGATGATCGTGCTCGCGGCCACCAGCTCTTCCAGCGGCAGCAATACACCGCGCGCATAGTAGTCCAGGTACTGGCCTGAGGGGTGCGAGACGGCATCGGGAGGGGTACCGCCGGCCACAGCGGTCATCAACACCTCGGCGCTAAAGCCCGTCTTGAGCTCGACGGCGTTCTCGCCGATCAATTCCTTGTACTCATCGAGCTTTTGCATGTCCTCCCAGATGCGCAGCATCTGACCCCAGGCCGCCCAATACTGGAGCGTAACGCCTCCCTCGCCGGCGGGCGCCACAGGCGTCGCCACAGGCTCCTGAACCTCACCCTGGGCCGGGGGCTGGGTGGGCTCCGCGGGCTCAACGGGCTGAGCCTTGGGGGCGCAGGCTGCCAGAGCGCTGCCGGCCGCTACGGTCGCCATGCCGGCCAGGAACTCGCGCCGGCTGAGATCCATCCGTTGCTTCGCAGACATCCTATCCCTCCTGTGGTGTGCGCACTCGACAATGAAAATGGCTCTTCACAATCGCCTGTGCCTCGTCGGCGAGGAGTGCCTCCATGCCATGCGGGCTCTGGGCCAGCCGCCCAGCCCCCGCTGCCTTACGGGTGCGACCTCGAGGCACACTCATGGACAGGTTCGAGTCCCGCCCCTACTCTCCTCCTTCCCAGAAACGGCGCGCCCGGTTCGCGGCAGCGCAGACTTGCCAGAGACTCGGGTTCATACTATCATTATAGCCTGGCCTGCGAGCAGTGTGCGCCATCTATAGGACATGGATACGACCAGAACAGGACATGGAATGCCTGTGAATGACCGTTTTCTGCCCACTCTCCGCTCTGCGCTGCGCCATCTCTACGACTCCTCTGTGCTTCGCAGCAGCCCGCTCATCGAAGCCCTCGGTCTACAGGGCACGGCCGACCCCGCCTCCGAGTTGCGACAGTTCCTCATCGGCACCATCCGCTCTCTGCAGCCGGAGCCCGAGATGCCTGCCGACACTCAAGTCTGGCGGACCTATGAGATCCTCCTCTACCGCTACGTACAGCGCTGCAGCCAACTGGAGGTGGCGGAGCAACTGGGCATCAGCACCCGTCATCTGGTACGTCAGGAGCGCAAAGCCCTGCAAGTGCTCGCCGAGCGGCTCCGCCAGGCCGAACCGCCGGGCGCGAGCGACCCCGCTCATATCGCACCGGGCCCAGCGGAGGGGCAGGCGCACCCCATCGACGACGAGGTCTCCTGGCTGGCCGGCCCGGCCCCGGATGAGACGGTCGACCTGGCGCAGGTCCTCCTGCGCACACTGGACCTGGTGCGGCCCATGGCCCAACAGCATGGCGTCACCCTGCGTGTCGAAGCGTGCCCCGCGGCGTCGCCGCTGGCCATTCACCCCGTCGCGCTGCGACAGATACTCCTCAGCCTCCTCAGCGTAGCCATACGCCAGGCCAGCGAACCCTCCGTCTCCCTCGCCGTTAACCGGCAGGGCTGGAACACCCAGGTCCGCGTGCGTGGCCTGCGGGCGCTACAAAGCGCCGGCAGCGCCTCCGAGAAGGCCGAGGGCATTCGGGCCAGCCTGCAGACGGCGCAACACCTCATCGAGACCTGCGGCGGCGATATGGCGCTGGTGGCTGAAGGCCAGGGTTCGACAGTCGTGGCCACACTGCCGTCCCTGGAGCAGTTGCCGGTGCTCGTCATCGACGACAACGAGAACACGCAGCGGCTGATGCAACGCTATGTCTCGAACACCCGCTATCGTGTCTATGGCGCCACGAACCTGAGTGACGGCCTGGCCCTGGCCAGGGAGGTTTCGCCACGCATCATCGTGCTCGACGTCATGATGCCCGACATGGACGGCTGGGAGGCCCTGGGGCGGCTACGCCAGCACCCGCTCACCAGCCGGATTCCGATCGTCATCTGCACAATCCTCGCCGAGGAGGAACTGGCGCTCTCGCTCGGCGCCGCCGGCTTTATGCGCAAGCCGGTCAGTCGCGAGGATTTCCTGAGTTCTCTGGGCCGTCTAGTCGGTCCGGCGGGGCCAGAATCCGGCTGATAGCATCGATGGAATTGAGCAGATCCTGCAGGTAGAGGCCACCGCTGCGCGAGATGGTCAAGAGTTCGCTGGCAATGGGGCCAAGCGACGGATCCTGTGCGGAGAGAGCCAGAGTGGGGATGGCGCTGATTTCCGGATCCAGGCTCTTTTCCCGTAGCACGCCATAGCCGTCGAGCCCGGGCATGACCAGGTCGAGCAGCATCACATCGGGTCGGCGCTCCCGCAGCAAGGCGAGCGCCCGCTGGCCCGTCGGCGCCCGCAGAACGCGATACCCACGCCCCGCCGAGGCCAGGATACGCCCATAGAGCTGCAGCGCCTCGGGCTCGTCATCAACAATCAGGATGGAGCGGACCGGCGTGGGCAGGTCTTCGAGGGCGGCCAAGAGTTCCTCGCGGCTCACCGGCTTCATCAGGTAGCGCACCAGCCCCAGGCGCTCGGCGGCCTCGTTGCGCCCCGGAACCCAGCAGACGACGACCGGGGTCCCATAGGGCAGGTGGGCCAATCGCTCCGGCAGCCCAGGGGCGCTCTGCAACCGCGGGTCGTTGAGCACCAACGCGTGCGCCGGCAGCCGGCTCACCTCATCGATGGCCTCATCGATACTGTGCGTCGAGACAACCTCTACCTCCTCATGGTAGCGGCTGAGGAGGCGGCTCAGGGTATCCCCACCCTCCATCACTACATAGCGCGGCACAAGCCGCGGCTTGGGTGCTCGTGAGGGGTGAGTGCGCGGCTGATAGTCGGCGTAGGGGTTGAACCAGCGCGCAACCCCCGCATCTGCCTCGGCAGTGGGGCCATCGACGGGCAGGCTGAAGTAGAACGTGGTTCCCTTTCCCTCTTCCGACTCCAGCCACATCCGCCCACCATGCAGCTCCACAAAACGCCGACTGATGGCCAGCCCCAGACCCGAGCCCCCATAGCGCCGCCGCACCGAGCTATCCGCCTGGCTAAAGGGCTCAAAGATGCGCTGCTGCCCCTCGGCCGAGATGCCGGGGCCCGTATCGGCAACGCCGACGACGACCTGCGCCCCCTCCTGCTTGACGGTCAGCCGCGTGCCGCCCTGCTCGGCAAAACGGCCGGCGTTGCTGAGGAGGTTGAGGATCACCTGCCGGATGCGCACCCGGTCACAAAAGACGGGCGGGAGCCCCTCGGGCACCACTGTCTCCAGATACAGGCCCTTGGATTCGTAGAGGGGCATCACCGCCATGGCCGCCGCCTGGACGATATCGTGCAGCAAGGCCCGCTCGCGGCTCAGAGCCATGCGGCCTGTGTCGATCTGGCTCAGATCCAGGACGTCATCGACCAGGCTGGCCAGATGGCGGCTGGAGCTGAGGATGATCTCGATATCGGCGAGGAGCTTGGGGGAGAGGCTCTCGCCATAGACTGTGGGCGCCCGCGCGATCATCTCGCTAAAGCCGATGATCATGTTCAGCGGCGTGCGCAGCTCGTGGCTCACGTTGGCCGCAAACTCTTCCTTGGTGCGCCGCGCCTCCTCAGCCACCTCGCGCATCGCCCGTAGCCGTTCCGACACCCGCGCCAACTCTAAGTTGGCCTGCACGAGGTCCTCTTGGGTCTCCTTCAGTTCCACCCGCTGGTTGCGCGCTTCCTCAAGGAGTTCGCGCATCTTCTCATAGCTGGCCGACCACCAGCCGACAGCCTGAGACGCGCTGCCCACCGCCGCCCAGATGAGCCCTTGCATCGCCCAGAGGGCGCCCAGAACGACAAAGCGCAGCAGCGGATCGGGCATACCCAGCGGCTCGCCTCCCACCAGCAGAGCGATGCTGCCGGCCAGAGTAACCGTCAGCCCAGGCCCGACGCCGAGCAACAGCCCCGCCAGCCCGGCCGGCACCGCCAAGAGGCAAGCAGCGGCCGGCATACCGAGCCAGTTCGGGGCGGCCAGGGCCAGGGCCAGATAGCCCACGACCACAAGCCAGGAGACCACGGGGCGCAACCAACCCATCAGCGCCCAGGCCACCAGCGGCAACACGGCCAGCGCAAAGCCAAAAGTGCTGGCGCCGAGCGGCCAGCCCTTGGCCTCCGCGAGGAGGATAAGCGCAACCCCGAACAAAACCGAGCCGGGGAGGAAGAGCCGCAGTACCCGCCCCTGCATCTCCTCCTGCATGTCCTCACCAAGTGGCGATGGGAATCGGAGCATGGGGCACCTCGCAAGTAGACCTATAACACTCAGGAAAGGGCTCCGTTCCGGCCCGGATGCCCTCGCTGAGCCGACGCATCGACTTCCCTGACAGGAAGGTGATTGGCAAAGTCGCAGCGCCGTGTCAGGGATGCTGATCGCCCTACAGGGAAGATCGGGCGCCAATACGGGGCTCCGCGCAACGCGTAGGCCGGCGTTCCGGCACCCCATATTCCGCCCGATATGGCACTCAGGCCGGCCCTGGGCCAGGTAAGAAACACCGGCCTACGGCATGGCTGAGGTCGGATCGGGCCTGTGCGATGCGCGGCTCAGCGTCGAGTTATTGCCAGAAGGGAACCTCGAATGGCCGTCAGGGAAATCGATGCGACGGGTAACTAGGGTTGCAGCCCAGGCCCTTCACCCCGCAACAGACGCAGGTCGCTCATCGAGCGCGAGCGACTAGAGCCGTCACTACGTAGGCACCTGGCTAGATGGCCTCGATCATCGAAGGCGGTTTGCGTGCGATATTGTACGTCACGCTGACCACCCCAGGCACCTCACCCGTAATACGATTGGCCAAGCGCTCCAGAGTCTCGAAAGGCAGCCGGGTGGGCGAAGCAGTGCGCGCATCCTCCGAATCCCAGCAGCGCACCTCAATCTGCCGGCCATAGTCGCGCCGGCCGTTGCGCATTCCCGTCACCCGATCCTCGTGCAAAACGGCCAGATACTGGAAGGCCCCGCTGTCGGCCAGCTCCTCCTCCACGATAGCCGTGGCCGCGCGCACCACCGCCACCCGCTCCGGCGTCACCTCGCCGATCACCCGCGCCGCGAGGGCTGGGCCGGGGAAGGGCGGGCGGTGCGTGATCTCGGCCGGCAACCCCAGGGCGTGGGCCATAGCGCGCACCGCCGGCTTGCGCAGTTGAATCAGCGGCTCGATGACGGTGTAACCGTACACCTCCTCCGTGTCGATGCCCAGTTGGCTCAGGATGTTGTGCTGCCGCTTCACCCCCGCCACCGTCTCCTCCACATCGGTCAGGATGGTGCCCTGCAGCAGATAACGCGCCCCACTCTCCTTCACCAGCCGGCCAAAGACTGTCCGATAGAAGGTCTGTGTGATGGCATCGCGCTTGCGCTCCGGGTCCGTGACACCGCGCAAGGCGGCAAAGAAATCCTCCCGCGCATCGATGAGGCGCACGGGCACGCCCATCCCCCTGAACAAGCCGACCACCCGCTCGGCCTCGCCCTCGCGCATCAGCCCATTCTCCACGAAATAGGTCAGGAGCCGATCACCCAGCGCCTTGTGGCCGAGCAGGGTCACCGCCGAGGAATCGACCCCGCCCGAAAGCGCGTTGATGGCCATTCCATCGCCCACGGCCTCGCGAATTGCGCGCACCTGGTCGGCCACAAACACCTCCGGGTCCAGTTCCTCCAGCCTGATCTCCTTCAACGCCATCCTCTCCTCCTTGACGTCAATCGCCCATCTCATCAACCGGTTAGTACGCATTATACCGCCCCTGCACCAACACGCCAAGAGGGGGCGCTGCCCTACCGGTCTCCACTCCAGACCCGACGGGTTTTCGAAACCCGTCGGGTCTGGCTCCCCAGTTCACTCCAAGCGGCATGCGACAGGCCCTGCTTGCCCTCTCCGCATGTTCGCGGCATAATCCAGTCCAGAGGCAACTATCCTACCGATCCTACGAGACGCGAAAGAACGCCGAGAATGCGGATTGGCAGGAGCAGTAACCGCGTTCTCCGTGTCCAATCCGAGTCCCAGGCCGTAACCCAGAAGGAGGCGCAACATGGCCAAGAAACAACTCGGCCCAACCACCCATCTCTTCCCCATGCCCACCCTGCTCGTAGCCGTCCGCACCGGCGAGGGCACGGCCAACATCGTCACCATCGCCTGGGCGGGCATCGTCGGCGGCAACCCGCCGCTCATCGCCCTGGATATCGCCGCCAACCACTACTCCACGCCCTTTATCGAACGCGAGGGCAATTTCACCGTCAACATCCCACGCAGCACCCAGGCCACCGAGGCCGACTACTGCGGCATCGTCTCCGGCCGCAAGGACCCGCGCAAGCCCGAGACCTGCGGTTGGACGATGGCGCCCTCGACCCAGATCTCCTCGCCCCTGATCAAGGAATGCCCTCTGAATATGGAGTGCCGCCTGGTGGAAAAGGTGGAGGCCGGCAACGGCTCTTTCCTCCTGGCCGAGATTCTGGAGACCCACGTCGATGAAGAGGCGCTGGGCGAGGACGGCCAGATCGACGCCCTCCTCCTGGACCCACTGGTCTTTGGCGCCGACGGGCAGTACTACAAGCTCGGCGAGCGCGTGGCCAAGGCCTTTTCCGTGGGCAAGCGCCTGTGCAAGTGAGCTGGAATGACGGAGACACCGAGGCGTCAAGACACAAGTACGCAAAGGCGCCTGAGAATCGTGCCCCGGTGCCTTTGCGTACTTGTGTCTTGGGTGTCTGCCCACGAAAGCGTCACGGGCAGACCTGGAAGGCGCAACACACGCACTGTGTGCCAGACTCGCAGTGTCGCGTTCTCAATGAGTCGCTAAGAAGCGTGCAATCTCCTCGTCTGAAAAGCGCTCGCTAAGAAGCGTGCAATCTCCTCGTCTGAAAAGCGCTCGCGAAGCAGGTGCATAATCTCATCCCGTGGGTCGGGCTTGAGATCCGGGAAGTCGGCTCTTGGCAGGCGTTCTTCCACCGGCAGAATGTCGAAGGGCTTGTGCGGCTCCTCTTGATACCAGTAGGCTGTGCTGGAGTAGTCGTCGCTGCGCCGGTTGGCATGTCCGTGCTCGATGGACACGCGCAACGACTTCTGACTCCGGACGAGCGTACTCGTTATCTGAATGACCGTGGCGTTCAGGCGCCATGCTCCACATCCCCAATGCAGCTTTGCATCCCATCCAGGAATCGAGCATACTCCTGCTCATCGATATTGATGACTTCTCCTTTGCTTGGGAAGCATCCGCTGTGTACATCGTCCCTGAATCGCCGAAACGCATCTACTGAGCGACCGTAGAAGTCACAATATCGTCTTGCATGTCTAGGATAGTGACCATCGTGCGTTCCCAGGATATCGGAACTGAATAGGAATTGGCCATCACATCCGGCACCGCTGCCCATCGAAAAGATTAGTATGTTCACGCGCTTGCTGATCTCCGTGGCGATCCTGTGCGGAACACATTCCATCTCCACCGCCACTGCCCCAGCTCTCTGGAAAGCGACCGTGTCTCTGTACACCTGGAGCGCTTCCTCTGCACTCTTGCCCACGGCTCTCATCCCACCAGTCCACGTAGAGTGCACAGGCAGCAGACCGACGTGTCCTACGAAGGGGATGCGCTCTTGAGCCAATGCTCTGAACCGGCTCAGCGCCATACCGGAAGAGTAGATGAGATCGGCTCCGGCGCTGAGAGTCGTCAGCGCGCAGCGGATCGCTTCCGCATCGCTGGTACGTGGCAAGACATGAGGCAGACCAGCACCGATGAGGGTGTTGGGAGCTGCACGTCGGATTTCGCCGACCAGGCTTGTCAGGCTCTCCAAAGTGTCATCCCGTGTCCAGGTGACCAGAATATCGATGCCCGCGGCCTCGGCCGCCCGTGCCGTGTTATAGTCGTGCGCCGTGACGAGAGTCAGCTTGCGGCTGCCCTTCGCGTTGAGGAGGTCCCGGACAGTAAGTTTCCGCATCTAGTGTCTCCTCTCTGTGCTGCATCCAATGGATCGCAGCCAACAGACTATTCACTCAGAAGTGTGTATCCGTACCCTCTGTACGCTGTGGCGGTTTTGAACAGCGCCAGTGTATTCTCAACCGATACATCCGGCTTGACGTGGTGGTCAGGCCCACAGATGTATCCTCCATCACGCCCGAGTGTCTCTATGCAGCGTCTGACCTCAACCTGCACATCCTCTGGTTTGGCGAAGGGCAACTGCTGGGTGTTAACGCCACCGAAGAAGGTGATGTGCCTTCCGTACTCGCGCTTGAGTTCTTCTGCTGACATCGGCAACGTGTGCAGTTGCACCGTCTCCCAAACGTCCATGCCAATATCAATCAGATCGGGCAAGACGGAGGAGATGTCTCCGCATGAGTGAAACCACACGTACCTACCCGTGTGCTTGGCCAGGGAAAACAGCTTCTCATATCGCGGTCTGAGATACCTACGCCAGTGCTCAGGCGAGATCATCAGACCACGCTGGGTGGCAAAGTCGTCGCCCAAGCAAAGGATAGGCATAGCATCGCCGCAGGCGGCCAACAGACGCTCGCAATAGGCCAGCGTCACTTCAAAGACGCGGTCGAGTACTGCTTCGAAGATGATAGGTTCGAAAGCCATTCTAGCCATGGCCTCTTCCATGCCCATCAGATCACAAACGCCACAGAAAAGAGGTCTCCAGTAGGGCCCTCGCACAGCATACTCAGCACTTAGCCTCTTGGCTCTTGCTGCGGCATCCTCATAATCGTACAACGCCACGTCGGGCCATTTGTGGCGCGCGACATCCGCTACCGAGTGCACGTCTGTAAGTGGATAGGCCCGTGCTGTACCATAGTCGTGAGCAGATGGCGTGCCCCATTCCGTAAAGATGGTACCATCCCTTGCCATTGGAGTCTCGCCTCTATAGGGAGCTCCCACAATACGCCCATCCAGACCTAGGAATGACAGCACATCATTCTCGTCAATACCCACACACGCCGCGATCTCTTGCTGATTCTCCACCGCGATGGCGTCAACTGGGATCCGATCAGGGACCTGGTGGGCGATGGTAGCCAATTGTCTGTCACGCGGTTTCAAGGTTCCCCTTTCTATGAGAGCTATTCAAGGCTCTGATGAAGGTAGTGAGGTAGGACCGATTCCAATCAGACGCCATGGTAGTGTACCCGATGCTCAGAACCTTTAAGGGTGAGCCAGGTTGCCAGCAACACGATAATCACGAGGATCCACGCCATAGCTGAGGCATAGCCCATTTTGAGATAGTTGAATGCGTTGTTGTAGAGATAGAGTGCGTAGAAGAGGGTCGAGTCTGCCGGGCCACCACTGGTTATCACATAGGCCTCAGTAAAGTACTGGAACGCCCCAATGAGTCCTATCACACAGTTGAAGAGAACCATGGGGCTGATCATTGGCAGCGTCACGTGCCAGAACCTGCGCCAACCATTCGCGCCATCCAGCGCAGCAGATTCGTAGAGTTCGACAGGTACATCCTGCAAGGCTGCCAGGTAGATCACTGTAGAACTGCCAACACCCCACAAACTCATTAGTATTAGCGCAGGTTTGGACCATTTGGGGTCAGCGAACCAGCCGATAGTAGGCAATCCCACAGTAGTGAGCATATCGTTCACGATCCCATACTGTGGGTTCAGAAGCCATATCCACACCACCGAGCTGGCTACCGCCGGCACAATGCTCGGCAGGTAGTAGATCGTGCGATAGACAGCTTGTCCCTTGGCCTTCATATTCAGCAGGCAAGCCATGGCGATCGCTGCCACGTTACACAGCGGAACTGCGTAGAACACATAGTAGGCGGTGTTGTAGAGCGACACCCGAAACAGGGAATCACGCAGCACCAACTCCTCATAGTTCGAGAATCCTACCAGACTGGGTGAGCCCGCAAGCGAGTAGCGACAGAGGCTGTAATATATCGACGCCAGAATGGGATAAGCCCCAAACGCCAACACGCCGAGCAGCCAGGGTGAGATGCATAGCAGTCCCTTGCCCAGTCTTTTCATCTCTCGGTTTCTGGCCCGCGCCGGTATAGCCGTGCCCCTCAGGCCAACATTAGTCTTCATGATGACCCCTTCAGTTGTATGGCATTAGAACACTAGCTCTTGATGCCGCTGAATGTGATCCCTTGGATAAACGTACGCTGGGTCAGGAAGAACAGGAGGATGACCGGAGCAATCGTCATTGCCGCCGCAGCCATCATCACCGAAAATTGGGTCATTCCATAGTTGCTCCGATAGAGAGCGAGCCCCAGCGAGATGGTGTATTTCGACTTGTCCGTCAGATAGATCAGTGGACGTACATAGTCGTTCCATGACCACATAAACTGGAACAGTGCAACTGTGGCCAGTGCACTACGGCAAAGGGGAAGGATGATCGCGCACAACTGACGAAGCTCCCCGGCTCCGTCGATGGAGGCGGCGTCGCTCAAGTCACGCGGTATGCCCATCATGAACTGCCGCAGGAGAAAGATGAAAAAGGCGTTGCCGAACCAGTTCGGTACCCATAGGGGGAACCAGGTGTTAGCCCAACCAAGCTTGCTGAACAGCACAAACAGAGGAATCATCACAGCCTGATAGGGCAGCATAAGAGTTGCTAGAACAGCCAGGAATACTTTATCACGTCCCGCCCATTGCATACGGGAAAAACCGTATGCAACGATGGCATTCGACATCAAAGCGCCAATGACGGATAGCACCGCAACAGCGACTGAGTTGCGCATGTAATGGAAGAAGGGCTGAGCCCTCAGCGCAACTCCGTAGTTGCTCCACATGACGGGGCTGGGAATCCATACCGGCGGGTAGGCTAGAATCTGACGGTCAGGCTTGAGAGAAGTAGAGACCATCCACAGGAGGGGGAACATGAAGAGGATGGCTGGCGGCAGCAAGAGAGCATGCTTGATGCCCTCAGTAAACACCCTATACATGGCTCGCTTGCGCGATCCATGCGTCTGCGCATTTGTCACGGATACCTCCCTCGCTCGTTGCACCGTGGAGTGTCGAGGACTAAAGCCGCAATATTCTACCGGCTGGGGGTTTGGGCTCCCAGCCGGTAGAATATTGCGGCCGACTATGCTACAAGTTCTCTTGCTTCCACTTGGTATACTCAGCCCCGATTTCGGTCTGCACCTGATCCAAGGCCTCCTGCGGTGTCTTCTCTAGGAAGCGCGCCTTGTCGATTTCAGCTGTCATACGGTCAATGTACTGCGCCGCGACAGGGATCATCGGTGACGAGATTGAGCGAGGGTTCGCTATCAAATCAAACCAGACCTGGTAGTCGGGAAACTCCTCGAGCACCTTCTGCATAGCTGGGGCTTCCAAGACCTTGGGGCTTCCACCAGGCCCATGAGGCATACCTTCCCAAGCCTCAATGATCACGGCAGCCTCAAGGTCAGTTGAGCCAGTCCAGAACTCGGCAAACTTGAAGCCCTCTCGAGAGTGCTTGGCGCCATTGGGCAAGATCTGATAGTTGCCCCAGATCCAGCCCGCACCTCCGGTCTCCGTATCTCCCTCCTGCACAGGCGGGAACGGGATGACACCAAACTCAAAGCCCTCGGCAGCATAGCGCCTAAAGTCACCGAGCTTCCACTGACCGATCAACTGCATTGCGTAGTGGCCCGAGATAAGCGGGTCGAGCACGCCAGCTCGTTCACCCGCAAGCCCCGATTCGAAGGCCTGCACCTTGGTTACATCATACTTCTTGGAGTAGGATACCATCCACTCCAGAGCTTGCACATTGTTGGGATCATTCGCGGTGATCTGATCTTGCTCGCCATCATAAATACGACCGCCAAAATTGGCGCATGCAGTCCAAAAGTCTCCTGTGGCGGGTAAGAACCCCATGCGCGAGAGATTGCCTCGTTCATCAAATGTAGTAAGGCGTTCCGCCCACTCGTCCAGTTCGGCAACGCTTCTCGGTCCCTGCTCCGGATCCAAGCCTACCTCGCCGAAGAACCCTTTATTCCATGCTAACGCATAGGAACCGAAGCAGCTGGCTGTACTGTAGATCTTGCCATTCCACGCTCCGGATACCCAAGCTGCCGGCGAGTACCAGTCCTCCATCGCCTGCATCTCGTCCGGTGTCGCTACGGCTTCATAGGGCAATATTGCCTGCTCGGTCGCTAGGGCAGGGATCTGGTCTGTTGAATAGAGAGTTACGATCTCCGGCGGGTTACCGGCGGCGATTGCCGCAGCTAGCTTGCTCATCTGTTCTTCTGAGACAACAACCGGTTCGACGTGCACCTCATCCTGAACTTGCTCAAAGCGCGTGATGACGTCCTGAACGTAGCGCTCCCACTGTTCCGTCCAACCGTGCCAGTAGGATATCGTCACCCTTTCCTTCGCGGCTGGTGCGGCAGTAGCCGATACCGAAGTAGGCGCTCCGGCTTCAGCAGGCTGAGTCGTCTGCGACTGGGGTGCCGGGGCGGCAGTCGGGGACGGTGCCGAGCATGCTGCGGACAACAAGGCGATACCGCTAGCAGCAACAGCCCGACAGAGGAACTCGCGCCGGCAGATCTCTTGCCTTATCGATGTGCAAGCAACGCGCAATGTCTTGTTCATCTCTCTCCTTTCGTTCTTCCGCGGCGAATTTGGTCAGGGCTACAGATGGCGCTTGATTGCCAGGTTAGCGTGCTCTAATCCATAACGGCTCCTTCTGCGAGCAGATGGGGAGCCAGCATATACGAAGCTATGGTGGCATCAACAGGCCCAAGTACTCCATGGTGCCACGAAATGACTTTCCGAGCCCCTATGCGTAGTGATTAAGGGTCCTATGATACAAGCCCGACCAAATACATCTACGGCTTTCTACTATCCGCCGTTCCCTGCCGCAACTAAGTCTTGGCTCTCCGGAACCCCGCTCCTACGACACCCTGCCCACGATGTTCGATTCTTGTTTGCCCAGTTGTAGTGTGCTAGAATGAACGGAATTAGTAGTGCACCACAGAGATTCTGATGGATGGGACTCGCCTCATGCGGCGTCATGTTACTCATCAGAACTTATGCGGCGCAGCACTAGCCTGCCAGCGGCTGGTTTTGGCAGCCTGAACACTGGCCCAGCCTGCCCGCAGTAATGCATTACCAAACTCATGATAGCAAGAATCGCCGCCCACCGACAGTACTAGAGTGCCGGATTCGCGACACCTCAGTGCCAGAATTGGAAGAGACCGTGGGAGACACCGCAAACCAATCGTCCGCGCACGCCGAGTTCCTCGCACAGGTGAGGGATGCCCTGAACCACCTGCACGACTATCCCTACCTGGAGACCCACACGCTGGCGCAGCGCTTTTGGCCCGATGCGCCGCGCGACGGCGCGCACCGCGCCCAGCGCCTCTATCGCCTGCTGTTGGAGAGCATTGAGGCTCTGAACCCCGCGGCAGGCGTGCCCGCTGCCGGCCCGCAGATGGAGCGTTATCTCCTCCTCGTCTACCGCTACATCGAGGGGCGCGAGGTCGCCGATATCACACGCGAGCTGGGCTACAGCCGGCGCCAGTTCTTCCGCGAGCAGCGCAAGGCGCTGTTGCGGCTGGCGGCGCTTCTGTGGCAAAAGCTCCCCCAGCCTGCCCCCGCACCCGCCCCAGGGGATGACCTCTTGGTCGCTGAGGCGGAGCGCGTCCTGGTGCAGCGAGAAGCCGTCCACCTCGCGGACGTGGTGCAGGGGGTGCTGTCTGCGGTGGGCGCCCTAGCCGAGCAGCGCCGCGTGACGCTGGAGGCCGAGCTGGCCGAGCGCCTGCCGCCCGTCTACGGCAACCGCACGCTCCTGCGACAGGTGTTGCTCAAAATCCTCAGCGAGCTGATCACCCGGCCGGGCGCAAGCCGGGTTTCTCTTCACGCCCGCGTCAGCGAGGGGGGCATTCGCGTCACCATCCAAGCCAGGCCCCCAGCCGGCGTGCCGGCGAGCACCGGCGTAACGCCGCAGCAGGAGCGGGCGCTGGGCTCGGCTCAGCGCCTGGTCGAGATGATGGGCGGCCGCTGGCAGGGCCACGAGCAGAGCCTCTGGGGCAGCGTCTGCCGCTTCGACTTGCCGCCGGATACGGAAAAAACCCTGCTCGTCGTGGAGGACAATGAGGGTGTGGTGCGCGCCTTCCGCCGCTACCTGACCGGGCACGGCTACCAAGTGGCCGGCGCCGACAGCGGCCCCGAGGCGCTACGGCTGGCCGGGGAGCTGAACCCAGCGGCGATCGTCCTCGATGTGATGATGCCCGTCCAGGACGGCTGGGAGGTGCTGCAGGCCCTCAAGAACGACCCGGCCACGCGCGACATCCCGGTGTTCATCTGCTCAGTGCTCGACGACCCCGACCTGGCCTACTCCCTCGGCGCCGCCGCCTACCTGCACAAACCGGTCACCCAGGCCAACCTGCTGGCGGCCCTGGCGGGGCTGGAAGCGAAGGGAACCAAGGAATCAGGGAGCCAGGGGAGCTCGTAGGAACTCTCCTCAGTTCCCTCGTTCCTCGATTCCCCGGTTCCCCTCAGCTCCCTGGGTTTCCCGCACCGCCGGCGCCACGCCCGCCTCCAGCATGTGCCGCAGATAGGCCAGCGCCTCCTCATTGCTGAACCCGGCCTCACGGCTCACCTGGATCACCCCGCCGCTCAGCCGGCGCTCCGCTGCCGGCGTGTGCTCCTGCGCCGTGATGATCACCACAGGCACCGCGGCCAGGTCCGGGTCTTCGCGCATCTTGGCCAGCACCGCCTGCCCGTCCATGCCGGGCATCACCAGGTCCAAAAGGACGAGGTCCGGGCGCTCGTGGCGCATCTCGCGCAGGCCGGCCTGGCCGCGGTGCGCCCGCCGCACCTCACACGGACGGCCGGTGGAGCGGATCATCCGCGAGAGCACCTGGGCCATGCGCGGGTCGTCATCGATGATGAGAATGCGGCCAGTGTCCGGACCCAACCGGTTCAGCAGGTCCACCAACGCCTGGCGCGCGATCGGCTTGACGAGATAGTCGATCACGCCCAGGTCCTGGCCCATTTGCCGCTCGCTGACGAGCGGGCAGAGAAGGATAGGCAGTACTGTTCCCCCCAGCGTCCGGCGCAATTGCCGCGCCCTGCGCCAGGCCGGCCGCCCCTGCGCCGCGTTGAGCAGCACCGCCTGCGGCTGCAACTCGGCAGCCAGTTGCGGAACCTCGGCCACATCGGCGACCGGTACGACGCGATACTCCTCCAGCGCCTGCTCGAGAAGACGGATAGCAGCCGGGTCCTGCCCGACGGCGAGCAACGTGCGGCCACGCCCGCCGGGCCGGGCCAGCGTGAGCGCCGTCCGCTGCAGATGGGCGGCCGTGCTGCCCTGCCCATTGAGCGGCAAGGTAAAGTGAAAGGCAGCACCCTTGCCGGGGATGCCTTCGCTCTCCACCCAGATGCGCCCACCGTGCATCTCTACAAAGCGTTTGCTGATGGCCAGCCCCAGCCCAGTGCCGTCACGTTGGCGGGTGCTCGAGCCGTCGAGTTGGCGGAACTCTTGAAAGACCTTGTCCTGGTCCTCGGGTGCGATGCCGATGCCGGTATCCGCGACGGTGATCCGCACGGCTTGCGGCTCTGCCACCGCGCTGACGGTAATCGAGCCTTTGGGAGTGAAGCGGCGAGCATTGTTGAGCAGGTTCAACAGCACCTGACGCACCCGCGCGCGGTCCATCAGCAACGGCGCCAGATCGGTGGGAATCTCGGCACGCAGCTCGATATTCTTGCCGCGCACCAGCGGGCGCATGATGCCCAGCGCCTCAGCGACCACCTCGGGCAAAGGCACCGGCTCGAGTTGCAGCCTCAGCCTCTGAGCCTCGATCTGCGAGAGGTCGAGCACGTCGTCGATCAGCCGCAATAGCGATTGGCTGGCGCGATAGATCTCGCGGGCGTCGCCGAGGTATTCGGGGGGCAGGGGCACGCCGCCATAGCTCTCGGGCGAGAGGTACATCATCTCGCTAAAGGCGACAATGACGTTCAGTGGCGTGCGCAGCTCGTGGGAGACGTTGGTGGTGAACTGCTGCTTGATGAGCCGCGCCTCTTCCGCCGCTTCGCGGGCCTGCGCCAGGTCATAGTTCAGATGCTCCAGACGCTGGCAGGCCTCGTCCAACGCCTTGGCCGTCCGGGCCAGCTCAGCCCGCCGCTCGCGCAGTTCCTTCTCGTTGCGCTGGGCAGCCAGAGTACGGTCCCAGGCCCAGTAGAGGGCCGTGTAGAGGTTGCGCACGGCCAGCGCCGAGGTAATGCCGACGGCGCCGATAACCAGGACGGGCGCCCACAAATCACCGGCGTAGATGGGGTAGCCCCAGCGCAGCGCACCGATGGCAATGACCAAGCCGCCACAGGCTGCCATCGCCACCAAGACAGCTTGCAGGCCGAAGAGCAGGCCGGTCAGCCCGACAACAACGGCCAGCAGGTAGGGCGTCAGCCCCAGGCCCTGCAGCCAGACGTGATGCAGAGCGCCGGTCGCCATGCCCGCCAACACCGCAGCGCCCGCCAGCGACGGATGCCGCTTCCGCAGCAAAACGCCGGCCCCCAGCCCCGCGAGCATGAGCACAGGCCCACACCAGACGGCGTGGAAGCCGGCATTGCCGGGGAAGAGCACGGCACACCAGCCATACCAGCCGATGAGGGCAAAAACGAGCACATTCCCCAGCGCTTCTTCGCGCAGGTGGGCCAGGTCGCCGGCGGCGACCTGGCCCCCAACTGCAATCTGGCCATGTGCCGGCATGGGCTGCTCCTCCAGGTTCAGAGGCCGGGCCGGCTCACCTTGCTGCGCCGGCGGATGTCCGCGGCGCGGTCCAGGATCTCCTCCCGGCTGATCCCCACCTCGTCGTACATAGCAAAGATGTTCTCGTCAGGCGTCTCCGGGGGGATGGTGTGCGAGGCGGCGAGGATGTAGCCGCCACCCCCTTGGGTCATGCCCTCCAGCAGGCGCGCCGTAGCCCGGCGTACTTCCAAGGCGCTGCCGTTGGGGAGCAGCCCCTGCGTATCGACCCCACCCATGAACGCCAACCGGGCGCCGAACTCGCGCTTGAGCTCCAGCGGGTCCATGCCCGGGCAGTTGCACTGGATGGGGTTGAGCACGTCCATGCCGATCTCGACGAGGTCGCCGATGATCTCCCTCAGGGCACCGCAGCAATGGTAGGCAACCCAGAGCCCCCGCCTCTTGCCGGCCGCAAAGACGCGCTGCAGATGCGGCTTGACCATCCGTCGCCAGACGGCAGGGCTCATCAGCAACGATCGCTGCGAAGCCACATCGTCCCCCGTCCAGAGCCAGTCCAAGCCAAAGCGCTCGCCGGCAGCATCCGCCAACCGGATAGCAAAGTCGGCGCAGCGGCCCAGCTGCAGCCGGTCAGGCGGTATAGTACGAGCGGTACTTTTCCAGCGCCGTGCAGATGGCCTCCACATTCTCCAGCGGCACATCCACGCCAACCTCCGCATGCACCCACAAGCCGCCCTCCGGCGAGCCCAACACCTCCACCACCTCGCGCACGTGCGCGTCAATCTCCCCCGGCGTGAAGAACGGGAAGCGCTGGCGGTCCAGGTCCAGGTCCACACAGACCTTCCCCTTGCACACCCGCGCCAGGTTCTCCAGCCCGTTG